>JBBQSF010000158.1:0-5758 GCA_038214085.1 Bacteroidales bacterium | reverse complement strand
CGGGTTGTATGATTTACCCATATAAAGCATTTTTGAAAACAAAAAAGTATCCGATCGCGTTTTATGAGCAAGAATACCAATGGGAGTATCGCTTTGTTTTCCTTCAAGAACTACAGCTCCAGCACCATCGGCATAAAGCATACTGTCACGGTCGTGTGGGTCAGAAACCCTAGACAATACTTCTGCTCCAATAACAAGAATCTTTTTTGCATCGCCAGATTTGATGTAATAATCAGCTTGTATAACCCCCTGCAGCCAGCCAGGGCAGCCAAAGGGTAAATCGTAAGCTACTGTGCCAGGATTTTCAATTCCAAGTTTGAATTTTACTCGGGCAGCAAGGCTGGGAACCATATCCGATCGTCTGTTATCCTTTTTTACATCTCCAAAGTTATGAGCAACAATGATATAATCCAATTCTTCTTTGTTGATTTTTGCTGATTTTATAGCTTCAAGTGCAGCATAAGTTGCAATATCGGAAGTAACCAAATCGTCTGTAACATAACGTCTTTCAGCAATAGTAGTAATATCAAGAAATTTGTCAATAATTTCCTGATTGTCATTTTCAAGTTTTGTTCCATCAGAACCGTAGAACTGACTGCTAAGAAAATCTTCATTTTTTATCCGGTTCGTTGGAACATAAATTCCGGTACCTGTTATTATACTGTAAATGGAGTTATTCATACTATTTTGTTACAATTATTTTATTGATCTTTGTTAATCAGCATAATAAATTGGTGTTCTGCAAAAACAAAACCCAGAATTGTGCCTTATTATTTGCCACAAATATAGGCAAAAATCCAGAATTTCAAATTGAATATTTTTTTTGGCATTACCTCTCAGCACTTTGACGTTTGCTATATGCTTGTGTTTTCTGTTTTAACTAAACCGTTAAAGTAGGAAAATTATTTTTTAAATAAAAAGTTTAGGAAATAAAAAAAATCAAAGAATTAATTATTTTCAGTTAATTTTGCTTACGTTATTAAAAATATTTTCATGAAAAAGAAAATTTCCCTTCAGGATATAGCTGAAAGTTTAGGTGTTTCGAAATCGCTCGTTTCAATGGTGTTAAATAATAAAGCCGAAGAAAACGGAATCAGCAAAATTACACAACAAAGAGTTTGGGAAAAAATTAAAGAATTGAATTATAAACCCAACATGATGGCCAGAGGGTTGAGGCTTGGGAAATCAAATACTATTGGTTTAATTGTTTCAGATATTGCTAATCCGTTTTATTCGAAAATTGCACGCCATATCGAAGATTTTCTCGAAGAAAAAGGATACAGCCTTATTATATGTAGTACCGACGAAGATGTTGAAAAGGAGCAGAAATTAATTCACATGCTAAAAGACAGACAAGTGGATGGTTTAATCATTTCGAGTTCACAAAAAAGCAATGCTGAATTTAAAGCACTTTTAGAAGAAAAGTATCCATTTGTGCTTATTGACCGGTCGATACCTGATATTTTGTCCAACACGGTAACTGTTAATAATTTTAAAGGAGCTTATGAGGGTGTCAGCCATCTTATTCTTCAGGGTTACAGAAATATTGCAGCATTTGCCGTATCGCCGTTTCATGTTTCCACCATTAATCACCGCCTCGAAGGATATTATAGAGCATTGAGAGATCATGGTTTATCATACGGCAAAAGGCTTATGGCTGAAATTCCTTTCGATGATGTTAAAAATGCTGTAAAAAAGGAAATTAAATCCATGCTGAATGGCCCAAATAAAATTGACGCATTGTTTGCTGTTAACGGAAACATTGCCATTGCTTGCCTCGAAACCTTACACGAAATGAAAATAAGACTTCCCGAAGATATAGCGCTACTTTGCTTTGACGATCTCGAATTTTTCAAGTTTAATAACCCATCTATTACAGCGGTGGCGCAGCCCATTGAGGAGCTCAGTATAAATGCAGTTCAGATCCTTCTGGAAGAGCTAAAATCAAAGGAGGAGGTTCGTAGTAAGAAAACTATTGAACTTTCCACTTCGCTCAATATCCGCAGATCTACAATAAAATAATTAATTTCCCGAAAAACATGCAAATTACTGAACAAACAAAAAAACATTCTTACGCCTTAATCGTTTTAACTACGCTTTTTTTTATGTGGGGATTTATTACTGTCTTAAATGATATTTTAAGTCCATACCTAAAAAGTGTTTTTTCACTATCGCATTTTCAGGCGAATCTTGTGCAATTTGCTTTTTTTATTGCTTATTTTATCGGTTCATTAATTTACTTTCTTTTATCAATAACCATAGGGGATCCAATTTCAAAAATCGGATATAAAAACGGAATTATTTCAGGGCTGGTTCTTTCGGCAATAGCCTGTTCGCTGTTCTATCCTGCCGCCACTATTTTTCATTCGTTTGGAGTGTTCCTTGGTGCGTTATTTTTACTTGGTTTGGGTTTTACTATTTTACAGATTGCTGCAAATCCTTATGTTGCAATTTTGGGTTCTCCCGAAACAGCATCGAGCCGGCTGAATCTTTCGCAGGCGTTTAATTCTCTCGGAACCACTATCGCACCAGTGTTGGGTGGCTTTTTCCTTTTCGAATATTTTTTTAATGCTACAGATATCAGCGCCTCATCAGTTAAAGTCCCATATCTTTTTCTTGCTGTGGTTTTGATACTTCTTGCTGTTTTTATCTACTTTTCCAAACTTCCTGTCCTTTCTAATAAAGACGTAATTGAAAAGAAAGCCGGAGCTTTGCGTTTCCCAAATCTTTCTTTTGGAATGCTCGCCATCTTTTTTTATGTTGGAGCCGAAGTTACTATTGGGAACAATATGATTTCTTTTTTAGGTCAAACAAAAATTATGGGGCTGAGTGGCTCCGAAGCAAGCAATTATCTGGCATATTATTGGGGAGGCGCAATGATCGGGCGTTTTTTAGGCGCGATTTCTCTCAGCACACTAAAAAAGTCGCGAAAATATCTGTATATGATTATGATGGCAGCCGCCTCATTTTTGTTGATCTATTTCATAACATATTACATGAAAGGCCTTCGTTTTGAACAGGTTTGGTATTACATTGCTTTTATGATCTTGAATTACACCGTTTTTATTTTAGGTAAATCAATGCCGGCACGCACACTTGCTTTATTTGCAGTGGTTGCACTCGGATTATTAGTAACAGCAATACTTACATCTGGAAAAATTTCGATGTGGTGTATGCTTTCAATTGGTTTGTTCAATTCAATTATGTGGTCGAATATTTTTACATTGGCAATAAACGGGTTAGGAAAATTTACATCGCAGGCATCGTCGTTGCTTGTGATGATGATACTTGGCGGTGCACTTTTACCTCCTTTGCAGGGATTAATTGCTGACTCATTTGGAATTCAAATATCCTTTGTTGTTCCATTGTTTTCTTATATTTATTTGTTGTTTTATGGGGTTAAAGGTCATAAGCCAAACCCCTCCTAAAATCTTTAATATGAAAGATCAACTTGCTTTTGGTATTGATATTGGCGGAACAAACACTGTAGTAGGACTTGTAAACCGCAATGGAACAATTGTTCAGGTGGATGCGTTGAAAACAAATTCATATAAAGGCGCTCAGGCTTTTGTTGAAGCGCTTGCAATCAAATTAAAACAAATGATTGTAATATCTGGAGATTATGAAATTGTTGGAATGGGTGTGGGTGCGCCTAACGGTAATTTTTATACCGGCTCTATTGAGTTTGCGCCAAATCTTGACTGGGTTGGAGTGGTTCCTTTAGCCGAAATGATTGGAAAACAAGTAAAGCTACCCGTAGTTTTGACAAACGATGCTAATGCTGCCGCAATTGGCGAAATGATGTTTGGTGCAGCCAAAGGAATGAAAAATTTTATTGTGATAACCTTGGGTACAGGAGTGGGCAGCGGCATTGTTGCAAATGGCGAACTTCTTTATGGTCACGATGGCTTTGCTGGGGAAATCGGCCATACCGTTGTTGATCCTGAAGGAAGACCCTGTGGTTGCGGAAAAAAAGGCTGCCTCGAAACATACTGTTCATCGAGAGGAATTGTTACTACTGTTATGGAAATGCTTGCCAAATCAAACGAACCAAGTATTCTGAGAAAGATTGAAACTTCGCAAATGAATTCATTAATGATTTATGAGGCTGCCTGTCAAAAAGATAAAATAGCTCTTGAAGCATTTGAGTTTACAGCTAAAATTCTTGGAATGAAACTCGCCGATGCTGTTGCACATACCAGCCCCGAAGCGATTATTTTGTTCGGAGGACTTTCACTTGCCGGTGATTTATTGTTAAACCCTACTGAAAAATACATGAATCACTTTCTGCTTCCCATCTGGAAAAATAAAATCAAACTAATACCTTCACCGCTCAACGAAAGTAATGCTGCTGTTCTTGGCGCAGCCGCACTCGCATTCAAACAATTTGTATGAAAAAGCTAAACGGTTTTTTATTTTTTTTATTTATGTCGTGTTCCGTTTCTTTTGTTCTTGCACAAAAAGAAAATAAGATATCCGACTACAGCGAATTGGTAAATCCATTTATTGGAACTGATGGTCATGGACATACATTTCCGGGCGTTTCAGTACCTTTTGGAATGGTGCAACTTAGCCCCGATACAAGGCTCACCGGTTGGGACGGATGTTCAGCATATCATTATTCCGACAGCATTATTTATGGTTTTTCTCATACTCATCTTAGCGGAACAGGTTGTTCTGATTATGGAGATATACTGTTTATGCCTGTTAGCGGTGATTTTTCAATAAAGGATTATGGATATGCATCATCGTTCTCCCATGAAAAAGAAAAAGCTTCTGCAGGGTATTATTCTGTAATGCTCAACAAAACAAACATTAAGGTTGAACTTACAGCCACAGCAAGAGCGGGAATGCACCGTTATACTTTTCCCAAAAATTCAGAACAAAAAGTAGTGATCGACCTTAAACACCGCGATTTGGTTTTAGATTCATATATAAAAATAGTTGGTGAAAATGAAATCAAAGGTTTCCGTAAATCAAAAGCCTGGGCCGAAGAACAATATGTGTTTTTTGATGCAATATTTAACAAACCCATTAAAAAAGCAGAACTTTTTTGCAATGATACTCTTGTGGCATATTCTGATTCTGTTTCCGGTAAAAATCTTAAAATAGTTTTAACTTTTGAAGCTTCCGGCAGTAATGAACTTACTGTAAAATGTGGCATTTCTGGGGTTAGTACAAATGGCGCATCAAAAAATCTACAAACCGAAATACCCGGATGGAATTTTGCAGATGTGGTTCAGGGAACTAAAAAATTATGGAACCTACAGCTCGGGAAAATTGTTGCGGAAGGCGGTACAGTTGAACAAACAAAAATATTTTATTCGGCTTTGTACCATTGCATGCTGCAACCAAATATTTATTCCGATGTCGATAGCCTTTATAGGGGCAGAGATATGGAAATTCATAAAACAAAAGGGTTCGATTATTTTACTGTTTTTTCTCTTTGGGATACTTATCGTGCCGAACATCCTTTGTTTACGATTATTGACCAGAAAAGAACTGGCGATTTTATCAATACTTTTTTGGCGCAGTTTGATCAGGTGGGAAAACTGCCTGTTTGGGAATTATCCGCAAATGAAACCGACTGTATGATTGGCTTTCATTCAGTTTCTGTTATAACTGATGCCTACATCAAAGGCATCAAGGGTTTTGATGTTTCTAATGCGCTTAAAGCGATGAAACAAAGCGCTCTTAAAGATGAAAAAGGATACGAAGGGTTTTTAAAATATGCTTATGTGCCTGGTAACGATTTCAA
>JBBQSF010000157.1:0-5881 GCA_038214085.1 Bacteroidales bacterium | reverse complement strand
CAAACTTGTCGTTTAGTCAAGGCTTGTTTAATAATGGTGCGCTTATTGTGATTCAAACTGGCGCATATGTTAAGGTGGATGGCGATGCTAACGGGAACTATAAAAACACTACTAGTGGCACCCATGGCCAAATTGATATTGATGGAGTGATGCAGGTGGAAGGCAATTGGACCAACAATGCAAGTAACGATGTTTTTATTAATAACGATGGCGATGGCTGGGTAAAACTCAACGGTGCTGCGGCTTCCACACAAACTATTGGCGGTTCGCATGCAACTATATTTGAAAATTTGGAAGTAAATCATACTACACAAGGTGCTACTTGTGGTATTACCAACAATCAGGTAAACGGACAACTTAAATTGGAAAGCGGTCCGCTGGTATTAAACAGCAATATATTTATTGTAAACAATACAGCCACAACAGGTATTGCACGCAACAGTGGTTATATTGTGAGCGAAACACTTGATGGTGTTCCAAATACTGAATTGAGTCGTTTGCAGTGGAACATAGGCACGGGTACAGGTAATTTTGAAATTCCTTTTGGAACAGTCGGCGGTTCATATATCCCATTTAGAGCATCTATAAGTTCAGCAGGTACAGGTTCAGGAAATCTCACTGCTGCAACATATTCAACTTCAACTGCTAACGCACCTTACCCTGCATATCCAAATACTGTTACCACAATGTCTGGAGGCACACCTATATTAGCTGATAATTCAGGAAATGCAGTAGATCGTTTTTGGGGTATTACGTATAATAGTTATGCGACAAATCCAACAGCGTCATTAACTTTTACTTACGCATTAGCTGAAATTAACGGTCAAACCGCTGCTGATTTAAAAGCTCAATATTGGGATCCTTCGATTTCACCAAGTGCCGGTTGGAATTCTAATTTGCTTGGAACGGGTTCGGCATATCAAGTAACCAGCGTTGCAGGCATCAATGTTTCAAGAGTTTGGGTATTGGTTAATAAGAATCAACCATTGCCAATAGAACTCCTTCAGTTTGCGGCACAGTGCGATCATGATAATGTAATTGCATCATGGGCCACAGCCACAGAAACCAATAACGATTATTTTACCCTAGAAAAAAGCATTGACTTGAACACTTGGGAAACCGTGGGTTTGTTGCCAGGCGCTGGAACAAGCAATACATTAAATACTTACAATCTTACGGATTTTAGTCCATACCCAGGTTTTGGCTATTATAGGCTCAAACAAACGGATTTTAACGGAATACAGGAAGTATTTAGTCCTGTGCAGGTAAATTGCAACGATGAAACAGAGAATAATTTCGACATTGTAACTGTATATCCCGACCAAAGCGGAAATATGAATGTTACATTCACCTACCCAACGGATGGCGAAAACTTTACGTTTGCGGTTTACGACAGCCGCGGAAGGCTGGTGCAAAACCAAAGTAAAACTACGGTTGCGGGTTTCAATCAGGTTTCGTTCAGCTATAAGGATTATGCTTTGGGTATTTATATGATATCGATGAGCAATTCGGAAAAAACAATTTCGCAGAAAGTGCTGCTGAAATAATTCTTCTTCTCGACTTCCTGCCTTCGGATTTTCTGCCTACGAAAAAGCAGACAGGCGCTCGAAGCCATGAATATCAGCAAAGCATTCAAAAATTCAAAAGCGGAAATAAACATAAATTTTCCCGAAATTATTGCTGTCTTTTTCTATTCGTTGATACAGTTTTTTAATTTCTTTTTGCGCCAAAAAACGCAGTACTTTCTTTTTAAGCTGACCACTTCCCTTGCCGGGAATTATTTCTACCGTAGTTATTTTTTTCTCTATTGCTTCTTCAATAATATCCTGTAAGGCTTTATCAATAAGCTTTCCCTTATTGTATATTTCGTGAAGATCTAAAACGAGCTTGGCCATGAAATGTTAAAAATCGTAATACAAATTTTGCAAACTGGTTCGGATTCCAAAATAAATCAATGTGCTTTTGTTTGTTGCAATTGACGATTTCTCGGTTCTTAAACTTACACCCGCGGCAATATTCAAATTATATGCAGGATTCAACAAATAACTTATTCTAATATCCTGATAACTCAGCGTTGTGTTTAGTCCCTGCCCGTTAAAATTGCCAAACGACAATTCATGACCTGGTCGTTGGGCATCAAAATCTGATTTAAAAATATCCTGGCCCCAATGTGAATTTGCAGTATCTGCGCCATATCTGGCATAGATAAATTTAAATTCCGCAAACCAACGATTGTATTTATAATTTAAAAAAGTTACCGACTCTTTAAAATTTGCGCCCAAAGGATGTGCCAGCGCCTGATTGTAATGGGTATAGCTTTGCAAAGGTTCTTTATGTGCATAAACATAAGGCTGCACCTGATTGTATTCTGTTTGAAAACTTAGGTTATCAATTTTAAATATATTATTCAGTTTAGCTCCTATCTGAAACCCGTATTTTTCCTGAAAAAATCCCTTGCCCGCTTTGAGTTTGCTCAGGTTAAGATCGTCGAGCACAAACTGACCGTATGCTTGAATATTATTCGAAATTTTATATTTCGCATTCAATCCCATCAGCGCATTGTCGGGCGATCCGAGCGAAAACTCCACAGGTCGGTAAAAAATTATAGGATTCAAATAATTAATATCAAAACCACGATAATTATTACTGTCCGAAGCCTGCCAAATGATTGCCTCAAAAAACGACAATTCCAGCCTTTTGGTAACATTATAACTCAGTAGATGGTAGGATGCATTTTTTTTATCAAACGGTTTTCCCAGCTTTGCTCCAGGCTGCATATTTATGAAAGAAGAAAACAAATTTGTATATTGAAACTTCCAAACATTGGTGGTTATTTTAAAATACGGATAAGTAAAGGAATTGTCCGACAGTAAAAGAGAACGGTATCCATCGCCTATAAAGTTTTTTCCTTGCCCAAACTGAAAGTTAAAAAATTTTGATGGTGTATAGGACAACACTGCTTCAGCATGCGAAAAATCAAAGCCATTGTCATTAAAAACCCGAGCCATTCCCTGTCCGGGAACTACTTTGTTTTTTTTAACAAAATCGCTGATATAATCAGTAAATTTTGCTTGGTTCTCATAAAATGACGAATAAAACGAAAACTCTTTACCTATTGAACCTTTTACCATTAGTCCCCTTGTGTTTACCCAAGTATTTTTATCATTTTCAAAATCTTTTCCAGCTTCAAAATCAAACATTGGATTGATCTGCATCTTAAAATCTTCGGTATTTACCGTAATTAAATCTTCATGGAATATTTTTTTATAAATCAGCGACCTCTTGTCGTAAAGTGAAGTGCTTTTTTGATTCATGCTGTCAACATTTCGTTGAATATACGGTTTAAAGGAAGTGTGAATATCCAAATCCTTTTTATTTGCACTATTTTCAAAGCCAATTGAAAACTCACGGTTATTTAAAAACAATTCCTGAGCCTGTATGCTGCTGTAGGAAAAAAAAGATAATAAAAAGATAAATAATGCAATGAATATATTTCTCATTTTACAATTTTTATGTTTAATCGACAAAGATAATCAATTGATTTAACTCATTCATTTTTCCTGAAAGTGAAAGTGAGAGCGTATATATAAATCCTCGGTTACAGCAAAATTTATTTTCTTATTTTTATTACTTTTGCAATAACAAATCACTGTTGTCCGATAAAAAAAAAGGAAATGTGTGAAATATCAAGTTAAATAAGGTATCTATGGATTTTGTAAAAACAAAGGGTTGGTTTTAATAGTTTTGATGACTTGAATTTTATCAATTCATTTTGCCTCAATCCTAAAGGATGTAAATTGCTAAAAATCAATTCATCCTTCAGGATTGAGGCAAAGGAAGAAAATAATAAATTTACATCCTTTTAGCTTAACTGTTTTTTTATCGGACATTAATAATTAGAAATGTGTAATTTTATAAAAAATAACAAATAAATGAAAACAGGAATTGTAAATCGTGCTTTACTAATTGTTATCCATTTCTTTTTTGTGGCTGTGCTGTCAGGGCAGAGCCTGAACGACTCAATAATCGCCGTTAATAAAAAAGTGCTAATTCTATATTCCGACACCACTTATTCGATTTCAACTTATAAAAATGAGACATTTCTTGATAGCGCTTTTATTAACCAAGCAGGCATCGGATTTGGTGAACTTACAGGCTATTTTAAAAACGGTAAACTATGCAGAATAAAAGAATTGATAGGGGTTAAAAAACTAAATGATGTGGCTATTGTTGAATACTATTTTTCGAATGATTCATTAATTTATGTTTCCGAAAGCGAACAGTATAATCCAAATGTGTATGTTGGCAGCGACGGTGTTATTGACTACAAGTACAACAAAGATGAACCAGATTTTTTCGGTCAGTATTACTTTAACCAAAACAGACTTTTTTATAAAAACACAAGGGGGAAACCTGGAATTTTGCCCAACGAAATGTTCTTCGATTCCCAGTCGAAGCAAGGGCAATTGCTTGAAAACGCAAATGAATATCGTACATTATTTTTAATTAAATTCAAGCAATAACAATAAGTTTATAATGTTATTCATTAGTCTAACAATAAAGTAATTAATTTTATTCAAACATAATGCTCACTCAGCAACTCGAACTTACTTACGAACAAACATCGCCATTGTTCCGAATTATGATGATTCATAATATCAATGAACCACATAGGCGGCATTATGATAATAATGTTTGTGCTTTTCATATTGGCAAAGGCTATGTATTAACTGTGGCTCATAGCTTAAGAAGCGAAGCGCAAATAATTAAATCTATTGATGAATCCATTTTCTCAACGGAAATACGTCCACATTTAAATGCGGATCAGTTGCAACTTTTTAACCAGCGTTTTCATTTTGATTCGGACACAAACAAGAGATATATTTCTGTTGTAAATCCAAACGATGTTAAACCAATTATTGATATTTTAAAACAAATCAATTTCGATACCCGCTGGATAAATTTGATGCAGCGAAATATTTGCAGCCCACATTTAATTGTTCAATTTAAAAATAACAAGTTTTATAATAATCCTAATCTGGATACTTACTTTAATGTAAACACAAAATTTTTTGAACCAAGTTTGAGCAGAAATACGTTTTTATTAGAAGTTCAGCTTGTTGAAGCCTTTTATAACGAAGACATTGCGCTGTATAAAATTATCAATACGCATCAAGATATTATTGATGCACTTCCATCGATTGAAATTGACTTTTCGATTCTAAATACGGATCAGGAACAATTTTATTGTTTGCAAAGTTCTCCAAACAGCGAGGTTGGCAAGCTTTTGAATAAGGCGCATATCGAAGGTTATTTGGAACATTTTGGTGTGTTCCCTGACCACTTTGGTGGCAATTATATTTTTGAAGGAATGCGTTATCTTATAAAAGGATATTTCCGTTTTGGTTCTTCTGGTGCGCCTTATGTGTTTTACGATAACAGCAGCAATAAATTTAAAGTTAATGCGATTCAAAGCGAAGCCTGTCCATTACAACTCTCAATTGACAATAAAAGAGAGGGTAATTTTCAATATGTAAATGCAATTGCATCGCCTTTATTTATTGTAAAGGATAAAATATTGAAACTTATGGATAACGCAAATTTTTAATATTGACTTCAAATGTTTGGTTATTCAACATTCACTGGGATTGAATTTTGATTTATGAAACAAAAAAACCCGGCAAAATACCGGGTTTTTAAGAATAGGAATTTTTATATTTATTTTACCTTATCCACAATAGCTTTGAAAGCTTCTGGGTTGTTCATTGCTAAATCAGCAAGAACTTTACGGTTTATCTGAATATCATTTTTAATTAGGCGGCCAATGAATACAGAATATGACATTCCGTAAGCTCTAACACCTGCATTGATACGGTTTATC
>JBBQSF010000156.1:0-5928 GCA_038214085.1 Bacteroidales bacterium | reverse complement strand
ATAATTTGAACATCCTCAGCAGGAAGCTGCACATCGAGCAAGGGAGAATAGGCATTTTTTAAAAGGATAAATGATTCTCTTAGAATAAATATTGCTACAATTATAGCAATAACAGGATCGAGTTGGTGAAATCCGGTTATCCCAATTAATAGCAATCCGATACTGACCCCAAGTGAAGTCAACACATCCACTTTGAGGTGCAGCGCATCAGCCTCTAAGGCGATAGAGTCGGTCTCTTTTGCCACTTTATACAATCTTCGCGAAACAAAGAAGTTTACCACTGCAGAAACCAGCATTACACCAAAGCCCCATCCAAGGTTCGTTACTTCATCCAGATTTAGAAATTTTTTCACAGCTTCATAAATAATCCAGATCGCAGCAATAAATATGAGCAATGCTTCAATTACACCTGAAACATTTTCATATTTTCCATGTCCATAAGGATGTTTTTCGTCAGGTGGATTGTCCGAAATTTTTACGGAAAAAAAAGCGATTATTGCAGCCAACAGATCGATAAAGGAATGAATGGCTTCTGAAAGAATACTCACGGAACCAGAAAACAATCCAACAACTGTTTTTAATACAATCAGCAGCGAATTAGAAAAAATCGAAAGCCTTGCAGTTTTTACTTTTTTGTTCATTTGATTATTGAAAAATTAAGCTGACAAAAGTAAATATCATCTTCGAAAACTTGAGAAATTTGTCAGAATAATTATTACCAATTATTGACATTTATAAGAGTCCGTTAAGAATAATACGGAAATAAAAAGTTGAATTAAGCTTGTATTCATCAATATCGCCAAGTTTGATTTTTGTATAATATAAATTAATACCTGGGTCAATAGTAATGTATTCGCTAAAGGTCATATCCAATCCAAATCCTGCAAATGCACCCATTCCAATTCCACCTTGTTCAAGCTGATGATAGGAGTAATAATAATTTACAATGCTGAAGTCAAGTCCTTCGATTGAGATCTTGTTGTCGAGAAATTTAGTGTCGTTAATGTTAATTCCTGCTTCTATATAAGGTTTTGCAATCCCTTTGGATTTGAAAATATAATTAAAGCCAAAATCAATTATTGCTCTTTGTTCACTGCCGGAAATACTTTCCTGTTTGTATATTTTTTGGGATAAAGTGTTTCCTGGGTCGAGAATTTCGATTGTAAATATATCTTTTGTTTTAAGTTTGGTAATATTAAAGTTGGCGAAAATTCCGAAGTTTTTTATCGAATATCTTGCATTCAAACCAAATAATAATGAAGGACTGTATCTCATTTTTGCAGGTAATTCAGCAAGTTTAAAGTCGTAGTTGAGCCTTTCCCTAATTTGAGGGTAATTGTAGGAATGATTAATTACCGAGTCAACTCCATTAACACCTGCGCCGTTATAGTATTGTGCAGTGTTTCTATTTGCGAAATACATTCCAACGTTTGCACCTAGATAAAACCCACTGCTGGGCTTTTTGACAGAATCAGGATTTAAACAAATGTTGTGAATGCCTTTGGAATTATTAAACCCAGAGGATAGTATGGCGTATTTTAGCGACTGTTGCCCACTTGCATAAGTGAAAACACATAGCAAGGAAAGCAATGAAATTATAATGGATTTAATATTCAATTGATTTTTTTTACAAATTTAAGCAAAGGGATTAAATAGAAAAAAAATATTTTGTATATTTGCAACCGCAATTGGCTCCGTAGCATAACTGAATACCTGCCTGCCGGCAGGCAGGGTGCATCAAATAGAGAATATGTACATTGTGTATGTGATTAAAAGTGAGGTGGATAGTAGGTTGTATGTTGGCTTTACGGAGAATATTGAAAGAAGGTTAAAAGAACATAATAGTGGAAAAACAAGATCAACAAAAGGGTACATTCCTTGGAAGTTGGTTTATAAAGAAGAAGTAAAGGAAAGAGTTGACGCTAGACAAAGAGAGAAATACTTAAAATCTGGCTGTGGAAAAGAAAGTTTAAAGAAGATAATTGGCTCCGTAGCATAATTGAATAGTGCATCTGACTACGGATCAGAAGGTTGGGGGTTTGAATCCCTCCGGAGTCACAATCAAAAACAAAAAACCCGTGATAATACTGTATTATCAAGGGTTTTTTCTTTAACAGGTACAACATAGGTACAACAAAATAGAAAAGTGTTGATTAAAAGCTTGAAATAAATATTTGCAAGTGAAAGAGCAAAGAAAAATTCAGTCCGAAGCAAGCATAATTTCATCAACCTCTATTTCTAGAACTCCATGATTTTTTATTTGGATTAGTTCTTGGCTGTGAATCTGGTTTTTTTGTATGATTGGTCGAGGGTGATTGCGTTTTTTTTTCGCTTCTATCTGATGAATTTCTGTTTCCTGCTTTTCGCTGAGGGCGTGGTGGCCTTACACTCGCTTTGGTAATGTCGTGGTTCATCAATGGAAATGAGTGGTCGTCAATAACCGGAATTTGTTTCCCTATTAATTTCTGTATATCTTTTAAATATTCTTTTTCAATGGCATCGCAAAAAGCAATAGCCATCCCGTTTGAACCGGCTCTACCTGTTCTACCTATTCGATGAATATAAGATTCCGGAATATTAGGAAGTTCAAGATTTACAACATGTGTTAGCTCATCAATATCAATACCTCTTGCGGCAATATCAGTGGCAACAAGGACTCGTGTTAAATTTGATTTAAAATCGCTAAGTGCTGTCTGTCGTGCATTTTGCGATTTGTTTCCATGTATCGCCTGAGCTTTGATTCCTGATTTTATTAAGTCTTTAGAAACTTTATCTGCTCCATGCTTTGTGCGTGTGAAAACCAGTACCCTTTCAATTTTTTTATCTTTTAAAATTTCAATTAGTAATCGGGTTTTGTTTTCCTTATCAACAAAATATACTACCTGGTTTATTAGGTTGGCGGTGCTTAAAACAGGCTTAACTTCTACACGTGAAGGGTTTACCAAAATAGTGTCTGCCAGTTGTACCGCTTCTTTTGGCATTGTAGCCGAAAAGAATAACGATTGTTTTTTTGCTGGTAATTTTGCGATAACTTTTTTTACATCGTGCACAAAGCCCATGTCAAGCATTCTGTCGGCTTCGTCAAGTACGAAAAACTGTATATTGTTGAGGTGGATAAATCTTTGATCCATCAAGTCCAGCAAACGCCCGGGTGTAGCTACCAAAATGTCAATTCCTTTTTTCAAAGCTTCAACTTGTGAATGCTGGCTTACTCCCCCAAAAACAACAAGGTTTTTAAGGTTTGTATTTTTCCCATAAGTAGAAAAACTTTCTCCAATTTGAATCGCCAACTCGCGGGTTGGAGTTAATATCAGGCATCTGATTACTTTTTTTCCTGGTGCCCATTTATTGTCGTTATACATTAACTGAATAATAGGAATTGCAAATGCAGCAGTTTTTCCTGTACCTGTTTGGGCGCAACCCAGAATGTCTTTTTTATTTAAAATCAGCGGAATTGCTTTTTCCTGTATCGGTGTTGGGTTGGTGTATCCTTCTGATTTTACAGCCTGAAGGATGGGCTCAATTAAATTTAAATTTTCAAATAACATGTTATGTGATTAGTATGTAGACCGGACAAAATTATAAGGTTCGCAATCACCGGTCTGATGAATATGAATTCTTTTTCTGTTTAAACTTTTAAATTTTGGAATATAATTTGGCTTTCGCAGAATGGTACTCGTATTTGAATTTGCCTTAACACAAAGTGTTTCTTGATTTTTTTACCCGGCAAATTAAATATGTAATTGGGTGCAAAGATACAGATAATAAATGAATTTGTGAAATATTAGCAATTCTCTTGCTTTTTACTGAGAACGAAAAAATAAATTATTCTATAATAATGTTATATTTATCAAGCAATCCAATAACTCCGGTTGCTGAAAATTTAGCTTTTTTCATTCGGTTAAATTCCGGGTCAATGGAATAATTGTAGGCAGTGCGGAAATCAACCATTTCCAAATTTGTTTTCGCAAATATCGCTCTTTGCAGGTCGCAATTTTCAAATTTTGATTGGGAAATATCGGTTTCAGTAAAATCAACTTCCTGTAAATTGCAGTTTTTAAAAAGAGTTTTTTTAAGTTTTAGTTTATAGAAAGTTGAAAGCTTCAAAGAGCAATCCTCAAAAGTAAAAAAAAGTAAAAACTGGCTGCAGTGGTCAAAATGAAGGCCAAGCAATTTGCAATTAATAAAACGAATGTCGTTAAATACCGTGTTTTTCAAGCGTGCAAGACTTATATCACAAGCATTAAATTCACATTCCCGAAAAATAATATTTGATAAATTGGTTTCGTAAAAATTGCAATTCCGGAAAGTGCAATTCTCGTATTCTCCCTTTTCAAGAGGGCTTTGCGTAAAATCTATTTTGGTAAAAATCTTGTTTTCGGTCATGCTTTTTAAAATTTTATATTGCGATTTTATTTATTGCTCAAAGTGGTCTTTTATTTTGGATTGCGATAAAATTAGTTGATTAATTTAAAATAGATTAATCAATAAACAATTTCTTCATAAGAATCTTGCTTTATCCTTTTCCGAGGGAATCATACAACTATCGCTTTTTCCAAAAATCCTGTACCTGTTTCGCACTACTATAGAATAAATGAAATCTCTTATAAACTTTGGGACAATAATAAACACAAAAAACAATTTCCAGATACCGCCAATATCCTTTAAAACATGCAGGGCTGCAGATGATTTGGCGAAAACTTTCTCATCTTTAATATAAATTACAGTGTCAAGTTTAGAAAAATCAATGTTGAATTTCCTGAGTAATTCCTTTGTCGATTCTTTTTGTAAAGGCGAAAAGTGAATTTTTTTTAAGCGATCTTTAACAATAATAAATTTCACAAATCTGTTGCAAAGATTACATACACCATCGAAAAGTATAATACCTGAATCGTCGTTTTTCAATTGCAAAATTTAAAAATGTTTAAAAATTATTTTTAAAAACAGAATCAGGATAAATTATTTCTTCAAGAAACAAACCCTTTGCAGGTACCGAAAATCCTGCATTTGAGCGGTTCTTTGATTCAATTATTTTTTTGAAATCCTCAAAATTAATTTTACCTGTTCCAACTTCTAAAAGCGTTCCGACAATTGATCGAACCATGTTACGCAAAAAACGATCGGCAGAAATAGTAAAGATTAACGTATCGTTTTCCTTTGTCCACAGTGCTTTGGTCACTTTGCAATTATTGGTTTTTGTTTGTGAGTGCAATTTTGCGAAAGAAGAAAAATCAGAAATACTTAGTAAATATTGAGCAGCTGCATTCATTTTTTCAATTTCAGGCAATTCAAATAATTGATAAAAATATTCTCTGTTAAATGCTTGTTTTTGCAACGAAATATAATAACAGTATGTTCTGGAAGTCGCATCAAACCGTGCGTGTGCATTTTCGGAAACAGGAATTATTTTGTGAATTACAATATCGTTAGGCAGTAAGCAATTCATCTGGTAAAGAATTTTTTCTTTTGCAACTTGTGCAATGTTTTCATGTAAATCAAAATGCGCGAAATAGTTTTTTGCATGAACTCCTGTATCTGTGCGGCCTGCACCCGTGATATCCATTTTTTGTTTGAATACTATGGCAAGTGCTTTTTCAATTTCTGCTTGCACTGTATTGGCATTGTTCTGACTTTGCCAACCGTGGTAAGCCGTTCCATCGAATGATAATTGTATAAAATATCTGGGCATTAAAAAAACTGTTATAAGTTATAACTATTTCACATCACTTCTAAAAAGGGTCAGATCGAGTAGAAATAAATGCAATGTTAACGCCCGCCTATTGTCAGGCAGGGAGTTTATTTCGTATCGAGATCAACCCAACACACCATCTCGATAAATTTCATTACTCGATGTGACCAACGCACTAAACACATCAATTACAAAAGTAAAATATTATTTCAAAACAGTTTCTAAGAAAAGAATTATTG
>JBBQSF010000155.1:0-6033 GCA_038214085.1 Bacteroidales bacterium | reverse complement strand
CTGGCTTGTTTTGACCTTGAAACCACAGGAATAAATATTGTAACTGAGCGCATTGTTGAAATTAGTATTGTAAAAATTAATCCCGACGGATCTCAATCAACTTTTACGCAAAGGATAAACCCCGGCATTCCAATACCTGCTGAGGTAACTGCAATTCATGGAATTACTGACGACGATGTTAAGGATTGTCCAACGTTTAAAGAGCTTTCAGTAAAAATTAATCAGATACTTGTTAACTGCGACCTTGCGGGTTACAATTCCAACAAATTTGATATTCCATTCCTTATTGAGGAATTTATCAGAGCCGGAATTGATTTTGATATGAAAGGAAGACGTTTTGTGGACATCCAAAATATATTTCATAAAATGGAACCCCGAACGCTGAAAGCCGCCTATAAATTTTATTGTGACAAAGATCTTGAAAATGCTCACAGCGCAGAAGCAGACACATTGGCAACTTTAGAAGTACTCAAATCCCAACTCGACAGATATCAGGATGCAGTTTATATCAATAAAGATAAAGTAGAAGAATATCCTATAAAAAACGATGTTCAAGCCTTGCATGATTTTTCATTTAATTCAAATTTTGCTGATTTTGTCGGACATATCGCTTTTAACGCCAAAGGAGTTGAAACATTTAATTTCGGCAAGCATAAAGGCAAACCCGTTGAAGATGTTTTTCGTATTGAGCCCTCCTACTACGATTGGATGATAAAAGCTGACTTTCCATTGTATACTAAAAAACTTATTACAGCTATCAAACTCAGAGGATTTAATAAATCTTCAGTGAATATCAATTCATAAAAATGAAAATTTTCTGTATTCAAAACAACCTCGAATATTTTAAAATTCCTCCCAAAAAACCGATTTTCTTTTTGAAGCCGGAATCCAGTTTAATCAGGAGCCGTCAGCCTTTTTTTATTCCTGAATTTTCGTCCAATATTGTTCCTGTTCCACATGTTGTTATTAAAGTTTCACGGCTGGGGAAAGCAATTCAACCAAAATTCGGACATCTTTATTATTCCGAAATCACCATGGGTATTGATATGGAAGCCCCTGAAATTCTTACCGAAACCATTAAAAAAGGACATCCTTGGGAAGTTGTAAAGTCATACGATGCATCAGCACCACTAGGGAAGTTTATCACAATCACAGATAACATTTCAATCGAAAATTTTTGTTTTCGTTTCTGCATTAATAACATTGAGATAAATAAATTTTTTTTAAAAAATCTTCGTTTCAGTATTAATGAAATTGTTTCGCATGTTTCCGAAAATATCATGCTTAAAATGGGTGATTTAATTTTTGCAGGCGGACCACCACAATCTAAAAGTCTTGTAATAAATGATATTCTGGATTGTTTTATTGATGACGAAAAAGTTTTAACTCTGAAAATTAAATAATTAATGTTTCGCGTTTTTATAGTTTTATCTTTTTGTGTATGTTGCTCAAAAGCTGCCCTTTCGCAACGCCTCGACCTTTTTGGCGCAGAAAATGGCAAATACCTGCGCAACGGTGTAGAACGGCGCATTGCTTACGCTGGAATAATTTCATGGTTTGATTATGCGGAGAAAGATAGTATTAGCAATGATTCATTAAACGGACAACCTGTACATTTTCTTTATTTTTACCTTCCCGATTCTACTTCTGAGCTTGGAATAAGGCTCATTTCGCCTGTTCCAGAGAAAGTTTTTCCCGAAGGCGGTGATTTTGCTACCGAAATATTTTGGAAAAACAAAAATAAAAAAGAAAGCTATTTTGACCCGGAAATTATTTTGCAGCAAGCCATTGGTATCAATTTCCCTTTGGATTCCAGCTTGAAAGAAAACGAAATTGTATGGATTGATCTAGGCAAAAACGACAATTCGGAAGAACTGATTCCTCAACCAAACGGACTCAGAAATAATTCACTGGTAAGGGTTTTGAAAAGTAATTCCTTGAAACTGGATAGAGGACTTTACCGGATTGCTTTCAAGAGTGCCAAAAACAAGGCAATTCAGGGCTCATACATAATTCAAATTGGAGCATTGGTTCCTTTAAAAGGAATGAAAATATTTACAACTCTTGGGCTTAAGGATTGATATTATTTCAAAATATGTTTTTTTAGTAAATATTATTACTGTTCAAAACTTTATAATAAGGCTGAACTTCATCTTCAAAAATAACGCATTGTTTATAAGTAACTTCCTGCTTGTATAACCATTTTGGATTGTACATCTCCACCAATTGCCTGTTATAATAGCCATTATCGTATGTAATTACTGTTTCTTTTTGAACAAACACTTTTAATGAAAGATAAACATACTGGCTTAAAACTGTTTTGCCAACTGTTTCTAAAACGCCAAGAGCACTGCCACTGGTTTTTCTTTCGTTTTCAATAATCAAGTAGAAAATTTCGTTCGGATCGTCAACGTTAAAAGTACCAGAAACATAGCAGCCCTTGCCTTGCTGAAGACAGGAATACGGCAAATTGGCTAAATATTTATCATATTCTTTCATACTTATCACTTTGTAAATAATTTGATCTTCAATTTTAGGAATAAAATCAGCAGCTTTATTCAAAGCAACTTCTGTTAAACCCGAGAAGCCGGTAATGGTAGCAACCGCATTGCTAATTTGCTCACCTTCTTTAAAATTGGCAAGGCTGCTGGCATCGCCCGCAATTCCTGCAACTTCATTTGCCGTAGAAGCCTTATCAAACACTTCATACGCTTTCTGAACTGAATTTTTATTAACTAAACCTGTTGCTGCATCAGTTTTTCCCGACATCATTTTCCCAACTCCGGCATCAACTCCGGCAGATGCAACTTCCACAACTTTTTTCTGTAATGCTTTGTAAACCTCGTCGCTTACGGAAATAAAAAAACCCCACTTCACAGATTTTTGCTTTTTATATTGATTATACAACTCAAGCGGAAGCACAATTGGAATCGTGTATTTATTATCCATACGCAGCGCATAAGCTCTATCGATAAATATCTGATCTTCATAAAAAGGCTGCGTAGTATCTTTTTTAAGGTAGGGAGTGCTTACCCTGACATAATCATAAATTACAGAATCCTTAGTATACGTATGAATAGTATCCGGAACTTCTACCATAATTGCTTTTCTTTTTACAAGGGCAAGCGAATCGTTTTCGGGAATACGATCAACTTTTAATTCAGTGTTGAATTTCGTCATGCCTCCCCTATCAATTATCAATGTATAAACTCCATTGCTGGGAACTTTAATGTCAAGATTTTTAAAACTGCTTACATCATCTTTATCAATAATATATTGCCATTCCTCGTTGGCTAATTGGCGGTATATTTTTACATTTTTTAGATCGTAATATTTTCCATTTTTTTCATTTTTTGCTTCAGTTTGCATATTGAATCGCAAGATGTCGCCTTTATTTGCACGTATATAAAAAACTTCATTTTTTATTTCTGCATTCTTATCAATAACGCTAACTTTAGTTTGCTGCGAAAAAAGTGCATTTACGCTAATGAATGACAGGAAAAGAATTACTGTTTTTTTAAGTTGAATTGATTTCATTTTCGTATTATTTTTGAAATGAATAATATTTTTCGTTTTTGATCATTTGTATCTGTTTCTTATTTTTTACAGTTTCGGGCCAAACAATAATTTGATCTTGAGAAACATTTGCCCATGTGGTTGCTTGGTAAATTGCACTTATTGCAACGCTCACATCCACTTCGGCATATAAATTAAGATTCTCCATTCCAAGAAAAAATTTATCTTTACTTGTAGTCCAGGTTGTGCTTGAGCCAGTTACCAAACCTGCATCAAATACCATAGGATGAGTGTTGAAGTCTTCATCGAGAAAGAGAGAAAGGTCTCTATCATTATCCATGATATAAAATAATACAGGCTCTCCACCATCCTGCGGGCCAATCATACTAAAAACAGTTCCAGCAGCAATACCCGCCGCCGGAGTCAAAAACAAGGAGGCAACATCCACTCCTATTCCAATTGCTTTCCACATTGCGGCTGCGCCTGCACTAGAAGTAATGATAATCTGATACCCTAACAATACCATTTCCTTGTTGTCTGTTTTTATTGTATCTTTTGGTTTATTTACCGTTACATATTTTTTAGTTACTCCTTTGATGTTCATTTTTTCTTCAATAATTTTCTGACTTTCATAGTCAACATTGCTGATAACCCTAAACGCCTGAGGCCGGTATTTAGGTTGTTGGTAACCAATTACTGAGTCAATTTCGTATTCAAAAGT
This sequence comes from Bacteroidales bacterium, assembly GCA_038214085.1. Classification (GTDB taxonomy): domain Bacteria; phylum Bacteroidota; class Bacteroidia; order Bacteroidales; family CG2-30-32-10; genus JBBQSF01. The sequence goes on along the minus strand of JBBQSF010000155.1, from coordinate 1,796 downwards.
TGATGTAGTATATTTTTTAATTTGCTGAATAGCAGTATTGAAATAGATTCCATCAGCTGAGGCAGGAATTCGTTTAATTGTGATTTCTATATCTCGTGAGCCCATTGATGGACCAGTGAAGTAGAAATTCATAAAATTGGTTTCAATAGCTATCAACTCTTTGTTTTCGAATGATTTTACATCCTTTCCGGAAAACAAAACCTGCCCCTTTTGCTTAATAACAATTTCCTTTACATCTTTATCTTTTTCAACTTTTATTGACACGAGCACTTTGTCTCCTTTTTGAAATGAATATGCAATACCATAAGATTCTTTTTTTGCACTGATTTTGCGGTCAGTAACCAAAATGGTATCCTGTGCATAAGCTTGAAATGTGAAGATTGTTAAAATCAGAATAATTAGTTTTTGTTTCATACATTTAATAGTTTTGGGAAATTAGATCTATATTTTTAATTAATTTATTCTCTTTAATTCAAAAAATATGCCTTTTTTATTCAAGTAATTTATTTAGCTATAAATTTCAAGACTTTATTTTACATGATAATTGCATCATTCAAGAGGCTAAAATATGCATTTTAAACTTATTTACAAATTGATATTATTAACATTTTTTTAACAAAAAAACTCCACGCCGCTGAGCCTTCTAGCGGACAGGCAGATGGGATACTGGTTAACCCGTAGGTTTATATATCGCCGCCGAATAACAAAAACCCAGCTCCAAAAAATTAGAGTATTGTTTTTTATTCAAAATACAAAGACATTCAGAAATTTGAAGTACAATTTTTTACTACTCTCCGTAAACCAATTTAAAGCTTTTTTGCATTTTGCCAGCACTAAAACTTAAAAAATACATTCCATTTGCTAATGATGAACTGCTCAAATCAAGCTTTAATGAATAGTTTCCCTTTGATAGAGATTTTGAATTATCAATTGCCAAAGGAATTTCTTGACCAAGAGCTGAAAATAATTTAATAGTTACGGGCATTTGTTCAGGGATATAATAGTCAACACTTATTTCATTACCAAATACTGTAGGATAAACATTCACAGAAATATCCGACCACAACAACTCAGGAATTGCAGTATAAATATAAGTAGCAGTAACAGTATCGGAAGTTGTGAGTGTGATTTTAGAATTTAATGATGTGGCCGAAGGCGAAAATGCATGATGATTTGCTTGCCATTGATCAAACACATATCCCGCATTTGGCTGAGCCTGCAACTTGTTTTCCATTCCACCAAAATAACTACCTGAAAAAGGAAATTGGTTTATTGTTAAAGAATTAAGCTTTACAGAACCTGAACCCGCAGGAGTTGAATTTACAACAAGGTCAAAAGGTCCGGTTAACGAATAACAATTCACAAAGCCTGTACTAAGATAATTACAACGGTCCGAAATAAAATTGCGTAATTGCTGCACATTGCTTTTCCATTCATTGTAAGTTCCATTCCAGCGTGCAGCATGCTGAGCCATTTCAGGATCAATAATGGCTACAGTACTATCAAGTTGTGTGAGCATATTGTCGCAACTAAAAACAGTATTCCATAAATCGATTTGCCGGGCAATATAAAATTGGTTAAAGTCAGGATTGGTGCGGAGTTTTGCCAACAATTGCATATGACCTTCGGGATCGGAAGACCCGGACAATGCTTCAGCATCGCAGGGATCAGCATTTGGAGTAGTATTTGGAATTCCTGTATAATTGATATAAAACCCGAATGTGGCATCGTTATCCCATAAAAGATAACCCCAGCGAAGATGCGTTCCAGTAGAATCCAAACCACGCCACCAACCA
>JBBQSF010000154.1:0-6104 GCA_038214085.1 Bacteroidales bacterium | reverse complement strand
ATGATGGACGAAACGGATTTTTAAGAATGGTAACGATTAAATTAAAAACAAAAAGTTCCAGAAATCCTGTTTTAATTTACAATTCTCATTATGAGAATTCAAGTATAATTACAGAAGCCATTAAATACTGTTTTGACTCTTTTAAATCAGGGGAAAGCATTGATTTAAAATTATATATACCAATAAAGATTACTTCTGTTAGTAAGAGTGAAATCCGATATGAGCAATTCGATTATGTTTCACGCATTCCAATTACAAACCTAAGGAGTTTTTATCCTCTTTTAGGATTTTTTGGAATTTATATGATGATAACGACTGAATATATTCCAATGATTGGAATAATAATTGGATCAATAATAGCAGCTGAGTCATTTCTTATAGGAATACTTGGCATGGGCAGAATTGGAATTTCAGATAACTATCTTGTCATCAAATATTATTATTTCCCTATTCAACATATATTCAGACTTAAGGATATTCAACAGGTATATATTGAAAGCCCTGGAAGTAAATCACCTAATGCGATTAGAATAATAACCAATGACGGTAAACAAAAGACGATCATGATCGCCAATTTTTTAAAAAGGGATTGGAGGGAATTGGAAAATATTTTAATAAAAAAGGAAATAAGAATAAATAATACATTGATAAAATAAAATCGAGGCATTTCAGATGTTATAAAATTTGTGGCTTAAGTACTTAATTGGGCTTTGCCATCTGCACAAAACCTCTAATCGCATTCCTCAATCACCGTCTTCCTGTTTTTTATCTTTTCATCACGAACCGTTCTGAGTAATTCTCTGATTTTTGTTCGTTTTACAGCAACATATGAAAAGAAATCCTTGACTTCAATCAGACCGATTTCGTCTTTTTTGAGGTTTCCTTTCTGCATCAGGAAGCCGACAATGTCAACCTTATTCAGTTTGTCCTTTTTACCTTTGCCGATATATAAGGTTCCCCATACAGGTTTTGGCGGTAAAATTCTGGTATCAGGCAATTCAACGATATTGAGTTCGTCTTTTATATAGGCAGGCACAGTTTCGTCAGCGCTTAAAATCAGGTATGAATCTCCTTCGGCATTCATACGGGCTGTGCGGCCATTACGATGGATATATCCTTCTTCATTGGCAGGTAAATGGTAATGGATAACATGTTTTATTTCGGGAATGTCAAGTCCACGTGAAGCCAGATCGGTGCAAACCAGTATGTTGCAGCTTCCGTTCCTGAATTTGCCCAAAACACGTTCGCGGATATGCTGTTCCAGTCCTCCATGAAAATACTCATTTACAACCGAACTGTCTGTTAACGAATCGCTCACACGTTGAGCAGCTTCACGGTGATTGCAAAATACCAGTGTCTGTTCTCCACCTATCATACATAACAATTGGAACAAGGCTGAAAGCTTATCTTTATGATCCGATCTTACAATATTACCTCGCAGCCCTTTTATTGTCTGGGCTTCATTTAAATAATCAAGAACAATTGGTTTATTTATGCCTGTAAAATCAGGTATTTCGAGTGCTTTCGTAGCCGAAGTCAGGATGCGTTTTTTAACTGCACTTAATGTTTCAATGATAGATGACATTTCCTGCTGAAATCCCAGTTCGAGCGATTTGTCAAACTCATCGAGTACAAGTGTATGGATACCTTCAGTTGTAAAATTCCCTCTTGAAATATGATCCAGCACTCTTCCGGGTGTTCCGATTAGTATGGCAGGAGGTTCCTTTAGATTATTTAGCTCAACACTCATTTTATGCCCACCATAGCAACAACTCACTTTAAAGCCGGTATTCATCGATTTAAAAACATCTTCTATTTGCAGAGCTAATTCGCGCGAAGGTGTCAATATGAGAGTCTGAACAGTATTGTTGCCTTTTTCAAGATCTTTTAAAAGGGGTAACAGGAAAGCAAGCGTTTTTCCAGAACCTGTTGGTGATAGTAAAATAACAACTTTATGCTTTGCGATAGCTTCAATTGATGCAAGCTGCATAGTGTTCAGCACTTCTATACTCAGCGTCTGAAGAATTTTTTTAATCAAAGTGGATTTATTAATGAATTGGCAAAGGTACGGTAAAACGCTTTGTAATCAGGTATGCATGCTTCCCCTGACCAAAATGTGGCAAAATGTTTCACTGATATGAAATCGAAGTCAGGTTCAATTGACAGCCATATATTTCCTGGATACTCATAAAAAAAGCTACCTGTCAGTAGCTTTTTCATTTATTTTCATATTCTGGCATCAGCCGTTATCACATGAGGTTTCGTCGCCTCCGCAACTACAACCAAGTCGCTGACCGGTATTGGGATCAACACTGCTGCACGATTTGGTGAATACAGAATCTTTAATGAAAAACATTTTTATTGCAATACCTGCAAATGCCAAGCCTAAGAGAACAACGGCAACAAGAATTAATTTTAGCATTATGAACTTTTATTTTAAAATTGAGGTGCTTAAGTTTTGTATTTCAAATGATGTGTTTATCTCTTCATCGGGAAATTGTCAGATAAGGCTCAACTGGCTGTCATCCATATAGGATTTAGGTTTTCGGCCCCGGTTTTTCTTATCACTCTGAATCTGTATGTTTTTGTATTGTTTGTATTTCAATCCGATGTACCCGAGTTTGAAAAACACATAGGTATTTGTTTTATCAAGTTTCAGATTTGAGAGTATATTTTTGTCAGTTGTCTTTCTGAACTTATTAACGTAAACAGTTATTTCCGAAATATGTTTTGGCTCAGCCGATGATTCCAGGAATTCTTTGACCAGTTCTTTTATAGTGCCGGTTTTAACTGTATCCCATTCTTTGAGAGCATAAGTGCTGGTTTTACCAATAGCGGCAACCTCTTCAATACTCAAAATGGAAGACCGTAAAGATTCAATATTTGGTGGAATTCGTTTTGATCGGGTTTTCAGTTCTTTACATATTTCGGTAAGTTTCATAGGACGTCCGACAGCGGCCAGTATACTGATAATATGTTCTGAAAGTTTAACCAGAGAATTTCTCCTGAAAATAATGTTAGTCTTATCATATCCAAGGCCAAACTCTTCAGTGGCCATACGTTTGCAAATTTGCTTCAGCCTGTCGTTTACTATTTGCCCTGGCAATACAAAATGGTTAAGATATTCGAGAAGGTCAACGGGGATGTCATTAACCATACGCACTGAGTTGCGTTCTTCCATATCATTTATAAATGCTTTAAAATCGAACACTTCTTTGTATTTCCTGCTCACCAGGTAATAATGCTGATAGGTATTTTCAATGCTCTGAGTGCTGATAAAATAGCGCTGAAACATTCCGGAGAATACGAGTGAGTAAAGTTTGCCGGTATACGTTAAATTCTCCTTCTTGTTGATCTGTTCAACCAGGTCATGGTTGATAACAATAATTTCCTTTTTCAGATCAAGTCCGTAATCAAAGTGTTTGTCGATATTTACAAAACGATGGGATATCTTGGTTATGGCTGTATATACTTTATCCGGTACTTTTTGTGATATCTGGCGAACCCTTTCGCGGGTGATACTGTAATGATCGCCAATGGCTTGCAGTGTGCGTTTCTGCGATTTCTTGAGGAAACCGTAATTATTATTAAAAATATATTGCTCACGATCATTTAAAATATATTTGATCATGGTTTGTATATAACTAAAGAGCGGAAATTCCTTTGAGATAAATGAATCTTTATAGGATTCGGTTACATCCGAGGGGACTTTAAAATTCACATAACAAAAAAGCTTAAAATCCTCAAATCCAAGCAAGGGTTCATTCATCCTCAGATCTTCCAGGGTGAGTCCGGAGATACCAAGATATTTCTTCGAAAGGGTAATTAACTCCATGTCAGTTTTCAAACCACAATTCCTTATATCACGGAAAGTGTTCTGTTCCAGATAGTAATAGAGGATTTTGAACAATGTATCGAGGGAACCCTCAATACATACATTTTTGGTTCTTTCTGAAAGGTTTTCCATCCTTTTCAGTTCCTCTATATGATAATTAATTAATTTCGATAATGGGGCCACGATATTTTTGCTTTATGTTAAACATACAAATGTAAGCAAAAAATTAGTGAATTCCACATAAAATACCTAAGAAATCAAAAATTCTTTTTGAAAAGTTGTTTGCATATTTCGAAACATATAATTCCATTGGCTATTGATGCATTTAATGATTCAGCATAATTTTTGGTTTCGGATTCCGAAAACCTTGGAATATGTAGTGGCTCATTGATATATGGAATAAGTGATTTCGATATTCCGTGTGACTCGCTGCCAATCAGTATGATACCTGGACGGGTAAACGTTTTTTTAGTAATATCAGGGCCTTGGAGTAATGCTCCGAATACTGCTATTTCGGAAGATAATTCTTTAAAATAATTTTGAAGGTCAGTATAAATTACATTTACCCTGCTGAACGATCCCATGGTTGCTTGGACTACTTTAGGATTGTACATATCAACTGAGTCGGATGAACAAATGATTTTATTGATTCCGAACCAATCGGCTGTACGTATCATAGTTCCCATATTTCCCGGATCACGGATTCCATCGAGTGCAAGCATCATTCCGGTTAGTTCAGATGGTTTGGGAATGGTAGTTTCCGGTATCCCGGCGATTGCCAATACCTGGTTAGGCGTAACAAGGTCAGTTACTTTTTTGAGTTCGACAGTTGTTATTTCCTGCAGATCGATATCCCTGCCTTTTAACAGCGAAGTGTTGTTATCAATCCATTCTGCCAGGGCGTATATTTTTACTATGTTTAATGAGCTTCGGAGCAGTTCATCAACACCTTTTTCGCCTTCGATAATAAAGACTTTATGGTGTTGCCTGAATTTTTTAATTTTCAGTGAATTGATGTACTTAGTCTGGTTGTGTGACAGCATGTATTTTGTCGTTAACACTATACATAAAAAAATCCCGGGTTTAGCCGGGATTAAATTAGCAAATATTTCGTTGCAATGTGTTTAGATTATTCAGCTACAACTTCAAAATTGATTGCAACCTGAATCTCTTTGTGTAAGCGGATGCTTGCAGTATAGTTACCAATTTCTTTGATTGATTCACCGTCAACATGAATTTTCTTGCGGTCGATATCTATCTTGAATTGATCTCTTAAAGCATCAGCAATCTGGATAGCATTAACTGATCCGTATATTTTTCCGGTTTCAGCTGCTTTAGCTCCGATTTTCACTGTAATGTTTTCGAGTGATTTAGCTACCAATTCAGCTTCCTTGCGGGTTTTCTGTGCTTTGAATGATTTCTGACGGAGGTCTTCGGCATTAATCTTCCTGTTAGGTTCGGTTGCCATTACAGCCTGTCCCTGTGGAATGAGATAATTGCGGGCAAAGCCGTCTTTAACAGTTACCACATCATGTGCGTAACCTAATTCGGCTACATCTTTTTTGAGTATAATTTCCATTTCTGCCTCCTGTTATTTTAATAAGTCTGCAACATAAGGTAATAGCGACAAGTGACGTGCGCGTTTAACAGCCTGGGCTACCTTGCGCTGGTACTTGGTACTTGTTCCGGTTAACCGGCGTGGTAAAATCTTACCCTGCTCATTGATAAACTTGAGCAAGAAGTCTGCATCCTTGTAATCAATGTATTTTATTCCGCTCTTTTTGAAACGGCAATATTTTTTCTTTTTGACATCAACCGTAATGGGAGTCAGGTATTTGATATCCGAATTTCCTTGTGTGGCCATTTTTCTGATTTTTGTGGGTTACAATTATGCCTGTACTTTTTCTTCTGCTTTCGCAGCTTTCCTGGCACGACGTTTTTCGCTGTAAGCAACAGCGTGTTTGTCGAGAACAACGGTGAGGAAGCGAAGAATACGCTCTTCACGTTTCATGGCTATTTCGAAGTCGTTGATAAGCTTACCTTCAGCATGAAATTCGAACTGGTGATAAAAACCGGTCGATTTTTTCTGGATAGGATAAGCCAACTTGCGAAGGCCCCAGTTGTCGGAATTAATAATTGTAGCCCCTTTGTCAACAAGGAACTTGTGGAACTTGCTTACCGTTTCCTTCATCTGTTCATCAGATAAAACGGGAGTCATAATGAAAACGGCTTCGTACTGTCTAATCATTTGTTTTACTTTAATTTGTGT
>JBBQSF010000153.1:0-6326 GCA_038214085.1 Bacteroidales bacterium | reverse complement strand
TGGTGAAAATGTTAAATGGTCAGATAATTCAGAATTAATTATTTACAATGTTCTTTCGAATGAAAATTTAGAATTTAACGGTTCTGAAATCTTTAAAGCTCGGTTCGATAGATCTTCTAAAACACAGTTAACATATACCATTGATTCACACGAAATGTTCCCTGTTTTCGAATCTGACAGTTCAATAATTTATTGTAATTATAATAAAAGTGAAATTCTCAGAGCATATTTCAATGCAGATCATTCCAAAATATTCGTTTCGGATACTTTGATACGAGCCATGATTTCGCAGCAAATTGGCAAAAACGAAAATGAAAATTTTTCTCAAAAAAAAGTCAAAACCAATACAATGATTCCGGGAGATGTTCCTTATGTTCACCAGAAATGGGATACACCTGATTGGCATGGTGGCAGCGGATCATGCGCTCCTACCACGACCATCATGGCATTGGGTTATTATAACAAATTACCATACTGGGATATTTCCTGTGCATCAAACCCTACAAACCACATAAGCCACTATGGTTCTTATGTTGCAGACAAATACAGATACAATGAAACTTTTTATGAAACCGTTGCTGATGATGCCAACAATAATGATGCATGGGGCGGTTACGGATATATGTGGGGGCTTGGATCGCCTAATAGTTATATGGTAGAATATATAAGTAACCACGGTGTTGCTTCGGTACACTCTACCAGTACTACTTTTCAGAATGTTGTTGATGAAATTGATGCAGGATTTCCTTTTCCAATATGTAATCTGCTCTCTACAGCCGGTCACCTTACTTTAACCGTTGGTTATGTGAATGCACAACATACACTTATTTTTAATGATCCTTATGGAAATAAAAATCTTGGCAGTTGGGGCAGTTTGAACAATGGCAAAAATTCATATTACGATTGGCCCGGCTACAACAACGGCTATCAGAACTTAAATACAATGGCATGGACAGTTACAGCAAGAAGCAGTGAACCGTCGTATAACGATACTATTATTGATGATATTTTTTACAATCATGGATTTTATATCAATAATCAAGGGCCTTCGCACATGAAATTTTTTCGTGATACTAAACTTGGAGGATATAACGGGCATTTCTGGTACACTTATACCACTACCTCAACTACAATTGATACCTGTTATGTTAAGTGGACACCCAACATTCCTGCAACCGGCAATTACGAAGTTTCAGCATATATTCCTACCACCAATGCAAGCGCAACTTCTGCACGATACAAAGTTTATTACGATGGAGGCAATCAAACGGTTGTTGTCAATCAATCTCCAATTTATGGGCAATGGGTTTCGCTTGGAACTTTTCCTTTTTTAGCTGGAAATTCCGGATACGTGAGGCTAGGCGATGGATCAGGGATAAAAAGTCAGAAGATTGCTTTTGATGCCATGAAATGGAGCTATGCAGGAACAATTACAGAAATTGAGAACAACAATAAAAATTTTGCATTTACAATAAGTCCTAATCCTGCAAAAGATCAAATTACTATTTCTTCAAAGTCAGGAATATCAAGTGATACAGAAATTGAAATTTATGATTTACTGGGAAAAGTTTTTCTAAGTAAAAAAATAGCAGTCAACAATAACGGCTCGGAAACTATTGATATCAGTGGCTTTCCTTCTGCTCTTTATATCTTGAAAATAAAAACCGGAGAACAATTATTATTCAGTAAGCTTAGTATTAACTAGAAAATTGTATTTTTTTAAAAAATAAAAAACTACTTATGAAAGCAAAACTATTTGTTATTACATGCATTGTTGCAGCAATTACATTGTTTGGATGCGAAGGACCTAAGTATTTTTCAGTAACAGTATTTGACAACCAAACAAAAAAACCAATTGACAGTGTTTTGGTTCATGTAAAGGTGAAACATGGGAAAAATTTTCAAGATGGGTATTCAATTCAGGGATATACAGATTCCACTGGAAAGTTTGTTTCATCCATGATGCTAGGCACAGGCTTAAAACCTGCAAAATTTGATTTTTTCATGGAATATCAAAAGCCCGGATATATTAACAAAACTGAAATCAACAAAACTGAAGGACGGGTTGAGCTGGAACATTTGTAAAATCAACAATCACTAAGTTTTAATTTCCTATTATTAATCCTTTACCTCTTCGGATAAGAAACATCTATTTAATGTTTTTGTTCTATTCATGATTGTCAAATATAGGACAATCGATTTACCAAATGCAAAACACTGATGTTAAATCCTTAAATTATCCGTACCTTTGCACGCTTTTTAGAAATCATTACAAAAATTAATTATTCAAATGATTACAATTTCCGATTTAAAAATTCAGTTTGGCAAGAGAATATTGTTTCAGGATGTAAATTTAAGATTTACTGAAGGAAATTGTTATGGAATCATAGGTGCAAATGGTGCTGGAAAATCCACATTGTTAAAAGCAATTTCGGGAGAAATGGAAACTACTTCCGGAAATATTTCATTAGGCAGTGGCGAAAGACTTTCGGTGCTTAGCCAGGATCACTTTGCCTTTGATGATTATACCGTAATTAATGCAGTTATGAAAGGTCACTCTAAATTGTGGAATTTGATGCAGGAAAAGGATGCATTGTACGCCAAAGTGGATTTTTCGGACGAAGATGGAATCAGATCTGCAGTGTTGGAACAAAAATTTGCCGACATGGATGGCTGGAATGCTGAAAGCAATGCTGCAATTTTATTGGGAGACCTTGGTATAAAAGAAGAATTTCATAATACTTTAATGAAAGACATGAATGGAAACCAGAAAGTAAGAGTGCTTTTGGCTCAGGCTCTTTTTGGCAATCCTGACAATTTATTGCTCGATGAACCTACAAATGATCTCGATCTTGAAACTGTGATGTGGCTCGAAAATTATCTTGCAAATTACGAAAATACAGTTCTGGTTGTTTCTCACGACAGGCATTTCCTTGATTCTATCAGCACACATACAGTGGATATTGATTTCGGAAAAATGCAGATGTTTCCAGGAAATTACAGCTTCTGGTATCAAAGCAGTCAGTTGGCATTAAGACAACAACTTTTATCGAACAAAAAAGCAGAAGAAAAACGCAAAGAATTGCAGGAATTTATTTCACGATTCAGCGCAAATGCTTCTAAATCGAAACAAACAACCAGTCGCAAAAAAATGATTGAGAAGCTGAACATTGAGGATATCAAGCCCTCTACAAGAAAATACCCAGGTATCATTTTTAATCCAGAACGCGAAGTAGGCGACAAAATACTTGATGTTACTGGTCTTAGCGCAAGTATTGATGGGGATATTTTATTCAGCAATGTTGAATTATGTGCAAACAAAGGCGACAAAATAATATTTTTATCGCACGATCCCAGAGCAATGACTGCATTTTTTGAAATCATAAACGGAAAACAGGAAGCCGATTCTGGAACTTATCAATGGGGACAGACTATTGCGTCAGCTTATTTGCCTTCGGATAATTCAGATTTTTTCAAGAGCAACCTAAGTCTTTTCGACTGGCTTTGCCAGTTTTCTACCGACACCACCGAGCATTACATTCGTGGATATCTGGGTCGTATGCTATTTGCAGGAGAAGATATTTACAAACGTGTTGATGTTTTATCAGGTGGAGAAAAAATGCGTTGTATGATTGCTAAAATGATGCTAATTGATGCAAATGCATTGGTTTTGGATACACCCACAAATCACTTGGATTTAGAATCCATTCAGGCATTCAATAATAACTTGATTAAGTTTCCGGGAAATATCTTTTTTTCATCGCACGACCATGAGTTTATTCAAACAGTAAGTAATAGGGTTATTGAACTTACGCCAAATGGTACCATTGACAAATTGATGGATTACGACGAATATATTGTTGATGAAAGGATCAAGGATTTACGCGAAAAAATGTATCAGGTAAATGTCAGAAAATCTTCTAAAATTGATAAAAGAGCACTTGTTCTGAATTAATTCTGTTGGACAATAACTTTTCAATACCATTTAAACATTTTAAGACCAGTTACAAAAAATGCAAACCCGGTAACAGTCAAGATCAGCGTAGGCATTACAATATCTGAAAAGCCACCACCTTCAATAAAAATACTTCTGAGGCCATCGGCTAACATTGTGAGAGGCAAATTTCTAATTACAGAAATGCTCCATTCAGGAAAATTATGGTAACTAAAAAAAATACCAGAAAGTATCATCATGGGCATAACCACTGCATTAATCAAACCGTTGCCAATTTCGGTTTTTGAAGTATGTGAAGAAATAAAAATCGCAATTCCAGCAAAAGCAATATTACCGGCTAAAAAAAGAACAATCAATCCTGGAATACTTCCCTGTATGGTGATATCAAAAGCAAAAAAAGCAAAAACGAAAAGCAATACCGATTCAATAAAGTTCATCCCTACCCTTACGGTAATAAGTGCCAGTAAAAAATGAGATTTTTTCATAGGTGTAGCCACCATGCGTCGCAGTAATTTTTTAGCACGTTTCTCGATCAAGCCGTAACTCAGCCCCCACATACACGACATCATAATGCCCATTGCAATAAGTCCGGGTATCAGGAAATCAATATAACGAGTCCCTTTTAATGTTAATGGTGCAATGCTCGCTTTATCCTCTTTAGCATTAAGGAGGTTTTTGTTAAATATTTTTGTAAGCTGGATGTACGTTAGTTTTGCATCAGAATTTGCAGGATCGAAATGATAATTTATTTGTCCATTTTTTTCTTCTAGTACTACACTTACATATCCTCTCTTTATCCACTTTATCGCACCATTCCAGTTTGTTTTCAAAAATATGAATGTAGTATTTCCAAGCTTCTCATTTTGCAATGTAAATGTGTTTCCTGCCTGATTATCGCCTGATGCAGCAAGAATGGAAGTATGTTTTTTGAGAAAAGCATCTATCTGGAGAGTACTGTCCGATGTTAAAACAGGTGATTTTGCATTTTCAATAATCGCTACCTTACGTACTGTATCTGCTTTTTGTGAAAAAGCAAGTCCCAGTCCAACGGACATAAGTATGGGAAAAACAATTCCCCAGAAAAGCACACCAGGTTCTCTCGAAATTTCTTTAAAATTGGCAAATATAAGTTGCGTTAGCTGTTTGTACTGAATAAGTTTATTCATGCAGATGCCTTCCTGTTAATGAAGTAAACAAATCATCAAGGGTTTTCCTTCTGGTTTCAAGGGTTTTAAGACGGTAATTGTGATTATTCAAGAAATTTAAAAAATCCGGAAGCTCATTTTCAATATGTGAAAGCATTACCGTTCCTTTCATAGTTAAAGGATCCCAATTAATTTTAAATAAATCACTCAGCCCTGTCATTTGAATTGTCTGATTGTTTTCAATAGAAAACTCAATTACATTTTCGCTATTCTCTTCTTCCAATAATTGTTTAAGCGTGCCTTGTTTAAGTATTTCGCCCTGATCAATAATGGTAATATAATCGCAAAGTTGCTCAGCTTCCTCCATATAATGCGTGGTAAGAATTAGTGACGTTTGTGATTGCTTTTTTAATTCCAGAAGTATTGACCATATTTCACGACGTGCAAGAGGATCAAGGCCGGTGGTTGGTTCATCGAGCAGCAATACCTTAGGATAGTTAAGCAATGCAATTCCCAGCGCCAGCCGCTGCCTTTGCCCACCAGACAAATGAACTACATAGGATTTTCTTTTTTCTTCAAGCCCAATCAACTCTAAAATCTCTTTACAGCGGGGGTTTTCGAGATTGTAAAAACTTGCAAAAAGTTTAAGTGTTTCCCAAACAGTTAATTTATCAATGTAATAGGTTTCCTGCAACGACAGCCCAATGGAACGGCGAAGTTCTTCTTCGTTGCCTTTCCACTTTTTACCCATGATAAGAATTTCGCCTTTATCAGGGTTTTGAATACCCTCGATCATTTCTACCAAGGTGGTTTTTCCAGCACCATTAGGACCAAGCAAAGCAACAAACTGTCCCTGCAGAATATTAAGAGAAATCCCTCTAACAGCTCGAACAGTTTTAAATGATTTGTAAACGCTCTTTACTTCAATAACGCTATCCATAATTTAAAAGCAACTACTTAATGTTTTAATAAAAAATCTTAATGTTTTGTATCACAAAGGTAGAAAATTCAAAACAAATTATGATTCTACTTTCTGAATTGATTTTTTAAAATAATTGTACCTTTAACAATTACTTTGTTGAAATTGATAATAACAATAGTATTCGAACTCGAAAAAATAAAAAAATGACGGAACCCAGAATTGAAAGAATTTCCAAAAAATTATTAGTCGGAAAGCGTTTAAAAATGTCATATTCAAATAATAAAACAGGTGAATTGTGGCGTAG
>JBBQSF010000152.1:0-6387 GCA_038214085.1 Bacteroidales bacterium | reverse complement strand
AAAATAAAAGCTGTTTTTGACGCATGGAAAACGCTTACACCAAATACATTGCTTTCCGCTCTTGAAAAAAATCAGGAACTGAAATCGCTTATGCTGGAAGAAACACCATGGGTTCTGCAAGCTCAAAATGAAACTGAACGCAAACAGCGCATTTCCTTGCTTTTTGAAATGAATAAAATGAGCAACGAACTCAGCAAAGCATTAGCCAAACTGAAAAAAATGCAATTGCCAAATGGTGGCTTCCCATGGTTTGGTGGCATGGAAGACGACCGTTATATTACCCAGCATATTGTAACCGGGTTCGGACATCTTGACAATCTTGGAGTTAAAGATGTAAAGGATGACAGTAAAAGCTGGAGCATGGTTAAAAAAGGTGTTTATTATCTCGACGATCGCATTAAAGAAGATTACGACTGGTTGAAAAAATATTATACCAAAACTGAAATGGAGAAAAACCATACCAGTTATCTGCAAATTCAATATTTGTATGCACGTTCTTACTTTATCAACGACTTGGTAATAGAAAGCAAAAACAAAGAGTCGTATGATTATTACCTTGGTCAGATTAAAACCTATTGGCTCGATTACAACAGGTATATGCAAGGCATGATTTCGCTCGCACTTTCACGTACAGGAAACAAAGCTGTGGCTCTTGATATCATTAAATCATTGAAAGAAAATTCTATTACAAATGATGAAATGGGAATGTACTGGAAAGACATGACAGGCGGATATTACTGGTATCAGGCTCCAATTGAAACACAAGCTTTGTTGATTGAGGCATTTGATGAAGTGGCTAAAGATTCTGCTTCGGTTGAAAATATGAAAATATGGTTGCTTAAAAACAAGCAAACCAACGATTGGGAAACCACTAAAGCAACAGCAGAAGCAACGTATGCCATGCTGCTTCGCGGAACCGACTGGCTTGCCAACGAGTCAATGGTTGAAATTACCATGGGCGATCAGAAAATTGATCCCACAAAAATGGACGATGTTTCAGTAGAGGCTGGAACCGGCTATTTTAAAACTTCTTGGGCTGGTGCCGAAATAAAAGCGGATATGGGCAAGGTTACAGTGAAACGCAAGGACAAAACAGGCATTTCGTGGGGCGCTGTTTATTGGCAATATTTTGAACAACTTGACAAAATTACTCCTGCCGAAACTCCTCTTAAACTTGAGAAAAAACTTTTTGTTCAGCGCGCTTCTGATACCGGGCCAGTGATTGATCCAATTACAGCAAGCACTAAATTGGTTGTTGGAGATAAAATCAAAGTCAGAATTGAATTGAGTGTTGACAGAGATATGGAATATGTTCACATGAAGGATATGCGCGCTTCCGGATTTGAACCTTTGAATGTTATTTCAAAATACAAATACCAAGATGGTTTGGGTTATTATGAGAGCACAAGAGATGCATCCACAAATTTCTTTTTCTCATTCTTGCCAAAAGGAACGTATGTTTTTGAATATCCTTTATATGTAACACACAATGGTGATTTTTCGAATGGAATTACCACAATTCAATGCATGTATGCTCCTGAATTTGCAGCACATTCCGAAGGTATTCGGGTGAAAGTTGGGGAATAAAATAATACCAAAGCGCTGCCGGGTAATTGAAATCTGGCAGCGCTTTTATTATAAATAGGTATGCGTATATTTTTACTGCTTTTTGTATGTGTCATTTTATCAGCTAAATCCTTTTCGCAGGTTCAGCAGATATTGATTCTTGATTCTAATTTGTCAGAATATTCCGGAGCAAACAATTTGCTGACACTTCATAAAGGAATTTATACGTTTGAGAACCAATACCTGAAAACACAGTTGTTTGATGAAAGCGGATTAAAACGTAAAGCTTTTGGAATTACTTACCGTCTGGGTAAAACCTTTCTTTTCGACAATGTTACCGATCATATGATTGGGCTTATGCAGCATGAAATTTTCGGACATGGTTCGCGTTACAGAGAATTGGGCTATAAAAAGTCATCCTATCATTTAAATTTGTTTCCTCCTTATGGTGATGCTTCGGGCTGGGCAAGTTCAGGTGGCGATAATAAAAGAAAAATTTCAACGCACGAATCAATGTTAAAGGTGATTTCAGGTTGTGAAAGTTCAAATATTATGGCCGAAGAAATTGTTTTTCGCTGGATGGCAAGGGGTTCAATTAATTATCGCGAGTCGGTTTTATATTTGGGGGTGTTTAATAATCTTACCAATTATATTGTTCAAACCAAATTTAGTAAAAACATAAAATCTTCAAATGATATTGCATCCTACTTAATGTATTTTCCCAATGCAAAGTATAATGTTGATTATCTATATAAGCAGGCTTTTTTAACCTTGCTCAACCCATTCAATTATTTTGCTGCATATTCCTATTTGCGAACGTATCTTTATAAAGGACAGGAATCAACGGGATTGCCAGGCATAAAGATAAAAAATGGAATTTATATACCACAAATCAGGTTTGGTCTCAGCCCTTTTGGTTCGGAATATTATTTCGACAATTATATAAAATCGGGGCAAAAATACATGAAAGTGTACTTTCGCTATGGTGATCCATTGGTTAATAATTCCTCAGGATTTGGAATAAGAGTAAACAATCTCATCAAATCACGATGGTTTTCAGTTAACTCATCTTTTGATATTTGGGATCAACCCGAATTTCAGGTTGGGGGAGGTGCTATTAAAACTGTAAAAGCCGGAATAAATGCAGCGGCGACTACAACCCTGTTGTTTCGGATGATAAATGTGCCAAACCGGTTTGACGTATTAATAAAACTGGGATATAAAGGTCCAGGTTATCTCCAGGGAGAAAAACTTGAAAAGGCATTTATTGGCGCAATTGGGTTAAGCTTTTCAGAATAAATGCAATGTTTGTTACTTAAGCGAGGAAGAATAATTTTTTAAGATATTTTTTACCATAGGTACGTAAAACCGCCAGAAAAAAGGCATTCGGCTATTGATGTCATATTCGTTAAGTAGGAACATCTCAAAACATCCAATACCATTGAATTTAGCAAACCTGTCGTTTACAGGATTGTCGGCAAAATCGCCGCAGAAATAATAAAATCTTGAGTCTTGACTTTCAATAACAGCTGGAAAAACATGAGGAATCCCATGATGAGCCAAAATAGAATCGCCTGATTTATTCGTGCCAATTTTATAATAGGAGACAATTTTATGACTGGAATTAGTAGGATATGTAATATCAGTCCAGTAAGGGTAATTGACTTTGTATGGCACATCAAATTTTTTCTGCCCGTAAGTGGAAGTGTAAATAATTGGGACTGGATGCGTAAGGTTGGTCTTGTTTTCTAAAATGGCAATAGTTTCGTCTTCGTTAACAAATACAATTCCGGAATTTTTAAAAGGCCAATTGTTCTCGTGTTGCTGTTTATAAAGTTGTATAACCCATTTTGGAAGTTCTGTATTTTTAACGGTATCAAGGGATTCGAAAAATCTTGAGGTCCAACCACTCCATATTATTCCAAGCATTTTCTGTGTTTTGAGTTGAAGGGATTTTTCAGTTGGCGCAGCCAGCAAGTTAAATTCGGCAATAATCAGTTTCTTTTTTTCTTTCATTTTTTTTAGAAACAAAAAATCATTTTGATTAAGTCCGCCATAATTTTTTTCAAGGCTACCATCCTCAGAAGTTTCACTGTTTACTTTCTTGTTATAAACCCCGTAAGTGTCAGTATAATAAGCCATATCGTAAAAAGTAGAAAGACTGTCAATTTGAGATGAATTGAAATTTTTCATATCGTTAATTTGAAATCCCTTTTTCTCCTTTGGGAAATATCCGAAGTAATCTTTATGAGTCAAATATGGCGTGTTGTTTGGTTTTACGAATTTATAATGTGTCAGTATCCAGAAAAAAGATCTGTGTTCAATGGCATTATCGTTTCCAATGGTTTTGTCGGCTATCATTATTTTCAATGGTGTTTTTGGGCTTATTACCCAGCTTATCCATAAAAAAAATGGTAAAAAGATCAGAAAAAATACAAATACATTAATGATTGGTTTAGCTTTCATTGAATATGCGCAAATAAATTTTGAGTAAAAGTAATAAAAAGAAGAATATTTCTTATTTTTGACCTTAACAAATATTAAATGAATAAGCATGAAAACAAAATTGTTATTAATATTGCTTTTTTCCGTTTCGGGAATTTTTTGTAAGGGTCAGAAAAATGACGAATTTGAATGGCTGAAAAATGGATCCAGTCTAAGCTATCATGTAGTGTTCAATGCAATAGAATATGATTTTATTGTAGATAGTTTAACTCTGGCTGCCGATGTGTCTTTTAATTGGAAAATGACAGAGCCTATGGTGATGGACGGAAGCATCTTAATTAAAAAAAATGCTCTTGATACAGCCACAAGTTTTTACAATTATTTTTCAGGAGGAAACCTTGTCTTTGAAGATAAGACTTCGATATGGGTAAGTAAAAAAGTTTTTAAAGCCATAAAAAAAGGTTCTTCAATTGTTGTTGATGCCGGAACAGGAAGAGAAAAACTATTGTTTGTGGCAAAGGAAAATATTTTGGTAAATATTAACGGACATCAAAAGTCGTTGGAAACTTTAAAATCAGTTACTGAGTCTGGGAAAATTATTTGGATATTGAACAACCCCGCTAACCCTATAATTATTAAGATGAACTTGGGTTGGACCATAGTTCTTAAAGAAGTAAATTGAAATATTTTCACCTTTTGGTATGTAAAAGAAAGCCTAAACATTAGTAATATTAGACAAAAATAAGATTGTATGCTTTTTTGTTTTTTGTTTATATTAAATTTGTACTTTTACGTCGATTATTTTTGAATAACCGTACCATGAGATTAATGAAATATTTTTTGATCACTTCAATAATAGTGATTTTTAGTTGCAATACATTTGCTCAAAGTGGTTTTGTGAATAACGGAATAGCGATAAATATTGGGCAGGGAGCGTATGTAAATGCAGGCGATTACACAAACAATCAGGTTTCTGGCGTTGATGGAACCATCGAACTAGATGGAACAATTCAGATTTCTGGAAATTTCACCAATAATGCCTCTGGAAATGTGTTTAATAATATTGAAACTGTACCTGATGGCTTTGCAATTTTAAACGGAAATCTACAGCAAGTTGCAGGCAGTTCTCCAATAAATTTCGAAAATCTGAGAATAAATAATTCCGTAAAAACATTATCTGTTGACAATTGCATGATTAAGGGGATTCTTACTTTAAATGGTGGTCTTGATCTGAATAAAAATAAATTAATTGTTGATAATAGTTCTACAGGTGCAATAAATTACATGAGTGGATTTATTAAAAGTGAATCATTTCCTGCTGACGGACTAGGCGAAATTGAATGGAGAACCGAATCCAATTCTGGTTCGTTCAGTGTACCTTTTGGTAGCGGAAATGCATCAAACGACCTTAATGTATCGCTCACAATTGCCAGTGCCCCTTCCAGCGGTAAGGTAATTTTTGCTACATATCCTGCCAATACTTATAATGAGCCTTTTCCCGATGGAATTTCTTCAATGGATACCTTCAAAATAGAAAATATTGCTGACCGTTACTGGAAAATAGATGCAGAATACCCAGTGAAACCCGATGTTTCTATTGCATTTATGTACACCGATAGTGATGTTGATTTAAATGATAACCCCAAAATGATTCAGGCAAATCTGAAAGCCATACGATACAATGATGACAATGGAACATGGCTGGATATGAAGATGTCAGGGAATTGCGATTTTTTAAATAAAACGGTTACAATAAATGCGGTAAGTGGGGCAAATTTATTTCCCTACTGGACTTTAAGCGAATTCGAACTTAATATTCCAAATGCGTTTACGCCTAACAATGATGGTAAAAATGACGTCTTTCTTAAGGATTATGATGTTAAAATTCTCAACCGATGGGGCGAAGTTCTTTACGAAGGGAAAAACGGCTGGGATGGAACAATTGACGGAAAGCCGGTGTCTGCCGGAACTTATTATTATATTGCCAGTATCCCTGATTATGATAAAAATCTTAAAACTGTAACAGGCATAATCACTTTAGTAATTCCCGAATAATTTAGAAAAAACAATTTATATGCACAAATTAGTTAAAAAAATCAGTTTGGTATTTGCTTTTGGAATTTTAGCATTTTTTAATGCCAATTCCCAGTCGCAAAACGTATCAATTAATGAAACAGGAACACCTGCTGATCCTTCAGCAATTCTTGATGTTTCTTCAAATTCAAAGGGAGTGCTTATTCCCCGTTTAACCACAACCCAGCGCACATCAATAACTCCTTTAGGCAATGCTCAAAAAGGATTGTTGGTTTACGATACCGATTTGGCAGAGTTCTGGTATTGGGATGCATCACAGTGGATGCCTATTCAAGGTTTGCA
>JBBQSF010000151.1:0-6550 GCA_038214085.1 Bacteroidales bacterium | reverse complement strand
CGAACAATAAGGAAAATGTCTTCGCTGTCGCGTTTCATTAAATAACGTTCGCGAGCAAATTTTTCAAGGTTATCAGGGTTGGTAAGCAATTCATTTGCCTCAATACGATTTGCCTTAATTTCGGACATGTAAAATTCCTTATCAAGTTTTAATTGATTGAGTTTCTGGCTCAGATCTACCTGCGAAAGCAAATTATTTTTATCAAAAATAAAAAGCCAGATAAAAAATGCCAGCGAGGTGAAAACGTATTTATTCTTAAGAATATGAAGAATTTTGGCAAGCATACTAAATTAATTAATTTAACAAAATTACAAATTGCAATTCCGAAGATTCCGTTATCAAAAATTGATTTGCTAACAAAAGCATGTTTATAAGCAAAGTGCTGGAAGAATAAATCCTACTGAAAGAGTCCGTGAATGTTAGAATTAACGCGTTCTATAATCATTCCTAAGTCTTCAGGATTTTCCGAAAAATTAATATTATCAACATCAACAATAAGAAGTTTTCCTTCGGCATAAGTAGAAATCCATGCTTCATAACGCTCGTTGAGACGCTTAAGATAGTCGATACGTATAGAATTTTCATACTCGCGGCCACGTTTCTGGATTTGCTCAACCAGTTTTGGAACAGTAGCTCTAAGATAAATCAAAACATCAGGAGCTTGCAGAAAGGAACTCATCAACTCGAATAAGGAACTGTAATTTTCAAAATCGCGGGTACTCATAAGACCCATTGAGTGTAAGTTTGGCGCAAAAATATACGCATCTTCATATATGGTACGATCCTGAATAACATCTTTTTTACCTTTGCGGATATCAACCACCTGACGAAAGCGGCTGTTTAAAAAATATACCTGAAGGTTGAACGACCAACGCTGCATATCTTCATAAAAATTATTTAGGTACGGATTGGTGTCCACATCCTCGTAGTGGGCTTGCCAATTGTAGTGTTTCGAAAGTAATGACGTTAATGTTGTTTTTCCGGATCCGATGTTTCCTGCTACTGCTATATGCATGATTTTACTTTTAAAGAAATATTTGACTAAAGTAAAAAAAAAATACAATCAAATTTCTTTTTGTAAAAATTTTAATCCTTATTTTCAGGAGAAATAGAATAAATTTTAATTTCTCCGTAAATCTGAATCATTATTAATTCTCCAGATATACGGGTTTTGACAATGTTAGAATCAGGCAATTTCAAGTGTATAATTTCAAAGATTTTCTGAATATATTTGTGTAAGGTGTCGCCTGTTTCAAAATACAGGTTTGAATTTACCGGTTGAAATGAAGAAATCCCTTTAAAAGGCATGGTTTTATTGTAAGTTCCGTATTTATCAAACTCAAGAATTCCGGTTGCCGGATTGTTCAGGTAAAGAATATTTGATTGTTCTTCTATATAATCAGGCTTGATTGAATTTTTATCAAAACCATCATTTAGTGCGATATTGCTGCTTTGAGCCGTAATCTGCAAATTAACATCAAAGCGTGTCAGGTTCATGTTTTGCTGATCATAAATCCAAAAATTATTATCGTAAGAAGTGCAAGCCAAAATTGGTTGACCGATATTTAGATCGTCGAGTAAGATAGGATCACCAGCAATGGTCATATTGCTACTTAAAAAAACAATCTGTCGGAAATCTTTATAAAACAACAATATTTTCAAAGGATTTGAAGCGTCAACGCTATAAATAGATCCCCTGTTTTTGTCACTGTATGTTTGTATCAGTTCCCCTTTGAGGTTAAATTTTTTAAGAACTGATCCTTCAACGGTATAAATGTTTCCGATTGGATCAGTGGTAAAAAAGTCGGGATTGATCTTAACAGATGCAACAAACTTGAGTTCGTTATCGGATACAAACGAAGAAAGGATAAAAACAACAAAAACAACAAACACCTTTTTATAACAGTTCATTTTTTTAATTGTTACTGATCATTTTAAGAATTTCATCAGAAAAACGACGGTCGTTTGCCAGCCGCGGAACTTTGTTCTGACCTCCAAGCTTGCCTTTCGACTTCATCCAATTGTAAAAAGTGCCATTAGGGATCACATAAAACTTCGGCATTGCCAGAGCCATATTATGATATCTTTTTGCTTCGTAATCCGAATTTATCAGTTTAAGTGCATTATCAACCAATTCTGCAAAATAATCTATGCTTTCCGGCTTAACTTCAAATTCAATTAGCCACTCGTGATATGAACTGTCCTTGTCGGTAACAAAAACAGGAGCAGCAGTGTATTCACTAATAACAGCACCAGTTTTCTGACAAGCATGCGCAAGCGCTTTATCCGCATTATCAATAATAATTTCTTCGCCTACTACATTAATAAAATTTTTTGTTCGACCTGAGATTTTGATCCTATGGGGGTTAAGAGAAGTAAACATTATGGTGTCACCAATTTTGTATCGCCATAAACCAGCATTTGTAGTTATTACTAGTGCGTAATTGGTGTATAGTTCAACCTGATCGAGTGTAAGCGTTTTGGGATTTTCATCATTTGCCTGTTCTATTTTAATAAATTCGTAATATATTCCGTAATCAAGCATCAACAACATATCATCGGCATTATTTCTGTCCTGAATTCCGAAAAAACCTTCAGAGGCATTATATGTTTCGAGATAATTCATCGAAGTTGAAGGCATTAATTTCCTGAATTGCTCTTTATACGGTATAAAGCTGACGCCACCATGAATATATAGTTCAAGATTTGGCCAAACTTCCAGAATATTATTTTTTCCTGTGAGTTCGAGTATCCGTTTCAGCAAAACCAGTGTCCATGAAGGAACGCCGGTAATATTTGTAACATTATGCTTAATGCATGATTCTGCCATTTTTTCAATTTTGCCCTCCCACTCGTCCATTAAGGCAATTGTAAGATTTGGCACCCGGATAAACTCAGCCCAAAAAGGTAAATTTTGAATAATAATTGCCGATAAGTCTCCATAATAAGATTCGGTGCTGAACTCCGAAATCTGATGGCTTCCGCCCATTGCAAGACCTCTTCCATCAAACATTAACGAATCCGGATTGTTGTTAAAATAAATGGAGAGCATGTCTTTTCCACCTTTAAAATGACACTCTTCAAGTGCCTCATTACTTACAGGAATAAATTTACTTTTATCACCCGATGTTCCTGATGACTTGGCAAACCATTTAATATCTGAATGCCATAAAAGATTCTGTTCCCCCTGTCGCAGACGGATTATATAAGGTTTAATGTTCTCATAATCGGAAACGGGAATCCTTTCTCTAAAAAGTTCTGGCGTGAAATTGTCTTCATACCCGTATTTAATTCCCCATTCAGTGTCCTTTGCTGAAGTTACAAGTTTTTTTAGCCATTCGGATTGCACATCAATCGGATACTTCAAAAAGAGTTCAATCTGATGAATCCTTTTCTTCATTATCCAGGAAAGAAATGAGTTAAACAGTGCCATTCGAGAGAATTTTATTTTCAAAAATACTAAAATTCTATCAAATAAATAAATAAATCAGCTATTCGGGCAATTGTTTTTCAATTCATTGATAATCTTTTAAAAATAATGAAGACGTGTCGTTTATTGATTGATTTATACTTAAAAATACAAATCCCAAATCAGTAATTTTTTTATTCGAATAACAAAATGAACTGTTTGCAGTGCGAGCAGTTTCGCGGGTTATCAATGGCTTTTTGCGGGTAATAGTGCTTCTTAGAGTTTCCATTCGCCACGCAAGCCCACTCAGAAATTTCCCGGCATAAATATCCGGAGCTTTTTTCCCCAATGATTTTGCAATGAATGTAAATAATGCTTTATAATCAAGGTTTTCGGAATTCAAAATAAAGCGTTCGTTTTTTATTTCATGTTCCATGAGAAAAATCATAGCGTCGGAAACATCACGTACATCAACGTATCCGTTCATTCCATGTGTGTAAAAGCGCAGCCCACTCCAAACTTTTGAAAATAAAGCAGGACTGCCTTTACTCCAATCGCCGGGACCAATAATTACTGATGGATTTACAATAACCGCATTTAATCCTTCGGCAATTCCTCGCCACACTTCACGTTCGGCGGCATGTTTGCTTACAGCATATGCTGAATTTTTATCCGATTCAACCCACCATGTTTCCTCGTCAACAAGTTCGTTTTCATTGCCAACGCGGCCTAAAACCGCAATAGAACTAACATGCAGAAGTTTTTTTATTTTTTTCTCTAAACAAATATTTACAAGATTTGCGGTTCCTTCCCCATTTACTTTCAGCAATTGCGCTTTGTCAGCAGCATCAAACGACACAAGGCCTCCCACATGATAAACATATTCAATTCCTTCAAGTGCGTGTTCGAGCGAAAAAATATCATTCACATCACCAATTACCCATTCTACCTTCGAAAGCAGTTCTTCAGTATCGGAATGATAAAAATTTAAAATTCGTTTTGTTTCTGAAATTCGTTCTTTGTTTCTGATCAAAGCCCTTACCGGCTGCCCTTTTTCAAGCAACTTCATGAGTAAATGTGCGCCAACCAAACCTGTGGAACCAGTAATTAGAATCATTTTTATTTTTCTTCAAATTTAAACAAAAATTTATTTCTCAGGGTATTAATCCCGCAGATCTCGCTGATTTGCGCTGAAAGACTTCGCACTATCCTGAAATTTTTGAAACGTATCTGTTTTATTCAATTTAAATCGAGTTGTATGGCAAACATAATTGGAATAAAAATCCACGTCTCAACATCTCTCAAAAAATCCTACTTTTGCATTCTAAAAAAATTTCATTATGAATTTTGTTGAAGAACTGAAGTGGAGAGGCATGATTCACGACATTATGCCGGGAACCGAAGAGCAAATATTAAAAGAATTAACTACTGCTTATGTGGGTATCGATCCAACTGCAGATTCTTTGCATATCGGACATCTGGTTTCGGTAATGATGTTGAAGCACTTTCAGTTGGCTGGACACAAACCACTTGCACTTGTAGGCGGGGCAACTGGCATGATTGGTGATCCTTCAGGAAAATCGGAAGAAAGAAATTTATTGGACGAAAACGTTTTGCGACACAATCAGGAATGTATTAAAACCCAATTGTTGAAATTTCTTGATTTCGATACTTCTAAACCAAACCACGCAGAAATTGTAAACAATTACGATTGGATGAAAGAGTTTAGTTTTCTCGGATTTCTAAGAGATGTTGGCAAACACATCACTGTAAATTATATGATGAGCAAGGATTCTGTAAAAAAACGCCTTGAAACAGGAATTTCGTTTACTGAATTTACTTATCAACTTGTGCAGGGCTATGATTTTCTGCATTTATATGAATCAAAAAATTGTCGACTTCAAATGGGCGGTTCTGATCAGTGGGGAAACATTGTAACGGGCACCGAACTTATTCGCCGTAAAAGCGGTGGCGAAGCTTTTGCTTTAACCTGCCCGCTAATTACCAAAGCCGACGGCAGCAAATTCGGAAAAACGGAAGGCGGTAATGTTTGGCTCGATCCGGAGAAAACATCACCTTATAAATTTTACCAGTTCTGGCTGAATGTGAGCGATGCAGACGCAATGAGTTACATAAAAATATTTACGCTTTTCGGCAAAGAAGAAATTGACGAACTTATTGCAAAACATAATGAAGCTCCTCATTTACGTTTGTTACAGAAAACACTGGCAAAAGACATTACCATTCGGGTTCATTCGGAAGATGATTACAATACAGCATTAGAAGCTTCTGAAATATTATTTGGCAAAAGCACGTCCGAAACCTTGATGAAACTTACGGAAGATACGCTGCTTGCCGTATTTGAAGGTGTCCCACAAGTTGATGTTTTGCGTTCCGAAATTGAAACCGGTATTCCAATTGTTGATTTTCTGGGCGAAAAAACAATGGTTACTGCATCTAAAGGTGAAGCCCGGAGGATGCTGAAAGAAGGAAGCATTTCGGTGAACAAAAACAAAGTGGATGAAACCACAATTATTAACATTACCAACCTCATCAACAATAAATATATCCTGGTGCAAAAAGGGAAAAAGAATTATTTTTTGGTGAAAGTGGGTTAATAAAACCATTTGATTTTTTCTTTTATTCTACAAAACAAATACAATAGAACAAACTGATGATGGAAAAACTTATTTGGTTTGCAATTCTGAGTTTACCTGTAATTGCAGCATCACTGAGGTCGTTGAAGAAAGTTCGCAGTCACGGATTTTATCGATTCTTTGCATGGGAAGGAATGCTTTGGCTTGCAATAAATAATTTTCCATTTTGGTTCAAAGAACCATTGAGTGGTTTACAAATTGGCTCTTGGATACTGCTTGTATTGGCTGTGTATCCTGCGTTATCAGGGATTTGGTTCTTAATAAAAAATGGCAAGGCCAATAATGAGCGAAAAGAAGAACATTTGTTTGCATTCGAAAAAACGACAGAACTAGTTGATACCGGTATTTACAAATTTATCAGGCATCCATTGTATGGCTCATTGATTTTACTCACTTGGGGAATATTCCTTAAAAACCCAACTCTGATTTTATCTGTAGTATCAGTAATTTCAACCGTTTTATTATTTCTAACGGCAAAATTTGA
>JBBQSF010000150.1:0-6740 GCA_038214085.1 Bacteroidales bacterium | reverse complement strand
TGTAATGGTTTGAAATTTCATTACTGATTTTCCAACAGTATCGGTTTTTTCAAAATCAGTATTCATATATTGTATTTGCGAAAATGCAAAACCTGTTGAAAGTGAAAAAGCAATAATACAAACGAAGAATTTTGTTTTCATAAATGTAATTTTTAGACTCAAAATATCGCACAAAAACTATGCCTTAACTATCTTTGTTGAAAATACTTTACAAACCAATATACCTTGCTATGGCAATATAAGTGTTACTAGTATTTGTGTAAACCCCCACTGCAACTATTTTTCCATCGGGTTGTATCGTTATGGACATAATTCTTGAGTTCATGCCCTCATTTATCGGAGTATTAATCCTACCATCCGGACTAAAACTTTCATCTAAAAATCCTTTTTTTGTATATCGTGCAGCTGAAAAACATTCGATATTTTGAAAGGCTGAAAAACCAGCAGTAATTATTTTCCCGTCAGGCTGTATTGCTAATGAAAATGCAATATCCTGACCATTTCCAATTTTAGTGATTGTTTTGCCTTTTGTGCCAAAATCATTATCTAACGACCCGTTGGTGTTATAGCGTACCAACACAAAATCTCCTTTCTTGCCAAATCCGGTTGTGCCCGAAACTATTATTTTGCCATCTGGTTGTATTGCTAGTGAAAATACTAAATCAAAATGGGTTTCACTTATTACTGTGGTAACTTTTCCTTTTATGCCAAAACTTTTGTCAATAGCTCCGTTTGAATTATATCGAAGTAAGGTAAAGTTATCACCAGAATTTGCTAAACTATCACCAACATTACCGGCTAAAATTATTTTGCCATCCGGCAGTAACGCCACTTGAGTGCCAAAATCAGCACCATCTTGAAATGTAGTAACTACTTTACCACCATTTCCGAATTTTTTGTCTAAGGTGCCATTGGCATTATATCTTGCTAAACAAAAAGCCCTAAGACACAGAGGACTTGACATTTCAGATATAAAATTTGTTACGCCTGACACCACTATTTTCCCATCAGATTGTATGTCAACAGAGGAACCTCCATCACAAAATTCGCTAAATTTTTCAACAACTGCACCTCCATTTCCAAATAATTTGTCCTTTGAACCATCTTTATTAAATCGAAGAATTAGAAGCTTGAAGTAATTTTCATTTTTAGGATAGACATAACCTACGGCAATAATTTTACCATCCTTTTGTATTATAATATCATGTATAAAATTTGTCCCAGAGGAATCTAATCGGTCTTTTAAAATTCCTCCATTTGCAAAACTAGTATCTAAAGTCCCTTCTGAATTCAATCGAATTATCAGATAAAAACCATTCTCTTTTTGAGAACCACCAGTAGATCCAGCAACTAATATTTTCCCATCCGGCTGTATTGCTACAGAATATGCTATGGAGTTTAGTGAATCTAATGTCAGAACACCATTTTTACCAAATGTGCTGTCTAAATCACCTGTTTTTTGCGCATTTACTATGTTTGTTAATGCAATTAAAAAAAGCAAAAAAAATAATTTGTCGATTCTCTGTTTCATATATAAAATTTGATTTTTTATTTTGATTAATTATTAAATCAGGGCTTTTTCAATTGGCAAATCGGTTTCAGAATCCTTTATATATCCTGATATTTTATATGTTACTTGGGAGTAGGTTATTAATGGACCAATGAAGAATAGTAGAAAAAGCAAATAAAGTCTATTTATCATAATCGAATAAATGAATGTCCTCGAGGCAGAGTCTCGAGTGTAATTGTTGAAACACATCAGCTAATAACTATAAAATGAAATTGAATAATGTGTAAGAATTGGAATACATTCGGATTGCAAATCCGAGCGAGCGGAGTATCGGTTTTTTCAAAATCAGTATTCATATATTTTATTTGCGAAAATGCAAAACCTGTTGAAAGTGAAAAAGCAATAATACAAACGAAGAATTTTGTTTTCATAAATGTATTTTTTAGACTCAAAATATCGCACAAAAACTATTCCTTAACTATCTTTTTTTGAAATCAAGCAGCTTTTTTTACGAGAAGTTGAATTATATTCATAATAACCCTGTTGAAGATTTATTAGTGCAAAATCCCGAAGAGTATATGTTTAGCTCTGCTAGAAATTATGCGGATTTAGATTCTTATTTAGATGTAATTGTTGAAACACGTCAGCTAATAACGATAAAATGAAATTGAATAATGTTTAAGAATTGGAATACACTCGGATTGCAAATCCGAGCGAGCGGATTTTTGTCCATTACACCTAAAGAGCAAATAACAAATTACCAATTACAAATCACAAAGAAAATTGTTTGAAATTTTCTGCGTCAATCTGCGCAATCTGCGGGAAAGAGAGAGGTTTTTTAATTTATCACCCCGCCCAATTCTCCCTATCCAAACTCCGATACTGTATGGCTTCGGCTAAATGTTCTGTTTGAATGTTTTCACTGTTTGCGAGGTCGGCTATGGTGCGGGCCACTTTTAAAATGCGGTCGTAAGCCCGGGCCGATAAGCTCAAGCGCTCCATTGCATTTTTTAAAAGTGTCTGTCCGGTTTCGTCAATATGGCAAATACTCTGAAGGATTTTGGAAGTTATCTGTGAATTGCAATAAATTCCGTCCATATTTTTATAGCGAAGTTCCTGTATCTGTCGTGCTGCCACTACACGCTCACGCACGGCAGAACTTTTTTCGGTTGCTCTTTTTGTTGCCAGTTCACGAAAAGGAACAGGCGTAACTTCTATATGAATATCAATGCGATCGAGCAGCGGACCGGAAACTTTGTTGAGGTATTTTTGCACCACGCCTGGAGCACAAACACAATCTTTTTCCGGATGGTTGTAATAGCCGCAGGGACAAGGATTCATTGAAGTGATCAGCATAAAACTTGCAGGATATTCCACACTGTATTTTGATCGCGAAATAGTAATCATTCGGTCTTCTAGCGGCTGACGCAACACTTCAAGAACTGTGCGTTTAAATTCCGGAAGTTCATCAAGAAACAAAACACCGTTATGTGCCAGTGAAATTTCGCCGGCTTGCGGATTGCTGCCGCCTCCAACAAGCGCAACATCGCTAATGGTGTGATGTGGGGCACGATATGGCCTCACAGAAATCAGGGAAGCATTCTTTCCCATTTTCCCTGAAACAGAATGTATCTTAGTTGTTTCAAGCGCTTCGTTAAGACTGAGTGGAGGAAGAATGGAAGGAAGTCGTTTGGCAAGCATCGTCTTTCCAGCGCCTGGAGGGCCAATCATTAACACGTTATGTCCGCCAGCAGCTGCAATTTCCAAAGCCCTTTTAATATTTTCTTGCCCTTTTACATCTTCAAAATCATATTCATATTCGTTCAGTCTGGAATAAAATTCATCGCGTGTGTCAACAACCACAGGCTCAAGTGTGGATGTTCCTTTGAAAAAGTCTATTACTTCTTTTATATTTTCAACACCATAAACCGTTAAATTGTTAACTATGGCGGCTTCACGCGCATTTGCCTTTGGCAAAATAAATCCTTTAAAATTTTCCTTTCGAGCCTGAATGGCAATAGGAAGTGCACCTTTAATAGGTTGCAGACTTCCATCAAGCGAAAGCTCTCCCATGATAATGTAATCCTCGATGTGATCTGCAGTAATTTGTTCGGAAGCGGCAAGAATTCCAAGAGCAATGGTAAGATCGTAAGCAGAGCCTTCTTTACGAATATCGGCAGGGGCCATATTCACAGTAATTTTTTTTCCTGGAATTTTGTAGCCATTGTTTTTCAATGCGGCTTCAATGCGGTGGTGGCTTTCTTTTACGGCATTGTCCGGCAAACCTACCATACAAAAATTCACGCCTGTGTCAATATTCACTTCCACAGTGATTGTTGTAGCGTTTACGCCATAAACACAACTTCCAAAAGTTTTTACAAGCATACTATTTTTTTGTAAAAATAGTCAATTGTTCTCAGATTTAGTAACATAAAAAAAGGAAGGACCATGCCTTCCTTCAAATTTTTAAATCAGGAGCATTATTCTAATTCAACGAGTGTTAAGTTTTTTGAAACTTTCGAACCCACTTCACAATTAACTGATTTAACAGTACCATCTATTTCGGCAGTTAAAATATTCTTCATTTTCATGGCTTCAAGAATAAGCAATTTATCTCCTTTTTTCACAATTGAACCTTCCTTCACAAAAACTTTTTGAATGGTTCCGGGAATAAAAGCACTGGCTATTTTGGGGTTGTGTGGAAGATACGGTTTACGTGTTAAGAATTTTCTGGAATATGTAGTGTAGTATGAATCACCGTCAACATCCATAAGTTCGTACAATGGTTCTTCTATTATTTCTACTGTTTTCTTTTTATTTGCCATAATATTATTAATTAAAATGGAGGAATACCATGTTTTTTCGCTGGCATTTCTTCTGTTTTATGTGTTGAAATTTCAAGTGCATGAATTAAGAATCTGCGTGTTTCACTCGGATCAATAACGGCATCTACGTAACCATAAGCGGCCGCGACATAAGGGTTGGCAAACTTTTTCTTATATTCTTTTACTTTCAGTTTACGCATTTCGTCGGGATTTTCAGCAGCAAGAATTTCGTTGCGGAAAATAATATTGGCGGCGCCCTCGGGACCCATAACAGCTATTTCGGCAGTTGGCCAAGCAAAAACAAAATCCGCACGAAGGTGACGTGAACACATTGCAATGTATCCTCCACCATAAGCTTTACGAAGAATAATAGTCATTTTGGGAACTGTAGCTTCGGAATATGCGTAAAGCACTTTTGCACCGTGACGTATAACTCCTGCATGTTCCTGGTCAACTCCTGGTAAGTATCCGGGAAGATCAACCAGTGTAATTAAGGGAACATTAAAAGCATCGCAATAGCGAATGAAACGAGCAGCTTTATCTGAAGAATCCACATCAAGCACACCGGCCAGAACCATAGGCTGATTGGCAACAAAGCCTACTGTTTGTCCATTCATACGTGCAAAACCAATTACAACGTTGCCTGCAAACATTTCCTGAACTTCAAAAAAGTCGGAATTATCGCAAATTGATTTTATCACATTCCGTACATCATAAGGTTGCTTTGGATCTGTGGGGAAAATGTCATCAATTTTGTAAAGCTTTGTATTCGGGGTTTTCTTTGGAAATGGTTCTGCTTTTTTCAGATTACTCCAAGGAATAAACGATGCAAGTTTCTTTATTTGATCGAAACATTCTTCTTCGCTATTGGCAAAGAAATGAGCATTTCCAGTAATTTCAGCCTGAACCCTAGCTCCGCCAAGATCTTCCATAGAAATTTCTTCGCCCAGAACTGTTTTGATAACTTCCGGTCCGGTGATAAACATTTTAGAAATTTTGTCTACAACAAAAACAAAGTCAGTTAAAGCAGGTGAATAAACAGCTCCTCCGGCGCAAGGGCCTAATATAACTGATATTTGAGGAATAACACCAGAGGCAATAGTGTTGCGGTAAAATATTTCGCCATATCCTGCAAGAGAATTTACACCTTCCTGAATACGTGCACCACCAGAATCATTGATTCCGATTATTGGAATTTTCAGTTTCATGGCATGATCCATGATTTTTGTGATCTTACGGGCATGCATAAAGCCTAAAGAACCACCAGCAACGGTAAAATCCTGAGCATAAATACAAACAGGGTATCCATTTAATGTACCTGTACCGGTAACTACACCATCACCGGGTAAATACTTTTTGTCCATATCAAAATCTTTTGCCGAATGCTCAACAAAAAGATCATATTCATGAAAAGTATTTGGATCAAGAAGTGAGATAATTCGTTCACGGGCAGTCATTTTACCCATTGCAAACTGTTTATCCATTGCTTTCTGACCACCACCCTGCAATGCTTCGTGCATCCTTTTTTTAAGGTCAAGCGTTTTTTGTTTTAGAGACATATACGTAAATATTTGTTATACAAATTGTTATATGTTAATTAATGTATTATACCGATACTGAATTCGTAGTAGTCCAAAAAAAATGGACTCCAACGATTTCATAATCGGCATTTAATACTACTAAGCAAGAAATAGTCTTTGGCCTATTTCTAACTAAGTATTGGTATAAAATACAGCCAAAATTTCTCAGCTTAAGATCAAAATAAACCATTTTTTTTGTGAATCTTTTTAAATAAGCCTAAAGGTTATCAACACGGGACGAAAATTTAAACAATATTTTTACAAATTTTATTGCCAAACAACCTATTTATAAGGATTAACTGAAAATAATTAAGGTTAAATTTTCAATGTTAAAAAATGTTAAACATATTGATCAAATGAGTATGTTATTTCGGATAACTTCCCGATAAGTTTTTAAAAAAAACTACATGCATCATGAACCAATGCAGAAGGCTTTATAAAAATCATGATGCAATGATGATAAACTATGTTTGCATTGTTGTGAATTGCAAAATCAATGGCTAGTTTACTTTCCGCTCCTTTTTGCAGCCAAAACTGGGCTAACCCTTTTTTTATTGCTTCAGGAATAAGTTTTTCTGTAACATCCGGCTTGGTTACAAATACAACTGCTTTAACTTGTTCCGGAAGACTTTCAAAATCGGGATAACATTTTATTCCCAAAATTTCATCAGCAAATGGATTGACGGGATAAACTACAATGCCTTTTTTTTTCAAATCACGCACAATGATATTTCCGAATTTTCTTTCATTTCTGGAGGCTCCGGCAACCGCGATATGCTTATGAGCAATAAATTCCTGAATTGAATTCAAACTATCCATAACTTG
>JBBQSF010000149.1:0-6845 GCA_038214085.1 Bacteroidales bacterium | reverse complement strand
ACTCTGAATTCTGAACTCTAAATTCTACACTCTGAATTCTAAATTCTGCACTCTAAACTCTGAACTTTTAACTGCCGCTAGGCATGTCTAAACTCTACACAAAAACTCACTCCCCAATAATCTTAATCAGGACTCTTTTTCTGCGTTTTCCGTCAAATTCTCCGTAAAAAACAGCTTCCCAAGGACCAAGATCAAGTTGGCCGTTTGTTACAGCAACCACCACTTCCCTTCCCATGATTTGCCTTTTTAAATGCGCATCGCCATTATCTTCGCCCACATTGTGCCTGTATCCATCTCTGCTGTATGGTGCAAGTTTTTCAAGCCATTCAAGATAATCAGCATGCAAGCCACTTTCGTTATCATTGATAAAAACACTTGCCGTAATATGCATTGCATTCACCAGACATAAACCTTCTTTAATTCCACTTTCAGCAAGTGCCTGCTGAACCTGCGATGTAATATGAATAAGCTGATATCTTTTTTCGGTATTAAACCACAATTCTTTTCTAAAACTTTTCATTGTATAATTTTTATAATGCAAAATTGAAAAAAAAATCAGAATTAAGATTATTTCTCTTTAAGATGTTAAAATAATATTAATTATTGACCAATGCGCTTGATTAATTTGAATATTTCTTATTTTTTATCAGTTACAACCGAAATAATAATATATTTTTATGTTTTATTTTGTTATAACTGAATAACTATGTATATTTGTGAAAAATTACGATATGTTACAACAAAGAACCCAATATATTGAAGCAATAAAACCCTTTATCGACAAACCTGTTATTAAGGTTATAACTGGTGTTCGCCGTAGCGGCAAAAGCACATTTCTGCAACAAATTATTACTATTTTAAAAAACAAAAAAATCAATGCCGATCGAATAATATACATCAATAAAGAATTGATTGAGTTTGACAAAATAAGGACATATCTGGATCTGCATAAATATGTTAAGTCGAAAATTAAGGGCAAACAAAAGAAACATTATTTGTTTGTGGATGAAGTACAGGAAATTGAAAATTGGGAAAAAGCAATTGCGTCATTACTTGCAGAAAAGATGACAGACATTTATATCACAGGCTCAAATGCAAGGCTTTTATCTTCTGAACTAGCGACTTTACTCTCCGGAAGATACATTGAAGTTAAAATGCAAACATTTACGTTTAGCGAATTCAAAGAACTTACAGCTAAATCTGGAAGAATACTTACTACCGACAAAGCATTTGAAAAGTTTTTACGATATGGCGGATTTCCCGGAATTCACACCCTTGAGTGGAATGATGAATCAGTTAGGCAATATTTGCAAGCAATATACAGTACAATAATATTAAAAGATGTTGTTGTTCGAAATAATATCAGGGACGCATATCAGCTTGAAAAAATCACAGAATATATAATTTCAAATTGCGGTAATATCACATCATCTAATAAAATAAGTGCTTTTATTAAATCACAGAACAGAAAAGTTTCTGTGGAAACAGTACAGAATTATATTTCGTATTTATGCAATGCATTTTTCACTTATCAAATAAAACGCTATGATATAAAAGGGAAAAGGTTGCTTGAAAGTCTTGAAAAATACTTTTTATGTGATATTGGTTTTCGTTTTGCTACTATTGGCTATACTCCAGAAAGCATTCCCGGACAGCTAGAAAATATTGTTTTGTTAGAACTCCTATCAAGAGGATATACTGTCAATATTGGGAAGTTATATGACCTTGAAGTTGATTTTATAGCGAAAAAAGGAGCTGAAAAAATATATTTACAGATTTGTACTACATTAAAAGACAGCAAAGTTATTGACCGTGAATACAAATCACTTGAAAACATCAACAATCACTATCCTAAAATTGTATTATCATTAGATGAAGGATTTGACACTTCTTACAAAGGAATAAAATGGTATAACCTTAAAAAATTCTTATTGGATACTGTTTAAAAACGAATTCATTTAAAACAGATTTTAATCCAAAAAATCGGAACTATTTTCCATACTTTTTTTTAAAAATTATTAATGCTTATATTTGTCTTTCATCCTTCGCTACAAACATCGAAGCATTTTTAATAACCATTAAAGTTTCGCATAAAATAATTATGTTTGTTGAAAATTACAAAAATGGCAAAAATTGGTATTATTGGAGGCTCTGGTTTAGAAAATCTCAATCTTTTTGAAAATGCTGCGGAAATTATTCAGATTACCGAATACGGTGAACCCTCATCGAGCTTGTTAACTGGAACAATTCATGGGAAAGAAATCGCAATTATTTCACGCCATGGGCGAAGTCACAACATTCCGCCAACACAGGTAAATAACAGAGCAAACATCAAAGCTCTTCAGGAAATGGGTTGTACACATATTCTTGCAACCACAGCGTGTGGCAGTCTGAGAGAAGAAATCGGAAGAGGACATGTTGTAATTCCCGACCAATTTATTGATTTCACAAAACATCGTAAAACTACTTTTTTCGAATCATTTGCAAATGGGAACCTCCGTCATACGCCAATGGCCGACCCTTTCGACAACAACTTGAGGAAATTGCTTATAGCCAATTCAAAGGAACTCGGACTTGCTTTTCATTCAAAAGGAACCATTGTAACCATTGAAGGCCCACGCTTTTCTACCAGAGCAGAATCCCACATGTTCAGAGCATGGGGTGCTGATATTATCAATATGTCAACTGCACCAGAAGCTATTCTGGCAAATGAGGCTGGAATTCCTTATGCCGCCATTGCCTTGAGTACGGATTATGACTGCTGGAAAACCGACGAAAGCCCTGTTACATGGGACGAAGTACTTAAGGTATTTAATCAAAATATCAATAAAGTTATTGAATTGTTAGTGCTTTCCGTTAAAAAAGTAGACTAAAAAGCACAGGCATTTAGATTAATTTTAAAATTCAAATTTCAAGATTTTTTTCTTATTTATCAATGAATTTTTATATAGATTTGTAAACAAGAAAAATAATAATAATTCAAATTAAATAGTATGCAAAAAGTATTATTAATGGGTGATGAAGCAATTGCACAAGGAGCAATAGATGCAGGTATTTCAGGTATTTATGCATATCCGGGCACACCTTCAACTGAAATCACCGAATACGTTCAAAATTCGAAAGAAGCAAACGAAAAAGGAATCCATGCAAGTTGGGGCGCCAACGAAAAAACAGCAATGGAAGCCGCGTTGGGCATGTCGTATGCAGGCAAACGCACTATGGCATGTATGAAACATGTTGGATTAAACGTAGCCGCCGACCCTTTTATTAATTCTTCAATTACGGGCGCAAACGGCGGTTTGATCGTTGTATCAGCTGATGATCCCTCGATGCACTCATCGCAAAACGAGCAGGATTCACGCTTTTATGGAAATTTTGCAATGATTCCAGTTCTTGAACCCGCTAATCAGCAAGAGGCCTACGACATGGTTCATTACGGATACGACATGTCGGAAAAATACAGCATTCCAATACTGATGCGCATCACCACGCGTATGGCTCATTCACGTGCTGGTGTTCAACTCAGCGAGAAAAAGGAACAGAACAAATTAGGCTTGCCGAAAAACCTTCGTCAGTTTGTTTTATTGCCTGGTATTGCACGCAAACAGTATAAAACACTTTTAGGAAATCAAATAAATTTTGAAAAAGAATCTGAAAGTTCGCCTTTTAATAAGTATTTTGAAGGTACTGATAAGTCGATGGGAATAATTACCTGTGGTATCGGTTACAATTATTTAATGGAAAATTTCAACGATAAAGAATTATCATTTCCTGTACTGAAAATTGGGCAATACCCTCTACCCCGTAAGCTTATTGAAAAAATGTTTGCCGAATGTAAAAGTGTACTCGTCCTCGAAGATGGTTACCCCTTGGTTGAAGATATGTTAAAAGGTTACCTTGCACAAGGCATTACTGTTAAAGGCAGGCTTGATGGCACACTTCCACGTGATGGCGAATTAAACCCTAATCTAGTTGCTGTTGCTTTAGGAATGAAGGATACAAAAGGACAGGATATTCCTGCAGTTGTTATTGGCCGCCCACCTTCAATGTGTGCAGGTTGCCCGCATATCGACTCGTTCCTAGGTTTAAATGAATCACTCGCTGATTTAGAAAAAGGCAGGGTTTTTTCAGATATCGGATGTTATACATTGAGTGCATTGCCTCCATTTGAATCAATTAACAGTTGTGTGGATATGGGTGCTTCAATAACTATGGCTAAAGGAGCCGCTGATGCTGGCATGTTCCCAACTGTGGCTGTTATTGGTGATTCAACATTCACCCATTCAGGAATGACAGGTTTGCTTGATGTAGTGAACGAAAAAACGCCTATCACTGTTATTATACTTGATAACTCTACCACTGGAATGACAGGTGGTCAGACTTCTGCCGCATTTGGTAAGTTGGAAAATATTTGTCGCGGTATTGGTGTTGAACCAGAACATATACGCATCATCAAACCTCTTCGCAAAAATCATGAGGAAAATATCCGTATCATGAAGGAAGAATTGAATTATCGTGGTGTAAGTGTTATAATTCCTACAAGAGAATGTATCCAGACCCAAAACAAGAGAATGAGAGAAAAATTTAAAAATAAAGTATCATGAATATAGATATAGTTATTGCCGGAGTAGGTGGCCAGGGTATTATTTCTATTGCGGCAACCATTGGTTTTGCTGCAGTTGATTCGGGCTTACATCTCAAACAATCTGAGGTTCATGGCATGAGCCAACGCGGAGGCGACGTTTCTTCAAATTTACGTTTATCTGACAAAGAAATTTTCTCAGATCTTATCCCTTGCGGAAAAGCTGATATGATTATCTCTGTTGAACCTATGGAATCGCTCAGATATTTGCCATTATTATCTCCCGAAGGCTGGTTGATTACCAATATTAAGCCTTTTGTTAATATTGTCAATTATCCCGAAATGGATAAAGTAATGGCAGAAATAAATGCATTTCCAAGACACATTGCATTAGATGCTGAGAAAATTGCTACCGATCTTGGTTCGCCAAAATCAGCGAATATGGTAATTCTTGGTGCTGCTTCTCCATTTATTAAAATGCCATATGAGCAACTCGAAAAAGCCATAAGAACAATTTTCGGTAAAAAAGGTGAAGAAATTGTAAACATCAACTTACAATGTCTGAAAGCCGGAAAAGAATTTGCAGAAAAAAACAAATAGGAATTGCAGGGTGTGAAATTTTTTATATTTTTGCACCCTCAATTTTATGTCGAGGTTCCCGATAGCTATCGGGACAGATGGTTAGAGTGTTATTTTATATTGCGAATGATTATGGCGAGGTAGCTCAGATGGTTAGAGCGTCGGATTCATAACCCGGAGGTCACGAGTTCAACTCTCGTCCTCGCTACAAAAGGGAGCTTTTCAAACAAATTTTGAAAAGCTCCCTTTTCTTTTGCATCTACTTTGCCCGTCAGACCTTGAATTAACGCAAAAACTTCATTCATATTTTCGGTTAGATATACCCTGTTTTTCTTTTCATAGGACATAGAGATGGTGCAAAATATAATAATCTTCTGGTGGCTTGCCTTAAGCGATATATTGGAATTTTACTTAAATTTGTAATAGAATTGTAATCTAACTAAATTTCGATCCATGAGTTTTTTTAACACTTTTTTGAAAATAGTTTTTGTACTATTTTTCCTTATTCATCATCAATTACTATACGGACAGAAGTACGCTATAGACTGGGATTTCATATCCCCGGAAGGTCAATCGCACAAACTAATTAATGTTGCTTCAGAACAAGACTCTATAAATACAGGATGTAAATATATCCTAGATAATAATGGAAGAATCACAAATATTTCTTGCGGTGAATCTTGGCGCAACGATTATTCTAATAATGTTTACAATTATGATAGTAATGGAAGAGTCACTTACAATTTTCGTGTCTATGGGAGCGCTGGTAGTGATTACGGCAGTTCTTATACCGACAAATACACTTACGATGAAAAGGGTAACTATCTTAGCGCAGAATACTCCAGTTATTATCAGTATAACTGGAGTTCATCTGAAAGCAAAACGTTCTATAAGAATTTATACGAAGGCAACATCTTGTATTCTGTAGTTGCAACAACTGTTAGTCTTGATTATTCGGGTAAGGCAGTTTCAGATACCATAATTTCATATTTTTTTTATGATTCACTATATTTGACAAACAAGATAGATTATCACTTCAAGGATTCTTCTTTCGCACTTGATATTTATACGTATAACATAGATCATTACTTGGAATCTATCAGCAAGTTCAAATCTAAAACAAAGTTCAGCGCCCCTTGGAACCGCAATAAAGTGCTGACAGAACTCATTTTGATGATTGGGAATAAATCGCCCGATAAGCTAATTTCATACCAATACAACAATAATCAACTTACAAAAATAAGTGAGAAGGACAACCTAAATTTAAAGGAAGAAACTAGAGCCTATGAATATGACCAGTTTGGTAATGTGATCAGGATAGATTATACAGTACCAAATGGAGACAATTACTCAAAAATCAGGAGTTATCAGTACACCAAGTGAAGTATTTATGTGCGTAAGTTCTGAAAGGATTCATAATTAATCACTTTAGGATTCCTGATATTTATGGCTCATAATCCGAATATATGGAGTTCAACACAGTTATCCCTAATAAAAAGCAGGATTCTCTCTTCCTGCTTTTTTATTGAAAAAATGTTTTCCTTATCAAAATCAATAAACCAACAAAATCTTCCTTGCTAAAAGATTTTTTTCTTCTTTTACACAAATCAAATATGCACCAGGTTTTATTCCTGTCAAATCAATGTCTATAATACCTGAATTTACTATAATATTCCTAATTTTA
>JBBQSF010000148.1:0-6862 GCA_038214085.1 Bacteroidales bacterium | reverse complement strand
ATATATATATTCATTATGAAATTCATACAAAAGTAGATAAAAATATATAATCAAGAAAAAGAAATGAAAATTTAAAATTCAATATGATTACAGAATGGCAATATCAATTGATTCGCTTTAAAATTTCTTTAAATTCGCATAGAATCATAGCCGTTGCACCCCATACTGTTTTTTCCATAATATCAAAATATGGTGCAGTAATTTTAAAGTTGTTCCTTAAATTGATTTCTTTGGTTTTGATTATTGAATCGTCTGCTAGCATTTTAATTGGATATTCAATAATTTCAGCTACTTCATTTATAGCGAGAGTATATTCAGGTTGCTGATCAGTATAGCCAACAAAAGGCATAACAAGAAAATTGCTCGGTGGAATAAATAATTTTGTAAGATTTCCAAGTAATTCAATTTTTGAAGCATGAACTCCAATTTCTTCATGTGTTTCTCTTAATGCTGTTGCAGAAATATCGATATCTTCAGGCTCGTATTTTCCACCGGGAAGAGCCATCTGTCCGCCATGTGTACCATCATATTCAGGTCGTTGAATAAGCACAGAGAAAAGATCATTATTTTTAGGAAACAAAAGAATAAGAACACTACTTTTTTTTGTAAATTCGTTCTCAGGCTGAAACATAAGCTCTTTCATTCTGATTTCTGAGCCCATTCTCAACTGAGCATCTCTTCCGGGAAGTTCAAAAGTTAATTGCTCCCTTATTTTGTTTAACAAATCAAACATTTTCAAGAATTTCTTTCACAAAAATAACAATAATAAACACTTATTCCTGCAGATTTTAAAAGCTTTTTATAAAAAATCAATATTTATAAGCAAGTTCAAGTGTAAAGATATAAACAACCAAATAGTTGTAAATCAGCGATAAAATATAATAGTGTTAATATCTGTGGAAATTAAAATGAAAAAAAAACTTTGTTTTTCAAAAAAAATGTTAATTTTGCAACACAAATTGAAATAACCTAATTAATTAATAACTAAAACAACAAAAAATGAAAAAATTATTCAAATTAGCAATCATTGCACTTGCAGTTATCTCTTTCAACGCTTGTAAAAACACTGATACTCCTGATAAAGTAGCAGAAAAATTCTTAACTCATTTAAACAAAAAAGAATTTACAGAAGCTAAAAAATTAGCTACTACTGAATCAGCAGCTATGATTGACATGCAAGAATCATTCAGCAAAATGGGTGGCGAACAGACTAAAGAAGCCAAAATCGAAAACATGAAATGTAAAGAAGATGGTGACAAAGCTACTTGCGATTACACAAAAGACGGCGAAGCTGAAAAAATTGAGCTCGTTAAAAAAGACAGCAAATGGTTAGTTGAAATGAAAAAAGAATCTCCAGACATGAACACTGAACCTACAACTGATTCTTCAGCTGTTCAGGATACTACAAAAAAATAATTAGATTTTAATAAATCTTCTTAATTTCGAAGAGCAATGAAAAAAAAGTTAATCTGGATTTTCATTGCTCTTCTTCTTTTCAGTCTGCTCATATATCTCTTTCTTTGGTATTATGAGCACATCAGCCAGCAAAAACAAAAGAAAACACATTATTACCTCAGCGATAAAGAAGTTTCGCTATTAAAAGAAGGAGATATTATTCTCCGACATGGTTACGGTCTTGTTAGCGATCTTATTGTTGAGTCGCTTCGCGAAAAATACGATATCTCTCATTGCGCAATTCTTGCAAAAGATTCTCTAGGAAAATTTATAGTAATTCATTCTGTTTCGTCAACAGTTTCTGATGTTGATGGCGTTCAATGGCAATATTTACAGCCCTTTATTCACGACAGTAAAAAAAATACTGTTGTTGTTGTCAGGTATAAAGGCAAAACTGATGAAGAACGAAAAGCCATTGCTGATCGTGCAAAATATTATCTGACTAAAAAAATACCTTTCGATAACAGTTTTGATATTTTTGATACCACTGAATATTATTGCAATGAGTTAATATGGAAAATATTTAAAGATGTATATCACACTGATATCTATGGGGAAAAGCTGAATATGGGGAAGTACGAATACATGAAATTCGATACATTTTTAGATTCTACAAAATTTGATATTCTGATCAATCATTTCGAAAGCAGGGACACTCTCCCGGATAAACATTAGAAAATTGACTTATAAGCTTTCAAGCATCTTTCTCTTGCATAAGTATGTTCAACAATAGGTAAGAGATAATTTCCCGAATTAAGCTCAGGAATCCATTTGCTGATATACTTCATTTCCTTGTCAAATTTTAATTGCTGAGTTATCGGATTAAAGATTCGAAAATAGGGAGCTGCATCACAACCTGTACCTGCTGCCCATTGCCATCCACCATTATTTGAAGCCAACTCATAATCTAATAATTTTTCCGCAAAATAAGCCTCGCCTAAACGCCAGTCGCATAACAAATGCTTGGTTAAAAAACTTGCAGTAACCATTCTTGCCCTGTTGTGCATAAAACCGGTTGTATTGAGCTCCCGCATTCCAGCATCCACTAAAGGATATCCGGTAAGTCCTTTACTCCATGCTTCAAACTCAGATTCATTATTTCGCCATACAATTCTATCGTAAACGGGTTTAAACGATTGAGTTATAACTTGAGGGTAATGATAAAGAATCATCATATAAAACTCTCGCCATATAAGCTCATTCAGAAATGTTTCATTTAATTCCAATGCTTTTTTTACCCATTTACGGATGCTCGCAGTCCCAAAACGCAAATGAATACTTAATCTTGAAGTGCCATTTATTGCAGGGAAATCACGAGTTTTGTTGTAATCTATGATGCGCTCATCAGATGGTGAATTTGTTGGAAACAAAATCTCAGAAACAAAGAAACCCAATTCTTCTAATTCTGGGAAATTCCTTTTAACACTCATAAACTTTTTATCATTTTTCTCAATGTTAAAGGGCTTTAACATATCATCATTCAATATTGAGCGCCATTTATTTTTGTAAGGAGTGAAAACAGTGTAAGGTTTGCCATCTGCTTTTATTATATCGTTTTTTGAGAAAATTACCTGATCTTTAAATTGTTTAAAATCTATTTTTTGAGCATACAACATTTTTGCAATTTCGTTGTCTCTTTTTATGGCATAAGGCTCATAGTCTTCATTGCAATAAACGCTTTGAAAAGAAAAATTTTCGCTCAGATACTTGAACGCATCAACTGGTGTTCCTTTATAAATGAGCAGTGAGGAATTTCGCTTTTGCAGCGATTGATTAATCTTGCGCAAAGCATTGTGAATAAATAGGATTCTTTTATCGTTCCGTTTAAGTGAATT
The DNA here is from genome assembly GCA_038214085.1 of Bacteroidales bacterium. Lineage (GTDB taxonomy): Bacteria > Bacteroidota > Bacteroidia > Bacteroidales > CG2-30-32-10 > JBBQSF01. The sequence continues at coordinate 3,572 of JBBQSF010000148.1, read as the reverse complement.
GATGATGTTTGTATCGAAGATGAAAACCGGAATTACTTCATCGTTATTTTTAAGAGCTTCAAATAATCCAGAATTGTCATCGACACGCAAATCGCGCCTGAACCAAAATACAGCGGTTTTTTTCAAGTTATTTCATCTTCAGGTTTATACTCGCTGATTTAATACTCCAACATGTTGAGTCACATGTTTTTGTTTTACTTTTTTTTATATTGTCACCATCGACTGCAAAAATCGTTTTTTCACCTTTTTTATATTCAGCTTTAACCGTGTAAAAATCATCAACAGGAAGCAGTGTATCATATATATTTGAATAAGCGGTATCAATTAACACAATATCATTATCTTCCAGCTTCCCTGCATAAATGATTAAAGGGATTTTTTTATTTTCGTCGTTTATCGTTAATTTAACATGAATATCCCCAAAAATTGGCTCAACTGTATTGCAATCGGAATAATCATAAGTTGAGCAATCCACATCGGCTTGAGTCGTTCTTTCACACGAAAAAAAGAAGGGTAGAGGTAGCAAAAATAAAATGGACAGAATCAATATTTTCTTCATAACTATAACCAATTAATAACTTTGCTTATTGGTGGATAATAAAGTAAAGGGATTTTAAAATAAAAACTGGTGCTGATGCGAATTGGGTTCTCATTTAAAACATTTGTTTTCAAATAACCTATTGCAATTTTAAAACCTACTGTTTCATTTGAAAAACTTAATCCTGCTGAAGGAAAGAAGATAAATTTTTCATCAGGTTTAGAAGTGCTTGCTCTATATTTTCCATAAGTGTATGCTTCACGCAAGTCAATAAATACAGACCGTTCCACATCCATTAGCCTATAAAAAGCAATGCTTTTCACCAAACTTAAATATGCAATGCTTCTGCGTTCACGAAATTGATAAAAAATATTATTGCCATATTCAACCAGAATTTTGTTTGGCCAAAAGCGTGTATTGTAACCCAAACCAAGAGAAATATTATTTCGCTTATCCCGAATTCCAATACTTGTTCCCCACAAAAAATCTTTATTGTTCAAACAAAATTCGGAAGCTGAAATCTGAAGATGATCGAAAAATGGCAACCATTCCTTTTTAACTTTAGCTGTTTTAAGGATATCATAAGTATGATAGCTGTCATTATATAAAGCCAGATCATTTAGAGATAAACCACTTACAGAAATTTCCGGATTGGCACCGCTTTTCAAAAGATATTCGGCAATTGGGTAATAATCTTTATATGTTGCAACAGCAAGAGCAGTATATCCTTCAGCACTAACTTCATTGATTTTTGCTCCTTTTTCAAGCAATAGTTTTACTATTTCTAAATTGTTGTTGTATGTTGCAGCGATTAAAGGTGTCCATTTTTTTTTATCAACTGCATTCACATTGGCACCTTTGCTTATAAGCAATTCCGCAACTTCCATACTTCCGTTGTAACAAGCTATATACAATGGTGTTATGCTGTCTCTGGTTAATGTATTAATGTCGGCACCATAAAATAAAAGCAGATCAGCAGGAATATAGTAATTATAAGCAGCAGCAATTGTGAGAGCAGATATGCTATCATTGTCCTTTGCATTTACATTTGCTCCTCCAAGCACAAGCTGATTCATTATTTCAGATTGGTTAAATCGAGAAGCAGCTATTAAGCTTGTAACACCATCGTTAGGTTTTGCATTTACATTTGCACCATTAAAAATAAGAAGTTCAACAAGATCAATAAAGCCATTTTGAGCAGCATACATAAGTGGTGTTACACCTTCTTCGGTTCTGGTATTTATATTCGCTCCTTTTAAAAGAGCAGAAATAACTGAATCCGTTTTTCCATCAAATGCAGCTTCGAGTAAGAGCGAATTATAGAAAGCAGTGTCAGTTGAAACCATAAATTTTGATGAATCTGCTTGTAGCGGAATAATTGTATCTTGTCCTTGAGTTAATATAGGAAGGAGAATGAAAACAAGTATTTTTAAAATATTCCGCATTTTGACAATATGATTTTTTTGTTTCACAAAGATATTATTAATCTTTTTAAAGAATAAGGAATATTTGAATAGTTTATTTATGATCTATTTTTTTTCCATTGCTTTTTATGGCAGATATTTTCTTATTTTCGTAAAATGGTCACAAGAATTCAGGAAATACTTATTAAATTTTGGGGACATAGCACTTTTAGGCCTTTGCAGGAAGATATTATTCTTTCTGTTTTAAATGGAAAAGATACGCTTGCGCTTTTGCCAACGGGTGGTGGGAAGTCAGTATGTTTTCAGGTGCCAGCTATGGCTCTTCCAGGTCTATGTCTTGTGATTTCACCTCTCATTGCTCTAATGAAGGATCAAGTGGAAAACCTCAATAAAAAAGGAATTAAGGCTGTCGCAATCCATTCGGGTATGCATTACAATGAAATTGATATAGTGCTTGATAATTGTGTTCACAGCGATATAAAATTTTTATATCTCTCGCCCGAACGCCTTGCATCTGAAGTATTTATTCACCGACTAAAAAAAATGAAAATCAGCCTTATTGCCGTCGATGAAGCACATTGTGTTTCGCAATGGGGTTATGATTTTCGACCACCATATTTGCAAATTGCCGAAATCAGAAAATATGTCCCTGAAATTCCTATTCTGGCATTAACAGCCACTGCTACTACCGATGTGGTTAGCGATATTCAGCAGAAACTAAAATTCAAAGAAGAAAATGTTTTCAGGAAAAGTTTTGAACGCAAAAACGTTACATACGCCGTAATTAAAGAAGAAGACAAGTTGAACCGTATGATCCGGTTTATTTCAAAAATTAACGGAATTGGAATTGTTTATGTTAGAAATAGAAGAAAGACCAGGGAAATTGCAGAATTTCTTTCAAATAACGGGATAAAATCGGATTATTATCATGCTGGCCTCGACCATAAAATCCGCGATGAAAGACAGAACAACTGGATAACTGAAAAAGTGAGAGTGATTGTTGCTACCAACGCTTTCGGAATGGGTATAGATAAACCCAATGTGCGATTTGTTATTCATTTCGATCTTCCTGATTCACTTGAAGCATATTTTCAGGAAGCTGGAAGGGCAGGGCGCGATGAGAATAAAGCTTATGCTTTGCTCATGTTCAATGATTCCGACATTATTGACCTGCGTCGTAATTTTAACGATTCATTTCCCGAACCTAACTTAATAAGGGATGTGTATAATGCCCTGGGGAATTTTTACAATTTAGCTGTTGGCAGCGGAAAAGACGTTACATTTGATTTTGATATTTCATCATTTTGTAACACTTATAATTTCAAACCTGTATTGGTTTACAATGCACTTAAATTTATTGAAAGAGAAGGTTATCTGCTGCTTACAGAATCTTTTTTCAGTCAACCTAAGTTGCATATTTGCGTGGATAGAGAAACCTTGTACCGTTTTCAGGTTACATCCAAAGAATATGACAATCTGCTTAAAACAATTCTAAGATCTTATGGCGGTGTATTTGATGATTTTGTCCCGTTTAACGAAGCAGAAATTGCTTATCGAATGAAATTACGGAAAGAAGAAATAGTAAAAAAAATAAAATATTTTGAAAGTTT
>JBBQSF010000147.1:0-6931 GCA_038214085.1 Bacteroidales bacterium | reverse complement strand
AGCAGGTATTGGAATGCCGGGGTTTATCCTTTGCGTAAAAGTTGATTGAGATCCGTCGGGATTAATTTTTACAATACTAATTTCAACAATGCGCTCAGTTACAATATTTATTCCTGTGGTTTCAAGGTCAAAACAAGCCAGAGGTTTATTAAGTTTAAGTTCCATATTAACGTGGGGTAAGTACGAAATCTTTTAATAGTTCAGAGTTCGCAGATTTTTCATAAATTTTTATTATTTCGGAGTATTTCTGATATCCCTCTACTTCAATTTCAGCGGTATAATTTCCCGGAGGTAAAACGATAGCGTAGTTTCCAGTTTTTTTATTTGGATGATAAATTCCGTACTTTTTATGGGTTTCGTTGTTTGTGATATTGATAAATACATTCAAACTTTCAGTATTTTTCTTAATATTTAAGGAATCAACATTATTTAATTTTTCAGTTGCTCCAAATGCTTTTGAGTGTCCAACTGCGCTGGTGTCAATGGTTGCTGTATAAATATTTGACGAGTCTTTATTCAAAACAGAACCAATAATTGATGTATAAGGCGGTTCAATATCATTAAAGATTATTTTATAAATATCAAGATCACCATAACCATTTTCACGCAAAGAAGAAATGTATGCATGGCGCATGGTTGTTGAAAAGCAAATGGTTAAGTCATCATCAGGTGTATTCAATGGATATCCTAGATTTTGAGGTTCTGACCACGTTTCCTCTTTTTCGTTCCATTCAGATTTGAAAATATCAAAACCGCCCATACTGTTGTGACCTTGAGAACAGAAATATAATGTTTTTCCGTCAGGTGCCATGTAAGGATAATCCTCGTCGTAAACGGTATTGATATCCGGTCCAAGATTAACAGGAACACTCCATTCGCCCGAAGGAAGTTTTCGCGACATAAACAAATCCAGTCCGGCGTTTGCTGCATTACGATCGCTTGAAATAAACAAATATTTTTTGTCAGGAGTAATTGCTGCTGCGTTTTCAACTTTGTTGGTATTGATGTTTTTGCCAACAGATATAGCTTTTGTAAAAGATTTTCCTTTTTTGTCCGAAACCAAAATATCACTATAGCCTGAGTAATTATCACAATAAAGAAATATTTTGCTGCCATCTGCCGAAATGCCACAAGTTTCTTCCACAAGATCAGTATTGATAAATGCTCCTGCATTTTTAACTTTTGCCCATTTATCGTATTTTGGAAACGACATATATACATCAGAAGTCAGATCACCGTCATAATCTGTCATATTTCCAGTATTGCCAGCTCTTTTTGACGAAAATACAATATAAGATTCATCTTTCGGAACAAATGGCTTGAAGTCTTGATATGAGGAATTGATTTCGGATCCTATATTTTCTATGGTAACATTTATAGGTTTCGCTATATTCTCCTGCGCTTGTTTACACATCTCTATCTGCCTGTCAGTAGAAATAATAAAACTTTCAGAGCCGTTTGTAACTTCTTTATACTTTTTAAAAAATTTTATTGCTTCGTCAAATTTGTATGTCAGCATATTTGCGCGACCCAATTCATAATACACTTTATTGTCAACTTTTGGATCGGATGATGCTTTAAGCAAATAAGGCAGTGCTTTTGATTTGTCAATATTGGTATTCAGATAACAGACACCAGTACGGAAATTGTAGGTGGTATTATTGCTATCGGCTTTTAACAAAATCAGGTATTCTTCGAGCGCACCCTTGAAATTTCCCAATGAGAAATTATCTTTAGCATTTTTTGTATTTCCTGAAGCGATATCATTCTGTGCATTTGATATTATGGGACTGCAAAAAAGAAAGAAAAAAAGTAATTTTCGGAACATGATTCAAGATTTTGAGGGCACTAAAATAAATAAATACATTATTATAGCGTCTGAACATTCAGGCTAAGTTATGAACAAAATCAGAGCAGTTGTTAGTTTAAATTTTTGTGTTTGAGTCAAATTGCTCAAGGAACTCAATAAATCGGTTGAGGAATTTTCCTCCCAAAGCCCCATCGATCACGCGATGATCATAAGCCAATGAAATGATCATTATATGCCGGATACCAATTGAGTCGCCAAGTTCAGATTCAATTACCACGGGTCGTTTTTTTATAGCACCCACCGCAATAATTGCTACTTGCGGCTGATTGATGATGGGAGTTCCTGCAAGGCTGCCAAATGAACCAAGATTGGTTATCGTAAAAGTAGCACCCTGAATTTCGTCGGGATTTAATTTGTTGCTCCTTGCTCTTTCTGAAATGTCATTTACATCTTTTACAATTGATAAAAGGCTCTTGGTATCAGCATTTTTTATTACAGGGACAATCAGATTGCCACTTGGTAATGCCACTGCCATACCAATATTAATATTCTTTTTCAGAATAATTTTATAGCCATCTACCGAAGAATTTATCATGGGGAATTCTGCAATGGCTTTTGCAAGAATTTCTATAAAAATTGGAGTGTATGTGAGCTTTTTGTTTTCGCGCTGTTCGAAAGGCTTTTTGTTTTTTTCGCGCCATTTAACAAGTTCTGTTACATCTGCTTCGGCAAATGAAGTTACATGCGGTGAAATTTTTACCGACATTACCATGTGATCCGCAATGATTCTGCGCATTCGGTCCATTTCTATGATTTCGTTGGACTGATTATTTTCTTTAGATAAATCAGGTGAAATATTTTTTTTCTCGTTGAGGTACAAAAGAAAATCAGATTTGGTAACTCTTCCATCTTTGCCCGTACCCTTAATTTTATTGATTTCGTTGAGATCAATATTTTCTTTTATTGCGATGCTTCGAACTAGTGGTGAAATAAATTTTAAATCATTGCTGCTATTAATAATTTCAGTAGGTTCTGAAATTTTCGTTATTATTTCAGTGGCCTCTGCAACGGGTTGTACTTCCTTTTTTTCAGCCACTGCAGATTTTACAGTTGCGCTGTTTCCATCGGTAGAAATGATGCCGATACAAGATCCAACAGAAACCACATCGCCTTCGTTGGCTATTATTTCTGTAAGAATTCCAAAACCAAGGGCAGGAATTTCACTGTCAACTTTATCTGTTGCAATTTCAACAATAGGTTCATCAAGTTCAACAGTATCTCCTAATTTTTTTAACCAGCGTGTTACCGTTGCTTCAATAATTCCTTCGCCCATTTGGGGTATTAATATTTCGTGTGTTGCCATAATTTCTTTGTAAAAACTTCGGTAAATAATTACAACGAAATTACAATTTTTCCATGAAATATTAAAAAATCTTGCTAAAGAAAATTAGTGACGACCAATATTTTTAAATCCTCTGAAAATAATGTTAAGATCATTCGAAACATTGTAATCTCTGGCGTACATGATATTCATCTGACTGAGAAGTTCGGGGCTGAGTTTTTTGTTTTTAAAAGCATCAGAAGGATTGAGTACACTTTTCTTTAACCCAGGTAGTAATGAATTGTCAATAGTTTCAATGTAGCCAACCCAAGTTTTTTTGCCAAAAATCACAGCGAAAATATTTGCAATAAAATGGAACGGACTTTTTAGAAACCAGATAAAAAAAGGAAAAACAAAAACGAATGCTACGGATACAATGATATCAAAAAACCTTTTGTTACGTCGGTTATGAGTGTTTGATATAGAATTGACATTAATGGTATACATTTCTCCGCTGGTATCAATGGAATTGCTGCCGATAATGTATAGACTTTCGGGTGGTGCAATTTTAAATTCCACATCAAATTGTTTCAATAAGGACATTTTGTTTATGATGTCTTCTGATGTCATATCCTTAGCACAGAAAATTACCTCATTAATTCTATATATTTCTATGATTTCCGAGATCTGTTGGATATTCCCGATATAACCTTCGTTTGTAATTGTACCCGATTCCGTGTCCACAATTCCAATATATCCGGGTATAATTTCTGTTTGACTGATAATGTATTTTACCCGCTCGGCTTCAACCTTCTTTCCAACAATAATAATTCTTTTATTCTTGGGTTTGTCAAATCTGAACCCCTTTATATTCAACAAATGTAAAATTACCCTCGAAGAAAGCATTATAAATACAGCCCAAAGCGCTCCCAAAATTATTATTGCCCTTGAAAAACGATAGGATTCGTCAAGCAAAGCATATACAACGAGAATAAAAACAGTACCTAAGAATACTCCCTGAATAATTTTGGACAAGCGGAAGGACTTGTCATATCCACCACTTAAGTATACTGAAATCAGCCAGATAAAAATATATATCGGTACCACCATTATTATGTAGCCCAAAGGATATTGCCCCCCTCGAACCGAAATAATATTTAATTCCCAATAAATTTTTAATGCAAAAAGTCCTGCAAATATGGTAACGAAATCAAGGAAAGGGAGGCTGAAGCGTTTAATAAACCTGTTTGCAATGGCTATGGATGCTCTTAAGTAAATAGCTAAGTTGATCAGAAAGGAAAATAATTGTGCGTTTTTTTGTGAAAAATGTTTTTTTGCAAAAATGATCATTGCATTGTAAAAAACAAAAACGTAATTAATGCTGCTTTTTTTTGTGCTCTCACCTTTATAATGTATGATACACGTTTCGGGAAAATAATAATTTTTGTATCCAGCCTTTAAAATCCGGTACGAAAGATCAATATCTTCTCCATACATGAAAAAAGTTTCATCGAGCAAACCGGTTACATCAAGTACTTTTTTACGCAGCAACATAAATGCACCGGCCAAAATATCAACCTCATGAATCTGATTTTTATCAAGATATCCAAGATGATAGCGATTGAATTTTTTTGATTTCTTAAAAATACGGGATAAACCAAATACCTTATAAAAGGCAACTTCAGGGGTAGGAAGTCCCCTTTTTGATTCTGCCAGAAAATTTCCTTTGCCATCAATCATTTTCACGCCTAGTGCCCCAGCATCTTCGTGATTGTCCATGAATTGCAATACTTTGGAAAAAGTTTCGGCTTCAACAACAGTATCTGGGTTCAAAAGCAGAATGTATTCTCCTTTGGCACGTTCAATTGCCTGATTGTTTGCTTTCGAAAATCCGAAATTTTCAGTGTTCTCGATCAATATTACTTCAGGAAATTTTTCCTTTAACAATTGAACTGAACCATCAACAGAATTGTTGTCAACTACAAAAACCTCAGCATCAATTTCTTCAATCGCTCTACGAACAGATAAAAGGCATTGCTCAAGAAAATACTTGACATTATAATTTACAATAACTATTGAGAGTTTCACAAAGTGTTACAGTTAAGATTCACAAAAATATTATTTTATACCGAGAAGTGTTAAATTTTTTTCTTAAGTATTTGTGTCGAATTAATATTTCTTGATTTAGTGCAAAAGTCTCATCATCTGTTTTTTTATGAATCAACAATATAAATGGGCTTAACTTATGGAATAGATATGTTGAATATTCCATTTTGTATTTTAATGTGATTAAATATATACATTCTTTAACAAAAAGTAAAATGATTTGATAAGATTATTATACCAAATACTTTATAAATACTACTCTAAATTGATTTAGTGAAATTTTAATTATGTCCTAATAGAAAAATTCATATTTTTGAAAAAATTTAAAATGTAATTTATGAAAAAATCAGTACTTCTAATTTCTTTATTCTTATGTTTTAGTGCATTAAGTGCACAAACTGTTTTAATTAATCCATTGGGTGACGGAGGATTTGAAAATGGAAACACTTTGGCATTAAATGGATGGACGGTAGTGGATGGTACTGCAACAACATGGTTTGTGGGGTCTGCCGCCGGTTCACAGGCCGGAACGAATGCTGCTTTTGTCGGCACAAATGCTTCAACTTATGCTGGATCCTCTGCATTAGTAATTAAACATTTTTATAGAGATGTTGTAATTCCAGCTGGGGCAACTCAGGTTTATTTGAATTATTATCTCAAAATGCCTATTATTGACAATACTTACGATTACTTTTATATTTATACTAATACTACAGCACAAACACCAGTTTCTGGTTCTTTGCCTGCAGGTACACAGCGAGTTATTTATACTACGCCTGTTCTGGCTGGCTATACAGCACGACCGCAGATTGATTTAACTGCTCTGGCCGGAACAACGGTGAGATTGGTTTTTACATACAAAACAGACGCACTTTCGCCTTATGCAAATCCAGCAGTAGATAATATTTCACTTACTTGTGTGCTTCCTGCTCCAACGGCTCCAGTTTTCTACAATACATCTGCAAATGCTACTCCAGTTTTTTTTGATAATATAAGAGCTGTTTCAACTCCAGTATTTGCGGTATCCTCAACAGGTCAGTCGTTCAATGCAATGCAAATTGAAGCCAATACCAAGGACGATTTTTCTGGAACTGTTTATACTCAGTCGTTTTCTGGGACATTTTCTTCTGCAATTAAATATGATTATGTTTGTAATAACCTTTCGCCTGCATTGCCAGCCACTGATCCAGCAGTTTATTATGTTAGAGCCAGAGCTTCAAACAATGCTGGTGTCACTTGGGGAAGCTGGTCTACTCAAAAGTGGAGCTTTACGCACAGTGCAAGCGACTATGGATGGCACCAAACAACAAAGGCTCAGTTTAACGAAGGAGCGTATAACGGCAACTTTATTCTTTCAACAATAAATGGAGCAATTTCTGATAATGTTTATATGAATAGAGGTTCTTTTACTGAATATGTTGCAGCAAATGCTGATGATGGCGTTTGGGAGAATGGTACATGGTATTCCACAACAACATATTCAACTATAGGCTATCAGGACGATTGCAATGGGACTTCTGATATTTATAATGCTTTCCGTTTTTCAAATGTTAGCATTCCAAGAAATTCCAATATTCTCAGTGCTAATATGCAACTTTATGCTTCAGGTGATTGTGTGTGCGAAAGTCAATCGAGCAGTATTTATACGAAAATCGCAGGCCATAATCATTTATTACCTGATGCTCCAGCCCTTA
>JBBQSF010000146.1:0-6942 GCA_038214085.1 Bacteroidales bacterium | reverse complement strand
GCCAGTCCGCCGGCACCGTTTATCAATTGAGGAATATTTAATTCGGCAAGCACAGTAAGGCCAAGGCTTTCATATATTTTTTTTGTTTCGGGGCAATGCGCCGTCATAATTATTTTCCGTGGTTCAATGGTAACGGTATTCATTGCCTGCATTTTGCTTACTTCATGGTTTTCGGGAATGCGGTGCACTTTAAAACCTTTTTGCTTTAAAAATTTTATAATATCGCTGTTGATGATGTTCTCGCGTACCAAAGCCATATCGGAATCCACTATTTGCAAGCTTCCCAGCAAATGCTGCGTGGTGGTTTGCGTGGAAGGCAAAGTAAAACATTCCACTCCTGTTTTTTTCAGCACTTCCTGAATTTGCCTGAATGCTGCTATATTGGTGCGATGCCCCACTCCTACCACTACTTGGCTAGGACTAATCCAAAGTGCATCGGCACCTTCGAACGAACCTTGTGAATCAATAGTATGTATTACGGGAATGCCAGCATTTTCAAATGTTTGCTGTGCATAGTGTGTTTCAAACTTGCGTGACGAATTTGCCATATTGGCCATAATTGCTCCCTGCGGAGTCATAAAAAAAATGTCGCGGCAATACATCATGTTGTGCTGAAAACCGTATTCAGCGTTCAATGCAACATCGTCGATATATAAAACTTCGACACCCAACTTCTTATAGGCGGCTTCCATTTCATCAAATTCTTTCGAAATCAACGCATGATCAATGGACGCATTTTGCTGAACAGCCTTTGGGTCGGATAAGTTATGAATGCCAATACCAGGCTTGTACAACACTACTGATTTCAACTTTTTATATTCCGAATTCTGACCAAATTGTATCATAGCCATTCCTCCATATTTTGTTTGTAATAGCCCAGCGAGGCAGCCATATCGCTGATATCATTATTGTCGAGAAGTTTTTCAATAATATCTTTTCGCTTCTTCCATCGATAAATTTGTGGCGGCAATGTTGCCTGAACCACTGGCAATGTATTCAAATTGAGAAAATCAATCAGTTCGGTTCCTAGGTTTGCAAATTCCAAAATCTGCTTAAACTGTGCATTTCGTGATGCAAGGCTGCGAATAAAATTCTCGTAACGCACCGTCAATACGTCATAATTATGTGACTTTATGTTTTGTTGTATTTCTGTATTTGCTGAAAGCCATTGAAACGCACATATTTCGGTAAGCGGTGCATTGATATAATTTTCCCAACCTTCTGGCAGGTCAAAATTCCACCAAAATTTCCCCCAAACAGCTTTATCAGAATAGCCCTTTATATTTAATTTTTTCAGGCCACAATTCTTCAAATAATCTTCAAGATTATGCGAAAAAAAACCACGATGCAACCACCCATCGAAAATACCGTTAATGGTAGCAGCAGGATTTCGGGTTAAATATATTACTTTTATTTCGGCATTTGGAAACAAGCGATTGATAAGGTTCATGCGATAACAATCCACGGTAGATTTTAGCAATAAAATGTCTTTTTGAAAATTCGCCTCACATGGCTTAATTCGTGGAAATTGTAAAACAAAAGGAGGTTCTTCAATAATCAACATTCTATTTGGAGGTGCAACAGGAATAGGTATCTCGGGAAATGAGAAACGCACCAATTCCGTATCAATATCGTAGTAGTAAGGATTTATTCCTGGATATTCTTTAATCAGTGCTTTTAATAATTTAAGATAAAACTCTTCAATGCTAACCGTTACTTTTAATCTTTTTATATTATTAAAACATTCGTTTACAAGGTATTTAACCAAATCAAAATCAAAATCGATGTCAGTCCACTGCAAAAAAAGTCGATTGATAATATCAACAGCATATTCTTCAATATTCGTATTTCGATTTATAGATACATTACCATTGCTTAAAGAACAATCAGAGATTAAATCGGCTGAAAGCCCATCCAAATCAATCAGTTTATCAATATTTTTATCGGAAATTTTTTCTGATTTGCAAACAATTTCAGGATTAAATTTTGTATTTATTTTGTAAAAAGGTGCAGCCTCGCCGGTAAGTGAATATATCCCGGGCACCTTTCGCAGCATTGCATACAACAAACTTGATCCCGAACGGGAGGAGGAATTAATTACCAAAACTTTTTTTACACTGTTTAAAGGCAGGCCATGCATTGAACTGATATCGCTCTCTGGCAACACTTTTCTTTGCATTTTAATGCGTTCACGCTGACTTTCGAGTGTAGGCTTAAATTCCATAAATCATAGCACAATGGTTCAAAAATATTTTCTTATTATTTTTATCCTATTCAAAAAAAAACTTTTTCGGAACCTGAGTTTATTGTTCTTATCGCTCAAAAAATGTTGCCACTGCACATTCAAATGTAAGAATTTTTCATTAAAAAAATATTTCATTTTTTTTCTACTTCTGTATTCAGCTGCTTTAATCAGTGTTTCGAGTGGCTCAGAAAGTTCGTATTGCAAGGCATTTAACTCCTTAAAGGCAATGCTTTCAAAAAGAATTATTTCGCTATGTGAAAGCTTTGTTTTAAAATTTCTCGAATTATTATGTTGTATAGGCTTTGACGTATTTTCCCATGATTTGCTGAGTCTTGCAGATTTTTCTGCTTCTTTTGATTTATGAAATGCGAGCATATTTTCCTGAAAAGAAATTCCGAGAAAGTCGCACAATTCTTTGGTTTTAACTTCAGCATTTGCAATCAAATCCTCATAATACAACAACATTATTTGCTCTGGCTTCAATTTACAAAGCAAATCAATTCCAATTTCTTGTTCTTTTTTCCACAAATGAGCTGAATAAAAAACATTGAAATGATTGAAAATGGATTTTTTTGCTGATACTGCCACATCGCGCCCATCGCGGACAAGGAAAACAAATTGCGCTTCGGGACAGAACCTTAGAATTTCGTCCACATGATGTATCATGAACGTGCTTTTGCAAGCCCAACGTTTTTTTTCCGAATATTCAAGATACTGATTGTAAATATTGAAAAACACAGCAATGAGTGTTCTTTCAGGAACTTCTTTTAGAATTTTTTTCCTGTCGGGTTTTATTTCCCATGGATACGGGTGAAGTTCCACCATGCGGCACACATCATTTACAAGCTTTTGAAAATTTTTATCTTTCTGTAAATCGCCATATAAAGGCAATAGCGGAAAAAAGAATTTAAAAATATGTGGCGGATGAGGAATACAAATATCACTATGCACATTTAGTATCAGCCGAAGCAAATTTGTTCCGGAACGTTCGGTACCAATAATAAAAAAAGGATTACTATCCATTTATAACGAATTTAATTTTCGGCCACAAAGGCACTAAGACTCGAAGATTCACGAAATTCGAAATTACAAAACCCTTCTTTTTATCCCATCTTTTATCAATGAAACATTGAAATTAATTAAGAAACCCAATCTTTTTCCGGTTAATTTTAAGTGGCTTAATAATTGTGCTTCCCAAACGGGATTTACATTTTCAAGTGCCTTAAGTTCGCATATAACTGCATCATTTACCAAAACATCTAAACGTAATCCTTCTTTAAAAACAATATTATCAAAAACTATAGGAACATCAAGTTGCCGCTGAACGCTAAAACCATGTTCAGTTAGCACATGACAAAAACAAGCCTCGTAAACTTTTTCAAGAAGTCCCGGTCCTAATTCTTTATGAACAAGAAATGCAGCATTCACAACAGCTTTACCAATTTCTTCCTCATAACTTGATAAGGGCAAAAATTCGCTTTGTGTCAACTTTCTGTCTTGGTGACTTTGTGGCATAATCCTTATTTTCTTCCCTTAGCAATCATAAACAGCATGGAGTCGATAATATCATCGTCGGTAAAACGTACTTTGTGAATTTTTAAAAAATCACTTGCAGCATTGTGGTAATGATTCTTTATCCATTCCATGTTTTCTTCAGAAATAGCTCCATTGTCGATCCATTTATTTACGGATTCGTCAGAAACATAAGGAATATTTTCTACATTCTGAAATCCTTTATTATTCAGTGCATTGCTGATATCATTTGGTAAAAAATAATTTCTGCGTGCAGGATTTCTGAGTTTTTGAATACGGAAAGTAAGTTCTTTATCTTCCTCACCATAAGCCGTAAGATGGCACAAAACCACAACACCACCCGGTTTCAGAACTCTGTAAATTTCAGAAATTACTTTATCAAGTTCAACAAACTGAAGTCCTTGGCGGCAAACCACAGTATCAAAAGTATTGTCATCAAAAGGCATTTTTTCTGCAGGCGAAAAATGAATTTCATCTACTATTCCTTTGGCTTGCTCCGCCATTTCGGGGCTGATATCAAGGCCCACAACTTTATTTACTTTTCCAATGAATTCTTTTGCTATAAGACCAGTGCCTGTAGCAATATCAAGCACTACGGAATTTGTTCCTGCTTCGGTAAGTTCAAACATAGTGCGAATCAACTGATGGTCAACCACCCAGTTTGAAGAATTATTATACTTAACGGCACGTTTTGAAAAATGGATTTCTGCGTTTTCCATGTTTATATTTTTATATTGTTTGTGTTAATTAATTCAAGCCTCTTCTAATGAGTAAAGGATTTACAGAAGGTTCCTGACCTCTGAATTTTTTATACTGGTCCATGCCTTCACCATCGCCACTTTCTTTGAGGCAATATTTTCTGAATTTTGTTGCAAGATCCTTATTGTAAATATCGCCAGAAGATTTGAATGCATCAAAAGCATCAGCATCAAGCACTGCAGCCCATATATAAACATAATAACCAGCAGAATATCCTCCGCTAAAAATATGAGAGAAGTAAGTTGAACGATAGCGTGGAAGGATTTCAGGAATAAGTCCCAATTTATCCATTGATGCTTTTTCAAATTTATCTACATCAATTTCTGTTTGTTTTGTTATGTTATGGAAGTCTAAATCAAGCAATGAAGCCGCAAGGTATTCAATGGTTACAAAACCCTGATTAAACAAACTGCTTTTCTCAATTTTACTAATGAGTGCCTCAGGCATTACTTCTTTTGTTTTGTAATGCTTTGCGTAATATTTTAACACTTCAGGTTCGCCGGCCCAATTTTCCATAATCTGCGAAGGAAGTTCCACATAATCACTAGGTACAGATCCAGCGGTACGATTGTATTTTCCTTCGGTAAACAAACCATGCAAACCATGTCCGAATTCGTGAAATAATGTTGTGGTTTCATCCCAGGTTAATAATGCAGGCTTATCGCCAGAAGGTTTTGTAAAATTGCAAACGATAGAAACTACTGGGTCAACTTTTTTACCGTTTTCCCATCCTGCATTGCGGAAACTGGTGCACCATGCGCCATTGCGCTTCGATTCGCGTGGATAATAATCCAGGTATAAAATACCAAGATGCTTTCCATCGGCTTCTTTAACTTCATATGTTTCAACGTCCTTTTGATAAACAGGAAGATCTGTGCGTTTGTTAAACGTAATTCCATACAATTTTGTGGCAACATAAAACATTCCGGTACGAACATTTTCAAGGCTTAAATAAGGTTGAATTTCGGTTTCATCGAGGTCGTATTTTTCCTTACGAAGTTTTTCGGCATAAAACCACCAGTCCCAAGTTTGAAGTTTGAAATTACCTTTTTCTTTGTCAACAATTTTCTGCATTTCTTTCAGTTCATTTTTTGCAATCGGCAATGCTGATTTCCATAATTTCATCAAAAACTCATCCACCTTTTCGGGTGTTTTAGCCATATTGTCATCAATAACATAAGCAGCATAACTCTTGAAACCCAGCAATTCCGCTTTCTTCTGACGAAGATTTGTCATTTTCGCAATGATCTTTTTATTGTCATTTTTATTATCGTTGTCGCCACGCATATAATAACCCTTGTAAATTTTTTCGCGCAGTTCACGGTTTTTAGCATATTGTAAAAACGGAATCAAACTTGGTTTATCAAGTGTAAATATCCATTTGCCATCTTTCTTTGCTTCCTTTGCAACTTCGGCAGCGGCATCAATTGAGGATTGTGGCAATCCGTCGAGATCTTTTTTATCGTCAATTACCAATTGAAATGCTTTGGTTTCGGCAAGTACGTTTTCGCTGAACTGAAGCGATAGTGTAGAAAGTTCCGAGTTGACTTTTTTAAGCGTATCTTGCTTATCTTTCGCCAGATTTGCACCGAGGCGAACAAAATCGCGGTAATATTTTTCAACCACACGAACTTGCTGGCTGTCGAGTTTTGAATCGTTGCGTTTATCATAAACTGCCTTAACACGTGTAAACAGTTTTTCGTTCATTGCAATTTCATCGCGATGTTTCGAAAGTAATGGATTCACAGTACGTGCAATAATCTGCATTTGCTCATTGGTATTTGCATCCAAAAGGTTAAAGAACACATTGCCAACATTGGTCAACAATTTTCCTGATTTATCATATTTCAGAATTGTATTTTCAAATGTAGCAGCTTCCTTATTTGTGATAATGCTGTCGATTTCTGCATTCTGCTGTTTCATGCCTTCTTCAAAAGCAGGCATATACTGGGTTGTGTCAATCTTATCAAAAGGCGGCACTTCAAAAGGAGTGTCGTACTTGGTAAAGAAAGGATTTGAAGTTTTATCTTCTTTTTTGTTTTTGCACGATGTAGAAACCATGGCTAATGATACAATTAATAAAACGAATGATGCTTTTTTCATAAATGTTAAATATTTCTGAATTAGTAATAATTGCAAATTCTTATTGTCAAAAATAAAAATAATTTAGAAGCTGATGGGAATTGTTTAAGGAAAAAGTATGATATTTTAAATTCGGTCAGCCATAAACCAGCAATAACAGTACAATTAAAAGGTTATTTAAATTTTAAAATACAAAATTATTAAGCCCCTATTCTCGATACTTTTTCTATCGTCACTTCGAGTCCGCTCCTAATATATTAATCAATTATAAAAATGTATGCGGGTATCGAGAACCGACGATAGAAAAACTCGAATTGACGGGG
>JBBQSF010000145.1:0-6945 GCA_038214085.1 Bacteroidales bacterium | reverse complement strand
TTCACATCAGGTTTTGAAAACACAAAAGCAGTATCCACAATGCTATCCTTACATCCTTTATTTGAAGTAACGGTAAGGGTAACAAACTTCGTTCCTGCTGTGGCATAGGAATGTGTTATGCTTGCCAAACCATTTTGAATGATTCCATCACCAAAATTCCATTTTCGCGAATTGATAAATGCGCCACCGCCAACGGTACTTAGGTCGGTGAATGTGGTAATAATGGGGAAGCAGCCACTACTGCTTGTAAAATTTACATCGGGTGTCTGGCCCACAACGGTAAGACTGATTTGGTCGTTTGCTGTGCAGCCTCTACTGTTTATAACTGTGAGTGTGGCCGTGTGAGTACCCGATAGCCATGGAACGGTAAACAGCGAATCATAGGTATGTGTAGTTCCATCAAACCAGTCGTATGAAAGTCCTTGACCTTGACCTTGACCTTGACCTTGAACTAATCCTATGGTTTGGCCGCTGCAAATATTTACAATATCTGGGCCAAGCGAAGCCAGCACAGGGAAACTATCGGCACTTACCACAATTTGTTTAACTGCCGTACAAACGCCATCACTAACGGATAAAGTAACAGTGGCCGGAGCGGTAACATTTAAGGAACTTCCTGTTGAACCACCCGGGAGCCAATTAAAAGTGTAGGGGCTGCTGAGTTCGGTTTGCAGCAATACATTTTGCCCAAAACAAACAAGAGTATCATGAGCTGCTATAATGGGTTTGTGAACAATAACAGTATCTACTGTGTTGAAACCGAAAACATCGGTAGCGGTAACGCTGTATGCTCCGCCAGAATTTACAACTATACTGTGTGTAGTTTCGCCCGAGCTCCATATAAAATTTGTAAAGCGTTCGCTGGCTTCTAATGTAGTGTCGCAGAAATCATTGGTCCATATATCGGGGCCTAGGTTTACTGGGGGGGCGTATTTGTAGTGGAGGTAGTTTGATACATTTTTTTGCTCCGTAATGCTAAGGCTTTTATTAAACAATATTATTTCTGCAAAATTACCATTCCAATATTGAGCCGAAACGCCGTTTAAATAACCAATTCGAGTATTTCCGTTTGCTTGCATGGCCGTAGTAAGTCCTGAAGAAGTTGCATATGCTTGTTGTACGCCATTAAAATAAAGATCAGAGAATGTATTTATTTTTTTCTGATATTTAAATATCTTATAATCAAAACCACTGTCAACCATAGTTCCGGGTTGTGTTGCCTGAAATTCTCCATTATTGAATAAAATTAAATACTCATATGGCGAGGGTCGGCGGGCAATCCAAAAACCTGTGGGATACGACCCAATCTGAAACATACCAGAATATCCACCAGAACTTATCGGTCTTCCTTTTGCAACAACAAATAATGTAAAGGAGGATGTATCAATATTTGAAATCATTGATCCTTCTAGCAAATCGTCAATACCATCAAATGAAATTGAAGGATAGTTATTAATTATTTGATCACTTAAAACATAAGAAGGTCGAAAAGAGGAGGTACTTTGAAGCAAATTGTTTCCGTTTCCACTGCAATCGTTCCATTGAGAAACATTAGATCCATTCAATACAACATTGGAGTCAGCCTTTAGCCAAAGTTTTAGGAAAGTAGATTGATTTAATGAAAAAACAGTCAATGCAAATACCTCATTAGAGTATACGGTTACTCCACACAAACCCATGGCAATAATACGCCAGAAATACTTATTGTCTGAACCTAAAGTCAACTGATAATTTGTTCCCGTCAAATCAGGTATGCTCGTAACGAAAGAATTGAATGTTGAATCAGTTGAGTATTGAAGGGTGTAGGAAACAGCATTTTGTGCAGAATTCCAACCAAAATAAATTGTATGGTTTTGGGTCACAATATTATCTGATGGTTGATAAATTGAAAATGTCGTTGGCGGAAGGGCAGAACTTACAACAGAAATTTGATGTACGATGCTTTTTTGGCAACCTTGGTTATTTTGAATTGTCAAAGTTACTTGGAAGTTGCCCGCAATGCCATAAGTATGTTGTGGGTTTTGAATTGAAGAATGCAAGCTCCCATCACCAAAATCCCAATCCCAGCTTATTATCATACCCTCCCCAGGTTGACTCATATCAATAAATGTATGTGAATTATTAATGCAAGCAGCATTTGTATTGAAGTTTGGTATAGGAACATGTGGGATATGTATCATGCTGTCGTGGGAGCTGCCACAGATACCATCAACAACATTCAATGTAATATTGTAATCTCCCCCTATAGCAAAAACATGTGCAGTATCCTGATGATTTGAGAATTGTCCATCATCAAAATTCCATAACCAAGTATTCCCGGGTGGGTTGGATGTGTTTATAAAACCAACATTTTCCCCTTCGCATGCTGGAGATATTTGAAAATGAACTTGAGGTGCAACACCTGAAACAGTTACATTAATCGCATCAACAACTGTACATGCATTACTATCAGTAACCGTAACAGTATAAACTCCAGTAGCATTGATTGGAATTGTAGGGGTAGTTTCAAATGTAGACCAATTATAGGTAAGTCCGTTAGGTAATTGTACAGGGTATGAAAGCCCAATTGTGTTGCCTAAACATATATTAGTATCAGGACCTAGACCAGCTATAGTTGGAAAATTATCTTCAATAACAGTAATGATATCAGAAACATTAGTGCAAGCCCCAATATCTGTAACAGTTACAGAATAATTGCCAGGGGAGTTAATATTGATTGAAGGTGTAGACCCACCATTTGACCATTGGTAAGAATAACTACCAGTTAATCCTGCCGATAAAGCAACACCCCCACTTCCAGAACAAAACAATGTGTCATTCAAAGTAATTTTCGGAAAACTTATATTTATTGTATCTTTTGACACAAAACCAAATATGTCAGTTACAGACACCCAATAAGAGCCACTATTTGCGATATTAATTGAATTAGTTGTTTCGCCATTTGACCATAAATAATTTGAAAAATTAGGTCCTGCACTTATCGTAGTATCACAAAATCCATATGCGATATTAATATCTGGTCCAAGATTTACAGATGGGGAATATTTGTTTTTTAAATAATTTTCAACCTTGTCACAATCTGTGCTACTTAAACTTTTATTATAAATTACTATTTCAGAAAAATTACCATTCCAATATTGCGAAGTAACGCCATTTATGAAACCAATACGTATATTTCCATTTGCCTGTAAAGGTGCTGTATGTCCAGAAGCAGTCGAATACGAAAGTTGTGTGCCATTAAAATAAAGAGCAGAAAATGTGTTTTTTTTCTTCTGGTATCTGAAGATTTTATATCCAAATCCGGCATCAAATAAAGTACTTGGGTTTGTTGCTTGATAATCACCATTATTGAATAAAATTAAATATTCGTTTGGCGAGGGTCGGCGGGCAATCCAAAACCCAGTGGGAAATGTCCCAATTTGTAGAAATCCAGAATATCCTCCAGGACTTATTGGCCTACCATTTGCAACAATAAATATTGTAATTGATGTGGTGTCAATTCCATCAATTTGGTTTCCCTCCATTAAATCATCAATCCCATCAAACGAAATAGCAGGGTAATTATTCAATGCCACATCTGTGGCTATAAACGTCGGTCTTAAAGAACTCAAATTTTGCGTCAAATTGTTTCCATTTCCACTGCAATCGCCCCATTGCGCTACATTTGAACCATTTAGCAC
This sequence comes from Bacteroidales bacterium, assembly GCA_038214085.1. GTDB lineage: Bacteria > Bacteroidota > Bacteroidia > Bacteroidales > CG2-30-32-10 > JBBQSF01. The sequence goes on along the minus strand of JBBQSF010000145.1, from coordinate 3,265 downwards.
TAAATTGCTATCAGCTTTTAGCCAAAGAGCAAGACCGATAATATTGTCAGGTCTGACTTGCGAAAAACCAGAAATGGCAATAAAAACAAATAACAAAACAAGTGGAAGTTTCTTCATCCTTTAGGTTTCAGTTTTACAAAAATAATACTATTTTAAGTAATTTGAAAGTTTAAATTATTTATTCCTATACTTTTGAATTATTAAATAAATTTGCCTCACTATTCAAATTTTAATTATGGTCTATTCTATTTCCTCAACACTTTATCATTTTTTTTTATCCTGCATTTTAATTTTTCCCAAAGGCATGCAAAATGCAATGATAAAATTTATCCGCTTCACAAAACTTCCACATTCAAAATTTTATCAAGATCTCAAGTATAACGGACGAATAAAGGTTAAAATGGATAAAAAATCTTTTTATCTTTATTCCACAGGCGGAACCATTGAAAATGAAATTTTCTGGAAAGGGCTCGACAATTCCCTTGAACCTGAAACCATTTGGGCATGGAAAATTTTATCAAAACAAGCAAAAGTTGTTGTAGACATTGGTGCCAACACAGGTATTTATAGTTTGATTACAAAAGCAATCAATCCTGCATGCAAAGTTTACGGTTTTGAGCCCTCAAAAAAGACTTTTCTGGATTTTGAAAAAAATATTGCTTGCAATAATTATACTATTCAAGCTTATAATATTGCGCTTTCAAATAAAAACGGAGAAAGTATTTTTTACGATGTGTTTGACGAACATCAAACCTCTGCATCTCTGTCAGTAAAAATGCTCAAGGAAAATACCGGATTTAAAGGAGAAATTAATGAATATGTAGTAAAAACAACTACACTTGATAATTTTGTTTCCGAAGCCAAATTGCCATCAGTTGACCTTATTAAATTAGATGTGGAGCTACACGAACCGGAAGTTTTTGAAGGCATGTCGCAGACCATAAATACGCATAAACCTATTGTAATTTTTGAAGTTCTACTACCTGAAATTGCTGATAAACTGAATCTATATTTTCAGTCAGTCCCTTATCGTTTGTTTCATTTACAAAAAGACGATTCAGGCTTTTTACTTAAAAGTGTTGAAAAGCTTGAAGGTCGTGTTAATTTTGATTGGAATTACCTCGCTTGTCCCGAAGGGAAATTGGAATTCTTAAAAACAAATCTTCGTGTTGTGTAGAAATTAATGCACATTGTAAGATCAAAGTAAAAAAATAATCGCACGTTAAAGTGCTTCAAAAAAACAAGGTTTAATTCAAAAAAACTTCTATAATACCTACCGATAAATAAATACACAGAAAAGTTTATATAAATTGCACATGATTCACAATAAATTTGATGAATATTTTAGCAAGAAATAGCTTTACTTCATGGATAATTTAAGAAAAAGGAATTAGTTAATACTACAAAAAATCATGAAACCACTATATTTCAAAGGGCTTGATACATTGCGATTTTTCGCATTCTTTCTTGTTTTTTGGCAACATGGTTTTTCAGATTCATTTTCAAATTTAACGAGCAATGAACTGGTAAATAAAATTATCGTTTCACTAACAATAACGGGTGGCGCTGGAGTGCAAATATTTTTTGTTATCAGTGGTTTTCTTATCACTTTTCTAATGATCAAAGAAGAGAAAACAAAAGGATATGTTAATTTGAAATTTTTTTATTTACGACGAATATTTAGAATTTGGCCATTATATTATCTTGTATTAATCACCGGTATATTTATTCTTCCAAATATATTTAACACATTCCAATTTTCAGGGAGTATTATAAAAAATTTACTTTTCCTTAATAATTTCGACATGCACAATCAGGCTTTACAAACCGGTATTGCTTGGAGCGTGGCTATTGAGGAACAATTTTATTTGTTTTGGCCAGTTTTGTTTATCGTATTCAGGAATAAAAAATTATTATCCTTTATTTGTATTGTTTTATTTGTTATTTCAACTGTTTATATAATTTCAACTGATTTTGAGACTTCTTATTATAACACATTTGGGAATATAAATTATTTAATGACTGGCTGTTTTGGCGCAATTATTTATTCTAGTCAAAAAAAGCGCATTTCTTCAAGCCGCTTTTTGAAATCAAACGCTTTTTATTGTGTTATTGTTTTTGCTTTTCTTCTAACTATTTCCCCCGCATTTTATGCGCCATTTTACACTCTTGCCTTACTGCTGTTGCCACTGACATATTTATATTTCGTAATCTTTTTAGTAGATAAGGGAAATAATAAGCCGGCTTCCATTTTTTCAACTTTTGGAAAATACACTTATGGCATGTACTTGTATCATCCTATTATAATAATTTTCACAAAAATGGCTTTTGATGTTTTTGCTTTTAATTATTCAGAAAACAGATATATAAACTTTATTGTTGCAATAATTTCGTTAACAGTTACAATTGCAGTTGCATACATATCATATAAATATTTTGAAAAACGAATACTCGATCTAAAGAACAAAATCTCTGTTGTTAAAACAAGAATCTAGTTTTTTAATTAAAAGGCAGGCATTGTTGTGTCAAATATTCATGTGGTTTTTAAGGTCAAAAAATAATGATTTGCGACTCCTTTTTTTTTAATTTGAACACAGTTTGCAGAATTCTTTATATTTGCAAATGATATAAAAATAGCAAGCTTATGCAGGAAGAATGGGATGAAATCATCCGCCCAAAAAGAGGAATTTTTGATTTGAGATTGAAAGAAATTTGGAAATACCGCGACCTACTTTCTCTTTTGGTTCGGCGCGATTTTGTTTCCACCTATAAGCAAACACTGTTAGGTCCACTGTGGTATGTTCTTCAGGCTTTTTTTACCGCCTTCGCTTTTACAGTTGTGTTTCAAAAAATTTTCGGCATGCCCACCGAAGGTGTCCCTGCCATGCTGTTTTATTTGTCCGGATTAACTTGCTGGAATTATTTTTCGCAATGCCTCACCAAAACATCCAACACTTTTGTAGGTAATGCCGGAATTTTTGGCAAAGTATATTTCCCCCGTCTGGTAGTGCCAATTTCTACTGTTATTTCCAGTTTAATTGGTTTTGGCATTCAATTATTGTTCTTTATAGGGTTTATTATTTTCTATTCATTTTTAGGTGTAAAATTCAATTTCACCACAACTTTGCTCATTTTGCCTGTGCTCATTTTGTTGCTGGCCATGCTTGGCCTTGGGTTTGGAATAATTGTATCTTCACTTTCAATTAAATACCGCGACTTTCAGCACATCACCTCCTTTGGAGTGTTATTGCTAATGTATGCCACT
>JBBQSF010000144.1:0-6952 GCA_038214085.1 Bacteroidales bacterium | reverse complement strand
TGAATCAGGACTCTGGAATGAGTTAGCGCTGTACGTTTTCCTTCTTTACCAGCACAAAGCAATACAGCACCCATTGATGCGGCCATTCCGGTACAAATTGTTGCAACATCCGGAGCAATATACTGCATGGTATCGTAAATTCCCAATCCAGCATATACTGAACCACCGGGAGTATTCAGGTAAATTTGAATATCTTTTTTTGCATCAACAGATTCAAGGAAAAGCAACTGGGCCTGAATAATATTTGCAACATAATCATCAATTGTAACTCCAAGAAAAATAATTCGGTCCATCATTAAACGCGAAAAAACATCCATTGTAGCAATGTTAAGCTGGCGTTCTTCTATAATAGTAGGAGAAATATAACTTCCGTGAACGGAGGTAAATCTATCCAGATTGAGGCTGCTGATTCCTCTATGTTTTATAGCATATTTACGAAATTCATCAGAATAGTTCATAAGCTCAGTTATTAAATGTTAGTGATTATGGTCGTGATCGTGGTTGCAATTTTCGTCGTGTACATGTTCTTCTTTTTTTGCATACATCACTTTAATGAAATCTTCGTAAGAAATGTCAATAGAATTAAGTGTTACAGAAGACTTAAGTACATCAATAAGTTTTTCATCATACAATTTATCATAGATATTTTTTGCATTTTCTTTTTTCTTAAGATAAGAATCTGCAATTTCATCAAGGCGTTTTTCTGCATCAGGATCCGTAGGATCAACTGGATATGCCTTTCTGAAATAATCTTTGATAAAATTCTTAACATCAGTTTCGGTAACCGAAATATCTGCTTTCTTGATTATTCTATTTTCAATAAGTTGCCATTTAAGAGAATCCTGATATGCTGAATATTCCGATTCGATTTGTTCGGCAGTGAATTTACCTTCGTTTGCATTCAACAACCAACGTTTTAAAAATGCATCGGGAAGAGTGATTTCTGTTTGTTTTATAAGCGATTCCACTGCATCGCTCAGGAATTTTTTATCAGCTTCTACCCGGTAGGTATTGTCGGCATCCTTGCGGATACGTTCGCGAAGTTCGGCTTCACTTTTAATGTTATCGTCCTTGTAAACCTTTTCAAAAAATTCTTCATTAATTTCTGAAAGTTCGTTACGACTTACGTTTAACACTTTAAAACGAAAGTTTTTATTTAATTCTGCAATTTTATTTTCTTCAACATTCAGCATGTGATGAATTTCATGTTTGCTATCAAATGTTTTCAGAAGTTCAAAATCAACTGCATCATCCTTTTTCAATCCCACAAATTTCATTTGAAGTTTGGCGTCTTTTATTGCAGTAGCTAAAATTGAACTGGCATTTTTTACACCATTTTCCTTTACATCTCCATTGTCATCAAGCTCAATAAACTCGCCGTAAAGGAGGTCGTCGATTTCTGAAACTTCAGGAGAAGAATATTTTCCATAACGTTTGCGAATATCTACTAAATATTTTTCAATTTCTTCTTCGCTGGAAATAATATTGCTGTAATCAATTTTTATTTTATCTGAAAGTTCGAATTCAAAATTTGGCGACATCCCCAAATCATAAAAAAATGAGAAATCCGTTTGAGTTTCCCAGTCCATTTCAGGGGTTTTTTCAAAATTTGGCAAAGGGTTTCCAAGAATATCTATTTTGTTCTGATCAAGATAGTTAAACATTGAGTCAACTACTATCTTATTTATTTCATCAGCCAGAACAGCTTTACCAACCATTTTTTTAACAACACTTGCTGGAATTTTACCAGGACGGAATCCCGGAAGATTCATTTTTTTCTGTTGTTCCTTCAACGATTTTTCAACTTTTTCGGTGTAATCCTCTGGTGTAATTTTTACTTCGAGAACTGCATTTAAATCATCAATTCTTTCTAAATTAATATCCATTTGTCAAGATTTTTGTAAATAAATTTATATTAAAAAAAGGTTTAATTTACATTAAACCCTAGTGAAATCAACTATTTTGTACGGATGAAGGGACTCGAACCCCCACGTCTTTCGACACTAGATCCTAAGTCTAGCGCGGCTACCAATTACGCCACATCCGCATTTGGGATTGCAAAGATAGCAATTTTTATTTTATCAATTTAAATTATTTTTCAGGGAATAATTTTTAATTCCAATCTGCTTTGTATTGGATAATCAATTAATGAAAATTATGTATTTTTACGAAAGAAAATATATTAATATGGCTATACACGATTTATTGAAACAATTTTCTCCTGATAAAAAAAATATGCTTTTGATTCTCGAGGCAATACAAGCCAATTCGGAGCATAATTTCATCAATCAAGATGATATTAAAGAGGTAGCCGAATATTTGAATACCGGTTTCAGCAATGTATTGGGCGTTGCAAAATATTTTTCAATGCTGAATACTCAAAGTAGAGGAAAATTTATTATCAGTATTTGTTCCTCGCCAGTTTGTTATACACAGAAATCATGCAATATCCGATTGGCACTTAGCGATTTGATTGGTATTGATAAAAACGAAACCAGTCCCGATGGAATGTTTTCTCTCGAAAGCGTTGAATGCCTTGGTCATTGCAACATTGCCCCTGCAATAATGATCAATAATGAAGTTTACGGAAATCTTACCCCAGAGCGAATAAAGGATATAATTTCATATGTTCAAAAAAATAATTCTTTACCAGCACCTTACCAAGCCGACACAATCGTAAAAAAAACAAATCACGAATTTCTCTTAAAACACGCTGTTGCTGACAAACCCCATACCTTTGATGAATATCGAAAAACCGATGGGTTTAACGCATTCGAAAAAATTTTAAAAAGAAATTCTAAAGAAATTATTCAGGAAATTATTTTCTCAGGGCTTAGAGGTCGCGGTGGAGCGGGATTTCCTACAGGAACAAAATGGAAATTTACTGCTGAATATGATGCTCCTCAAAAATATGCAATATGCAATGCTGACGAAGGAGAACCGGGAACATTTAAGGACAGGCCAATAATGGAAATGCTTCCCTTTTTACACATCGAAGGATTAATGATTGCCTCTTACTGCATTGGTGCCACAAAAGCCTATATTTACATTCGTGGTGAATATACAAAATCAATTAAAGTTACCCGTGATGCAATTGCTATTCTTTACCAAACAGGGTGGCTCGGACAGAACATTAAAAACTCTGGATTTAACCTTGATATTGAAATTTTTACGGGTGCAGGTTCTTATTTGTGTGGCGATGAATTAACACTTATCGAATCCCTTGAAGGCAAACGCGGAAACCCCAGATATAAGCCCCCATTCCCTGCTGAAAAAGGACTTTTTGGAATGCCTACCCTTGTAAATAATGTTGAAACTTTGTCGAATATTCCTTTAATTTTAAATATTGGTTCCGAAGTATATTGCAAATTAGGCACTGAAACTTCGCCCGGCACTAAGATATTTTGCATTTCGGGTGATGTTGAAAAACCGGGATATTATGAAGCAGAATTAGGAGTGCCTTTATCCACTTTACTTTACGAATATGCAGGAGGAATTATAAACGGAAATAAGCCTGGAGCAATACTCATTGGCGGAGCAGCAGGAACATTCGTTGCGCTTAGCGATATTGATAATGTTTGCATGGAATATGACGAACTTGTTTCAAAAAATTATGTTCTTGGATCGGGTGCTATCATGGTTTTTGACGAAAACAAATCAATGTATGATATTCTTTATTCTATATTAAAATTTTTCAAGCATGAATCCTGTGGCAAATGTGTACCGTGCAGGGTTGGCTGTGTTCAGCTTCTACAATTAATGAAAACATTACAAAAATCAGAAAACAAAAAAGCTGTTTTTGAAAAAATGATCGAAGAAGCTGTATTTATGGCCGGCACATCACTCTGTGCATTAGGCCAATCGCCCATTCTACCTTTAAAAAGCGCATTTACTCATTATTTCAACCGTTTTTAATATGAGCCCGATAACTCTTACAATCGATAGAAAAATCATTCATGCAAAGGCTGGTGACAATCTTCTTAAAGTTGCACGAAACAATGGTTTTGATATTCCGGGATTGTGCTTTCATCCAAAAATATCGCCAACAGGAGCTTGCAGACTTTGTTTGGTGAAAATAAAAAATATGCGAGGTTTTCAAACCTCATGCACCATTGCGGTTAAAGAAGGAATGGACGTTACTGCCTTTGATGCCGAATTAAATGAAGCTCGAAGGCACATGTTGCAGTATCTGAAATCGGAACATAATATCGAAAACGATCATTCTTATCATGATGAATTCCGAAAACTTCTCGAAAATTACAACATTTACGAAAATGACGATGAGGCTGTTTTATCCACACATAGTTGTCTAAACAGCCCTACCGACGATACTTCTCCTGTGCTCACCTATGATCCTAAAAAATGTATCCGATGCTTCAGGTGTGTAAAGGCTTGCAACGAAGTGCAGGGTAAAAATGTGCTTTCGTTTACCGACAGAGGAATTGGAACATATATTATTGCGGGTTTGGGCATATGGAAAGAATCGGAATGCGATGGATGTGGCGAATGCATTCAGCTTTGCCCCACTGGCGCTATTGTTGAAAAGCCTTTCCGCAATTTGGTTGATGTAAATGCAATTGACAAAAAAGTAATTACAACCTGCCCTTACTGTGGCGTTGGTTGCCAGATAGAGCTTTGGGTAAAGAACAAAAAAATTGTGCGGTCGAACGGTGTTGATGGCGTGAGCCCTAACGACGGCAGACTTTGCGTGAAAGGAAGATTTGGTTACGAATACGTGAACAGCCCGGAAAGGCTTACCAAACCGCTGATTCGTAAAAACGGCGAATTGTCTGAAGCTACATGGGAAGAAGCACTGAATTTGATTGCTGAAAAATTCAATACGATACGAAATACATTCGGAAGCGATGCTCTTGCCGGTTATTCCTCAGCAAAATGCACCAACGAAGAAAATTATTTATTTCAGAAATTTGTCCGCATTGCTTTCGGAACAAACAATATTGATTATTGCACACGACTTTGCCATGCTTCAACAGTTACTGCAATGATCAAATCAATTGGCGACGGTGCAGGAAGCAATTCCATTGAAGATTTTGAAAATACGGATTGTTTATTCGTTACAGGAAACAATATTATTGAAACACATCCTGTCACGGCAACCTATGTTAAACGAGGCGTTGCAAAAGGAATGAAAGTTATTGTTGTAGATCCGCGTTGGACGCCCCTTGTGAAATATGCAAAAATTTGGCTACAGCCTAAACTGGGAACCGACATTGCATTGCTAAACGGGTTGATGAATGTAATTATTAGCGAAGATCTTATTGATAAGGATTTTATTGCAAACCGCGTGGAAGGCGGACTAGAAGCATTTGAAATACTAAAAGACGTCATAACCAAATATACTCCTGAATACGTGGAGAAGATTACAACAATTCCGGCAGAAAAAATTATTGCAGCAGCCCGAATGTATGCAACTGCTAAAACCGCCATGATTGCTACTGGAATGGGAATGAGCCAGCAGGTAACAGGCACCAATAACGTGTTTTCATTGCTTAACATGTGTTTTATAACAGGACAAATTGGTGCAGAACTGTGCGGAATAAATCCTCCCCGTGGTCAAAATAATGTTCAGGGAGCTACAGATGTAGGCGCTTCGCCTTTTAATTACCCAGGATATATTCCTGCATCAAATGAAGAAAACCGCCGCCATGTTGCAAAAGTTTGGAATGTTCCTTTTGAAAGTCTTCCTTCGCAGCCCGGCCTTACCACAGTTGAAATTGCGCAGGCTGCGTACAACGAAAAAATAAAAGGACTTTACATCATGGGCGAAAACCCAATGGTAACAGATCCCAATTTAAATCATACGGAAGCTGCCTTTAAAAAGCTTGATTTTCTTGTGGTACAGGATATTTTCCTTACCGAAACAGCAAAACTTGCCGATGTGGTTTTGCCAGCATCTTCGTTTGCAGAAAAAGATGGAACTTTTGTAAACAGCGACCGTCGGGTGCTGCGGGTGCGAAAAGCCCTCGATTGCCCCGGTGAAGCCCGAGAAGACTGGAAAATAATTATCGACATTGCTGAACACATGAGATATAACATTGGAAATTACAATTCACCTTCGGAAATATTTGATGAAATAGCTCTTGTAACACCCATATTTGCGGGCATTACGCACGAACGAATCGAAAAACATGGCATTCAATGGCCATGCCCCAGCAAGGAACATCCCGGAACTGGCACATTGTTTTTAGATAAATTTAATACTCCAACTGGAAAAGCTAAAATTTATCCGGTTGAATATTTTCCGCAGAACGAAAGAACTTCTGCTGAATTTCCGTTTATTTTAAATTCGGGAAGAATTTTGTATCATTACCACAGCGCCACTATGAGCCGGCGCACCGAAGTGCTGAATGCATTTGTTTCAGAACCTTATGTGCTGATTAATCCCGACGATTCGCAAAAGCTTGGTATTGCTGAAAGTGAGAACGTAAAAATAATTTCGAAGCAAGGTGTTTTAAATGTAAAAGCTGTAATTAGCGAAGAAGTGGCGCAAGGCGAACTTTTTATGCCTTGGCATTTTGCCGAATCACGCGTAAATAGGCTAACACGAGACGAACTAGATCCCATGTCGAAAATTCCTGCTTTTAAATTGACGGCTTGCAGGGTGGAAAAAATTTAAGATTATCTTATTTCTTAGAAAAAGTGAATGTAATTACTCCATATTTTCCAGAGGTCCTGCAATTCTTTCAAATTCAATGTCCGCAGAAGGCATTATCACATTTTTAGTGGATATTTCCTTTTCAAAGTGCAGTTTCAGTTTACTTTTGGTTAATTCCTGAATGCTAAAAACCAACAAAAGAGAATTTTCTTTGGTTTCTTTAAGAATCAAAATGGGTTTATCGAAGCCTTCAGTAGAATCTTGAACCTTGAATGCAAAATAATTTCTCGATTCATTTTTGCCATTTTTTATTGTTATTTGGCATGTAAATTCATC
>JBBQSF010000143.1:0-7058 GCA_038214085.1 Bacteroidales bacterium | reverse complement strand
CTCTGAATATCTCCGTTTGCAATTTTGACGGGTATTTTATTTACTATTATCTTTTCGTAGGCCTTATCAATTGCCTTACCAAAACGTTCGAACGAAAATGGTTTTAGAAGATAGTCAATCACATCCAGTTCATATCCTTGTAATGCATAATTGTCGTAAGCAGTAGTAAAAATAACGTGTGGATGGGGATTGATAATATTCAGCAATTGAATCCCGGTAAGCTCATCCATTTGAATATCTAAAAAAATGAGATCAATTTTGTTCTGTTTTATAAATGTAATTGATTCGGTTGCATTTGTAAATGTGGCCATAAGGTTCAGAAAAGGAAAGCGTTCCACATAATCCTGAATAATTTCAAGAGCTAGAGGCTCATCGTCAATAGCAATACAGTTTATTTTCATGGCATTAATATTTCAAAATTTACTGTTAACGGATCTCGATTTAATTATTTTTTAAAGACAATTCAACACGGAACAGTTCTTCACTTTGTGAAATATCAATGAGATGCCGTCCGTGATACAGCAGATCTAAGCGTCTTTTTACGTTATTCAGACCCACTCCGCCCATTTTATCTTTATTGATTTGTGTGTTAGAATTGATATAATTGGAAATCCTAAAGGTAATAAATTCATCAACAGTAATTTCAATTTTTATTCCCGGAGAAACATTCCTCTTAGCACCATGTTTGAACGCATTTTCAATAAAGGGAATCAGAAGCATTGGAGCAATTTCGGCATTATTCACATCGCCTTTTACTGTAAATTCAACAAAGTCCTTCTCTGTCATTCTGAGCTTTTGCAGTTCGATATAACTCTGCAGGTATTCAATTTCTTTGGCAAGATTCACCCTTTCGCTATTTGCTTCGTATAACACATAACGTAAAATATCGGAAAGTTTAGTGATCGCATCTGGAGCAAAATCATCTTTTTTATTAACCAGCGAATATATATTATTCAGTGTATTGAATAAAAAATGAGGATTAAGCTGTGAGCGTAAAAGCAGAAGTTCGCCTGCCTTATTTTGTGCCTGAAGTTCTGATTTCTGTTTCTGGGCTGTAAATCGGTCAATTACGAGATAAATTAAAAATGAAAATCCTGTAAAAAGTATTGAATAGCTTGCGAGTTCGGCCACAACAGGAATATTGCCAAATTCAATCAGGTATTTATCGCTTGGAGGACTCACACCCGTGAGATGGTGGGCAGTTTGAAGTGCATAAATGCGAACTATTGTGAAAATAAATACAAACACAAGACTACCTGATATGGATAGTGCAATCTTTTTTTGCCTCGTAAAAATTGGAATCAGCAGAAAATAAAAAGTGTAAAAATTTAGAATGTCGCATAGATTTACAGTAACTATGTTAACAATCCGAAAAGCAGATATAGGTTCTTTGTAAAAGAAAATCGGAATAATCGGAATAAAAACAAATACAATCCAGAAAATAACGTGAAGAATAAAGATATGCGACTTTTTCATTAATGATAATTGGAATAGGATACAATATTATCAATAAATTGTAAAATATTCATAATTATTCTTTTGCTATCGATAAGGTTTTACTACTTCTCTGTGAAATTGCCTTTACAGTCTATATCTGAAATTCAATTGGCATAGGCAAAGTAGAAATAATAATTTGTCGTTTGGACTTTTTGTATTTCATTTTTGTATTAAAGATGATTATCAGTTGTATCAATTCCATTAGCACTGGTTCAGTTTATTGAAAACAACATAAAAATTCATCATTCTCAATGCATCATAATAATTTTTAACATTATGTTTGCGATAACTTCATTACTCTTTAATAACAGTTACTTCGGTTCGTCTATTCTTTGATTTTCCGTCTTCGGTATTGTTGTCGGCAACAGGCATAGTGTCTCCATAACCTTTAGATGAAATTCTTGTTGCTGAAATTCCTTTTTGAATCAAATAGTTTCTAACGGCATCAGCCCTTTCCTGCGAAAGCTTCATATTAATTTCAGCAGTTCCTGTATTGTCTGTATGTCCGCCAATTTCAATGGTCATAGTTGGCTTGAGTTTCATAACTTCTACCAGATCGTTTAATGATTTGTACGATGAAGATTTGAATGTAGCTTTTCCTGTGTCGAAAAATACATTTTCGAGAGTGTACATTTTTGCCGGTTCCACTTCTATACTCAATTTGGAAGTAAATTTGCCGGGAGTTGCAGGTATTTCCACCTGAGAGTATGTGGATGTATCCGTCAAATCTTGATAAACGATGTTGTATGTATCTCCTTTGGGCAATAGCAAAGAGAATTTGCCTGCTTCATTGGTTATTCCTGTATAAGATTTTTTTGATTTGATTCCATTGAATTTGAAAATCTCATTTTTCAAAAAGACTTTCTTAGAATTGGTAACGGTAACATTTACCAGAACATTTGTTTCAGTGGGTAAAAGCTCTTGAGCCTTTAATGTGTTAAAATCTAAAACAGCTAGAAAAAATAGTATTGCTAGGTGGGTTTTCATGCAGTCTTTATTTTATAAACGGGATTTTAGAACTATTTATTATCCTAGACACTTAGCTTGCATACATTTGAATAAGAACAATATTCACATGCTTTTTCATCGCTTGTTTGAATAAAAGGAACAGAAATGTCGAATATGGAACAAATAATATCTTTAATTAATTTCTCAATTACAAGGAGGTTCTTCCTTTCAATAATATGTGTATTATCGGGAGTTGTAAGAAGTTTTTCGCCGGAGTTCAAATTCCTCAAACTTATAATACATGGCATAATGGAATCATTGCTGTGCATTGTGAGATATAGCCAGGAATACATTATTAATTGCAAAACTATAGATTTGTCGGGATTTGTTGTTGCATCTTCCCATTCAGAGAATTTCAAATTCTTGTCGAGCGTACTTCCTGTTTTGTAATCAACAATCCGTTGTTGCCCGTTTAGCAAGTCAACGCGGTCGGCTTTTCCTTTAAACAAAACGGTTAACGGACCAATTGATGTATCAATATTGAGTTCAGCTTTCAAAAATTCTTCCACTTGCTGAATGATCAGGGTATCATTATCATTTTCTATTCGCTTAGCCACCATTGCAAGATAGCGTTGAATATATTTTAAAGCCACTTTTGAAATGAGCAAATTTTTCCCATTTTCGAGGTCGCCGCCCGGATAATGTTTTTCAAGTGCATTTTTTGTAAGTTCTTCTGCTGATTTAGAAACTTCTTTTAGATACGATGCTTTAATCACCTGTGAAATATCTTTTTCAAAAATGTTTTGCAGCACTTCGTGAATGGCGCTCCCCAATGTAGCAGCATCAATAGTTTCGGAGGTATTTTCCGGTTCTTTGATTTTTGCAATATATTGAAAATAGAAACGAAGAGGGCACGCAATAAAAGTATTCAGGGCTGTGGGGGAAAACCCTGATACTGCCATACCTTTCATTTCATTAATAATTATTTCCGTTTTGGAAATACTTATGGGCTTGATAATACTGGAAGATAATGATGGCGAGATTATTTCTTCCCTAATGTTGATTTGTGGTGCATATTTTGGCAGCTCTTGCTTGAGTTGAAGCAAAAACCTGCTGATTTCTCCGCCATTCAAGCTGTCAGTAACTGTGTTGTAAAGAATATGAATGTTTTCGGCTCTTTGCAGTAAGCGATAAAAATGATAAGCAAAAATTGATTCTTTGTCTTTGTATGTTGGCAATCCAAATTCAGTGCGAATATCGAATGGAATAAAGGAATTCTGGCTTTTGCCTGCGGGAAGTGTCCCTTCATTTACTGAAAGAATGATCAAATTTTCAAAATCAAGGTTTCTGGTTTCAAGCATCCCCATAATTTGCAGACCTTTCAGCGGTTCGCCATAAAAGGGAAGGGAGGTATTATCCAGAAAATATTTTAAAATAGTGTGAAGCACGGAAAAGTCTGAAATACTATTGGCTTCAAGAATAATGTCCTTGGCTTTTTTTACAATTATAGCAAAACTATATAAATATTCATTGTAAACTTCTTTGTTTGATACACTTCCGGAAGTTTCTTCGCCAAAGGATTTTTTTAGTATGCCAATCAATTCTTCAATAAATCTCAAGTATTGCAAAGGCGTTTCTCGGTAATCATTAAAAAAATCTGACAACATCGAATTTGACTTGAAACCTGCATTTTCAATGGTTTTTTTTATGTCCTTTTGTGTATAAAAAACTTTATTTGTTTTTTGAATAATATCAGATAAATCTCCGGCGCCCGTTATTTCCTGCTGTAAATAAGAGAAAAAATGATGACTTAACAAATAGTTTATATCCTTGTAGTAAAAGCGAACATCCTTACCTACACTGTATCTGTATGCGTTGAAATGCATATCTGAAACTGCATTAAAAAAACCGGAAAGAGGCGAAAATGCAAGTTTGTAACCCATGGTAATATTAAGATCACTAATATTTTTGGGAACCGAATAAATCATCGGAATCAAAAGAGATTCGTCGGCCAATACCACTGCAGTTTTGGGAAGTTCCTCGTTTTCGGGATTTATCTGCGAAAGCAATTGTCCAGCATGTCTTGTCTGGCTTACTGAGCCTGATATTCCGGTAATGGTAATGTTTTTTTTATTGTTTCTGAAACATTCTTCAACCCAGGAAAAAGTTTTCGGTTTCCATTCTCTGACAATTTTTCGCAGAAAGCGACCGGCTTCAAAGTCAGGATTGTTAAAATAGTAATCGTCGCAATCCCATAGCAAATCAGCCTTTCCTGAATTGTATAGCGATCGCATTATTTTATCTTCGGCAGTTGTTAGCGCATTAAATCCGCAAAAAAAGATCTTGTCCCATTGCAGGTTTGATGTAAGTTCTTCAATGTTTTCGGCACTTTTCCTGAATGCAAGTCCTTGGTAGGCCTGGTTTTTAGATAAAAGGTCTTTTTTAAGTTCCGCATAATATTTACCCAGCGAATTGTAGAATTCGAGATATTTTTTTACATGTTCTGGTATCACATTGTTGTCAAGTTCCCAACGTGAAATGGCTTTGGCTTCACTGAGAAATGAAAATAATTCTTCTGCATCAGCAAGATACATATCAGCGTCGTTATAATCTTGCAGCAGAATAGGGCACCAGTTCAGTACTTCTTCGAGTGTTTGTGCTTTTTCGCCTTCTACTTTTTTATATATATCGTAGAATCTGAACAGCAGCGAAAAGTTATCAATAATTTCTATTCCCGTAAGTGAAGCAATAAAATCTTCGGCAGAAAAGATTCCAGGAGCCCAAACATTTTTTTTGGTTTTTTCCGAAAGATACATTTTAAAATAAAGTCCGGCTCTTCTGTTTGGAAACACAAAGCACAAGCGGTCTGCATTCTCCACCGGAAATTTTTCAAAAACATGATCAATTACTTTTTGAAGAAATGTCTGCATTTTAGGGCTTTTTGTTTTGCAATTTTACAAATTTTAAATGATAATATTCACGAAATGAAATGTTGAGCCAATGTTCAGGATTTTCTGTAATATCAAGATAAAATATTGTGTATGGTTTGTGAATAATGGGGCTCAGAATTATAGTGTCTTGATTTGATTGCCTTGATTCATTAATTTGAACCAATCGTTCATTCATTTCTTTTTGATAAGGAGCAGCTTGAAATAACAGGTCATTCCATGCATTGGAAATATTTCCTGTGAAATCAATGGGCTTGTCAGGCTTTTTCTGAAAAGAAACATAAAGCATAATCGCTGAAATGATAATCAGCAAACGAACAGTAATATCTGGTGTTTTAGCTATTTCAGATCGATGGTGATAAAAGTTTCCGATAATAATTATTGTGAAAAACAATAGAAGAAGGAATAATGTTGAAATAGTATTATGAATTCTCGGAGGTGGTGCAGAGCCCATTGCATAATAGGCAGGAAAATACAAACTCATCAGCACCAAAAGTATTATAAATGGAAATAGGAAAATGATTTTTTTGGAGACAAATTGAATGGGGATGAAAAGGATTCGTTTAAAACTTAATATGAACAAGACGAAGATGAAAACTATTATTGACGGCTCTTTTAGAATATAAAAAGTAATTCTTACGCTTTCTGCTGCTGATAAAATCAATGAACTTGTAATATCGCCGTGCAGGGGAAACTCATTCATTCGGTTGCTGTTTCCGGGAGCAGAAAACAGTATTAGGCCACCAGCTAACATACATGATAACGAAACAATTGTTTTAATTGAAATTGACTTGGTAATAATTTGATAAAGGAGCAGGATAACGAGAATTTCCAGAGAAAAAAGAAGAATTATTTCATTGCTTCCTGCAATTAAAAATGAAAGCAAAGCTGAGATAATTAAATAAATTATAGACCTGTTTTTGTTAAAAATTAAAACAAATAAAAACATTGTCATGCAAAGTGAAAGTGTATAAGTAAATGCACCAGAGAGCCAGTAAAATGCCTCAACAGGTGAGCGCAATGACTGTATAATCAAAAGTTGAATTATCAAAGAGGCAGTTAGACTGTTTATTGCGTTGTTATTATTAATAAGCGGCTTAATCAGAAAATAAATACCGCCAAAAAAGAATGTTAAAAGAATTATAGGGAACACCAAGAATCCTGTCTGACAATTGAAAACAAGAGGGTTTACAGCAACTATAAATGTTCCGAAATAACGGCCACTCCATGTGAGATACACTGTTTTTATGTGACTCCACAGCGAAATGTTTTTTGCAACATGGGTGTAAATAAGGTCATCTGCCGACGGATAATTAAAAAACGAAAGGGCAATAAATGGAAATATCGCTGCCAGAAGCAGAACCAGTAAAAATAGGTTATATTTTTTCTGATTATTCATCCTGCATTCTGTTAACAAGATATGATGCTTCTATAAGGTTTTCCGGCTTTCCTGCATCAATCCAAAAACCGTTGTTATGAACAAAACCAATAATTCTATGGTAAATTCCTTGTTCTAAATAGAGATCGATTACTGAAAATTTTCCTTTTCTTTTAGTCTCTTGAATGAGTTGAGGTTCAATGATCTGAATGCCACTGAAGGCAAGCTTTTGAAGCTCTTCCGCATTTTGATGAATAATAATTTGTTCGCCTTTTTGAATGTTTTCC
>JBBQSF010000142.1:0-7070 GCA_038214085.1 Bacteroidales bacterium | reverse complement strand
TGGTTTTACCTATATTTACGCTTAAATTCTAAAATAAGTTGTTATGAAAAAAGCTTTACTTGCATTAATGATTGTGGCTTTTTGTTTTACAGTAGAGCAAATTTCCGCACAGTACCTTACGGCAATCGGTGTTCGCGCTGGTTCTTCTACCGGTCTTACAGCAATTCAGTATTTTAGTCCAAAGTCGCGGGGTGCTGCCGACTTTCATGTTGCCACCAAGTATCATGGAATACTCATTACCGGTTTATATGAATTGCATTCAAAAAATCATAATGAAAATATCGAGTTGGCAAATGTTGGATTTTTTATTGGTATTGGAGGCCATTTCGGTTCATTTAAAGGCAAAGATTATGGTATGGGAAATAAAAAAACTGTTGTTGCTCTCGGTGTTGATGCAACTGCTGGAGTTGAATGGAAAATTCCCGGGGCACCCTTGTTGTTGAGTCTTGACCTCCGACCTTATTATGAGTGGGTAAAGGACGTCTCAAAGCCATTGGACTTTCTTGATTATGGTATATCTCTTCGTTATGTTTTCAGATAATATTGATGTTGCCTCCCTTTCTTGATACACCAGTTGAATTTCTCAAAGGCGTTGGCCCTCAAAGGGGAGAAGTGCTGAACAAGGAGCTTGCAGTCTTCACTTTTATGGATATGCTTTCCTTGTTTCCATACCGATATATCGACCGCAGTAAATTTCATAAAATAAGTGATGTAAATCCGGATTCAGGTTATGTGCAAATCAGAGGCGGCATCACAAATATTAGCTTTTCCGGAAATAAACGCATATTCAGGATGAATGCGTCGTTGCGTGATGGCACTGGTTCTCTTGATCTGGTGTGGTTTAACGGTTTTAAATGGCTGAAAGATAAATTTAAACCAGGCGAAGTGTACATCGTTTTTGGTAAAGTATCTTTATACAATGGCAGTTTAACAATTTCACACCCAGAAATTGAAGTGTTCTCAGAGCAAAGTACTGGCGTTGGATCTGCTTTGCAGCCCTTGTATCCATCATCCGAAAAGCTCAAAGCAAAAGGCCTTGATGGCAAAGGAATATGGAAATTGCAAAAAACGCTGATTGCACTTTCCCAGGGAAAGATTTATGAAACATTCTCAACTAAAATACTTCAGTCAACAAGGCTTATGAGTAGAGAACAAGCCTTTTGCAATATCCATGTTCCGCAAAGTGCCGAAATGCTTCAAAATGCCCAAAATAGGCTGAAATTTGAAGAACTTTTTTTTATGCAGTTGAAGATTTTTAAAGAAAAGCAATTTCGTGAAAAAAGAAACAGTGCAATCCGTTTTGAAGTGGTGGGAGAAAATTTTAATAATTTTTTCCATCATTATCTGCCCTTTCCACTAACAAATGCTCAAAAGCGTGTTGTAAAAGAGGTGCGTCACGATACCGGAACCGGACGTCAGATGAACAGGCTGCTCCAGGGCGATGTGGGGAGCGGTAAAACAATGGTTGCGCTCATGTCGATGCTGATTGCTATTGATAATGGTTTTCAAGCGTGTATCATGGCTCCTACTGAAATTCTGGCCAATCAGCATTACAATTCAATTCAGCGTTTTCTCGAAAAAATGGAAATTGAATCGGCTTTGCTCACAGGATCGGTTAAAGGAAAACAGCGTAAATTAATACTTGAAGGAATATTAAGCGGTTCGATAAAAATTCTTATTGGCACTCATGCACTTATTGAAGATGCAGTAATTTTTAAAAACCTAGGATTGGCAGTTATTGATGAACAGCATCGTTTCGGAGTAATGCAACGTGCACGTTTATGGGAAAAGAATGATCATCCACCTCATATTCTTGTAATGACGGCAACACCGATACCCAGAACACTTGCCATGACATTGTATGGTGATCTTGATGTTTCTGTTCTCGACGAAATGCCGCCCGGTCGAAAACCGGTAAAAACTGTGCATTACAGGGAAACCCACAGGAATGTTGTTTTCGGGTTTATGAAACAGCAAATTCAACTGGGACGCCAGATTTATGTAGTTTACCCTTTGATTAACGAATCCGAAACCCTCGACCTGAAAGATCTAATGGAAGGTTATGATAGCATTGTCAGGGAATTTCCTTTACCCAAATTTGCAATCAGTATTGTTCATGGGCAAATGAAACCTGCCGAGAAAGAATATGAAATGCAGCGTTTTGTTAAGGGCGAAACCAATATTATGGTTGCTACTACTGTTATCGAAGTGGGAGTGGATGTACCCAATGCATCTGTAATGATTATTGAAAATGCCGAACGTTTTGGTTTGTCGCAGTTACATCAGTTGCGCGGTAGGGTTGGGCGAGGAGCAGATCAATCCTTTTGTATCCTGATGAGCAGCAATAAAATTACTGCCTATGCACGTCAGCGCTTAGCAACCATGGTTGAAACCACTGATGGATTTAAAATTGCCGAAGCCGACCTTCGATTGCGTGGTCCGGGAGATATTGAAGGAACGCAACAAAGCGGAATTCTAGACCTAAAGCTTGCAGATATTGTAAGAGATGAAAAAATTCTGCTATTCGCACGAAAAATGGCAGAAGAAATCATTGCTGCTGATCCGGAACTGTCTTCCGACGAAAATCATCGACTTTCCTTGCGACTCAGAGAAATACATACTGCAAAAATAAATCTTGGAAAAGTAGGTTAGTTTTTTTTAATTTGTATTCACAGATTTATTCTATTCCAATTATTTTGATCTGGGCTTTTCTCTTTTATAACGGGAAATAATACCAATACATAGTAAAAAATAGGCCAAAGACAATTTCTTGCTTAGGAGTATCGTAAATTCAGATCATGAAATCGTTGGAGTCCATTTTTTGGGACTACTACGAATTCAGTATCGGTATAAAATCGGATAAAATTCTTAATTTTGTGCAAAATCTTGCATACAATGAAAATCTCTTATCAATGGCTCAAAGAATATATAAATACGAGCCTCAGTCCCGATGAAATATCAGTTTTATTAACTGATTGCGGCCTTGAGGTTGAAGCACTCGAAGAATATCAGTCAGTAAAAGGTGGTCTTGAAGGCTTTGTAATCGGCGAAGTGCTAACCAAAGAAAAACATCCTGATGCCGATCGTTTAAGCATTACTACAGTTAATATTGGAAATGCAGAACCTCTGAATATTGTGTGCGGTGCACCTAATGTTGCTGCTGGTCAAAAAGTAGTTGTAGCTACTGTTGGTACAACCATCTATTCCGAAAAAGGAGACTTTACAATCAATAAATCCAAAATCCGTGGCTGTGTATCCGAAGGAATGATATGCGCTGAAGATGAAATGGGACTTGGAGCTTCACATGAAGGAATTATGGTGCTCGATTCTTCTGCCATTATCGGAACAAAGGCCAGCGAGTATTTTAATATTTATTCAGATACGGTGTTCGAAATTGGGTTAACTCCCAACCGTATTGATGCAGCATCTCATTACGGTGTTGCTCGCGATCTGGCTGCTGTGATCAATTGCCGAAATTCTGGTTCGTTAAAAGCAACCTTGCCATCAGTTGATCAGTTTAAAACCGATTCCAACGCTATGTGCATTGATGTTGTGGTAGAAGATTCCATTGCATGCCCAAGATATTCTGGCATTACAATTAAAGATGTTACCGTTGCTGAATCGCCCGAATGGTTGAAAAACCGACTTCTTGCAATAGGTTTGCGTCCCATTAATAATATTGTGGATATTACAAATTATGTTCTGCAAGAACTTGCACAACCACTGCATGCTTTTGATGCTGATAAAATTGAAGGCGGAAAAGTAATTGTAAAAAAACTTCAGCAAAACACAAAATTCATAACCCTGGATAATGTTGAAAGAATTCTGAATGCTGAAGACTTGATGATTTGTAATGTCAACGAAGGAATGTGTATTGCAGGTGTGTTTGGCGGAACAAAATCGGGAGTTACTGCTGAAACAAAAAATATTTTTATCGAAAGTGCTTGCTTTGATAGCGTTCATGTACGAAAGACTTCAAAAAATCATGGATTAAAAACCGACGCATCGTTTAGGTTCGAACGAGGTACTGATCCAAATATTACTGTTTATGCACTAAAACGCGCTGCATTATTGATAAAGGAAATTGCTGGCGGTACTATTTCTTCCGAAATTATTGATGTTTATCCTGAAAAACTTGAAGATTTTCAGGTTGATGTTAAACTTGAAAACATCAAAAGGCTTATCGGGAAAGAAATTCCGTTAATTACAGTTAAAAATATTCTCAATTCGCTCGACATTAAAATAAATTCTGAAACATCGGAAACGCTCGAATTGTCAGTACCTAGGTATCGGATTGATGTGCAGCGTGAAGCAGATGTTATTGAGGAAATTATGAGAATTTATGGCTATAACAATATTGATCTTCCCGAATCAATGCGGATTTCCATGAGTTCCGCTCCTTTTCCTGACAGGGAAAAAATGCAAAATTTAATTTCTGATTATTTGAGCAGCAATGGATTCAATGAAATTCTAAACAATTCATTAACCAATCCGGAATACATTTCTGTTCTAAAATCTTATTCTCCCGAAGAAAATGTTACAATTCTTAACCCTTTAAGCAATGAACTTGCAGCTATGCGGCAGAGTTTGCTTTTTGGCGGACTGGAAAGCGTTTCCTATAACATAAATCGCAAAAATATCAATCTTAAACTTTTTGAATTTGGTAAAACATATCGCAGGTCAAATGCGCAGAGTTCTGAAAGTATTTTGCCGGGATATACTGAAAATTACGCGCTGTCATTATTGATTTGCGGCGCTGTTAACCCCGAATCATGGGCTACAGGGAAAGGAAAAGCAGTTGATTTTTTCTTTATTAAATCATTTGTGAATAGTATTTTAACCCGACTTGGAATTGCTGCGTCCGAATTCATTACTGAAAATTTTTCAGATGATCAGTTTTCTGAAGCGCTCTGCTATAAAGTTAAAGATGAAAATGTTGTTCGCTTTGGTAAGTTGAACAAAAATGTTTTAAAGCATTTCGACATCAAACAGGAAGTTTTTTATGCCGATTTTAACTGGGATATGATTGTGAATCTAACAGTAAAAAATAAATTGGAATATAGCGATATCTCAAAATTTCCTCAGGTTCGGCGAGATCTTGCATTGCTGATTGATAAAAAAATTCAATATTCTGAAATCGAAAAAATCATAAAGAACGCTGAGAATAAAATGGTGCTGGAAGTAAATTTATTTGATATTTATGAAGGCGACAAAATAGAATCTGACAAAAAATCTTATGCGGTTTCTGTAATACTCCAAAATAAAGAAAAAACAATGTCCGATCAGGAAATAGATGCAGTGATGAATAAAATAATAAAATCATTGCAGCAAAAATTAAATGCAGTACTTCGTTAACAAGTTCTTATGCTTTTAACCATTTCTTATACTTTGATTTATCAGGTTATTGCAGGCGTTCTTATTGCTGCCCTTGTTGCGATTATGATCCGTTTTCTGATATTGTCAGGAAATGAAAAGCCCTATTTCCCTGAGCAATGGATTCATTATCTTAAAAAGGGAAAAGTATCAGAATCTTTAAAAAATCTAGAAAAATTATATCCTGATAAAGTTCGTTTTTTTAATTTCTGGTTTCAGTGCGAACGTTTAAAACGTGAAAAAGTAGAAGGTGCTTTTGCCGAACTTGGCGTGTACAAAGGCGAAACATCAAAAATTCTTCATGAATTTGACAAAAGCAGAAAACTTCATTTATTTGATACTTTTGAAGGATTTTCTAAAAATGATCTTAAGCTGGAAACAGGCGAGGCTGCCACATACAAGACTAAAAACTTTGCTGATACATCAGTTGAAAAAGTGCTTAAATACATAGGTGGCGACAGCAAAATTGTAGTTCAAAAAGGATATTTCCCTGATACTACAAAGGATATTCCTACTGAAAAGTATGCATTGGTTTCCATTGATACGGATTTATACAAACCGGTAATTGAAGGATTAAGGTATTTCTATCCTTTGCTAACGCCCGGAGGAGTAATCCTTATTCATGATTATACACACAAATGGGAGGGATTGGTAAAGGCAGTAAATGAATTTGTATCAACAATTCCCGAAAACACCATTGAGGTTCCTGATGCGCACGGAACGGTTATGATTATTAAAAATAAAAATATTTAGCCTGATTAATTCATAAAATACAATTAATTCAAATAAATAGGATGTCACATCGAGTAGTGAAGCAAATCGAGATGTGACGTGGCTAATTTGTTCTCGATATTAGGTCGGAAACTTGTTTTTGCAATTTGTAAAAGCAAATCTATACTCGAACCAACAAATATGAAGGATTTTTAGAGCAGAGGATTTTTTTAGGAATGAATCAGGTTAGCTTGTAAACCCAAATACGCTGGCTGTAGGGAATACCATGCAAATCATTCTCCTAAGATAGAGCTCATTTCTGATTAAAAAGTCTTTATTTGCACAGTTTTCATTAAAAAATACCTGACAATAGTGAAGAGCTAAAAGTTTATATGCAGGCGAAATGTTTTGTTTTTGAAAATACTCATAAATGGCATTGTCTCCTGTGCTTTTTCCTGTGTCCTTAGGAGTAGGCAAAAGCAATGATTGATCAATATTTTTAATAATATTAAGATCGCCCGAATCAAGTATTGTAAGGTTAATATTGGCAATTCCTGCCATAATAATATCCAATTGCATTGCTGCTGCTTTTGATAAATCAATAATTCGTGTTTTGCTATAGTAGCACCTGTCGTTAATTTTAACAATAACGGATTTATTGTTTTTTAAATTGGTTACTTTAACAATGGTGTGAAGTGGCAATGTTGCATGAGCGGCTGTGTATAATTTGTTGTTGTACTTTTCGCCACTCGAAGTAAATCTGCCGCTAAAAGCATCAGAATAATATGAGGCTAAACCTTTTTGATAAATAGAATCTTGGGAAAATGAGAGATTAGAAAGCAGTATAAAGCAGATTAGGAGATAGTTTTTCTTCTTTAATAAAAACATCAGAGATAATTTCGTTCAACATCATTTTTTGCATCTGGTAGTTTTATGCGGTGCAAAGATACGAAAAATTTTATTAATCACAAATTCAGGCTGTTAAT
>JBBQSF010000141.1:0-7196 GCA_038214085.1 Bacteroidales bacterium | reverse complement strand
TTTAATCGCATTTGCAAAACAAAACAGTTTCACTGGTATAGATTGTTGCGTGTCCTAAATAAAATTTATAGCCAAGTTGGAGGTCATCAATTTGCTTTATAATACTGGTAAAGTCATCCATATTATGATAAATTGAAATTGCTAAACTTGGTTTAAACTTTTTAATTGTTTTATCGGCTCCTTTAATAGCATTTGGTTCTGCACCTTCGATATCTGTTTTAATAAAATCAACTTTGGTTATTTTATTCTGTTCAACAAAATCATCGATTGATATTGTTGATGTTTTTCCAGTGGCACCTTGAAATTCATGAAATCTAACGGAACTGCTAGCGCCAGAGTCTTTATAAAACACTTCTAAACCGGACTCCTGCCAAACTGGTCTATCAATTATTTTAATTCTGTTTTTGAATTCAAGATTAGTATCTAGATTTTTATTCAAAACTAAAATATTTCCTGGAATAAATTCAAAAACGTAAACACTTCCACTCATCCCTATTTTTTTTGCAAAATATAATGCGGTATCACCATAGCATCCACCTAAATCTAAAACAGTATCCCCTTCTTTAGCACCTACAAAAATTTTATTAATACTATATTCGTATTGTTCAATGCAAAATGTAGTATAAATAGCTTTTGCGTTTAAATATATCTTTAATGGAATATTTATACTGTTTAGATCGTGTAGATTCAATTTCCAAGGCAAGCATGCCAATTCTATCAAATCATTCGAGCTTTCAAGGGATTCTATTTTTTTTATACCTTCCCAATATTTTGGCGAACTCAGTGGTAATCGAACTTTAATATAACCAAGAATCCTAAAGCTAACAATTTTCAGCAATAGATCCTTTGAACTTTGATCACCCAGTAATTCATAAAATTTATTTAAAGATGAAGTGTACTTATCTAATTTGTATATCTTCAAAAATATTCTTTGAAAGAAAAAATTGCTTTTGAAAAATATTTTTAAAATAAACCTTTGATAAAATAATCTTTTTCCTAAATTGATTAACTTTTTCTTTAAAGGTTTTTTTAAAGGATGGGTATAATAATCATAATTATCTTTATAATAATTTACTGATTCCTCTATTAAATTTTTTTTTAATAGATCTTGAAACTTCTCCATGTATACTAATTAATTAAAATAATCGGTTTTGATTATATATATCCTTTTCATCAAAGCAAAACATTTTAGCATCCAGTATGCAATGCAGAATATACTGGTGGATTATTTCGAGGAATCCATAAGAAAAAGAAGGGACAAAAAAGTTGATATTTCCAAGTGGGCGTAATTTGTTATCTGGAATAAACCCCGACAATGTGATTACATGACAAGCTTTTTGCTTTGCAGTTATTGCAGCTTTAACAATATTTGCTGAATTACCCGAACTGCTTATGCAAATTACCAAATCGCCCTCTCGGGCAAGCATTTCAATAGGTTTTGCAAAAACATCCTCGAATCCAATATCGTTAGAGATACAAGTGAGTAATGATGCATCGTTAAATGCAGTTGCCGGAATATTTCCATTCTTCAATAAATCAGTAGCAGTATGGCTTGCAATTGCTGCGCTTCCACCATTGCCAACGATGTAAATTCTGTTTTTTTTGTTTTGAATTTCAAAAAGCAGTTTAACTGCTAAGTCAATTCCAATATCGAATTTCAGGCTATTGTTTGAATTATCTGAAGTTTCGATATGTTCAATAGCATTTTGAAATTCGGAATAATATTTTTCAACAAATTTTTCTATTTCCATGAGAACTATTTCATAAAATGTTTGATAAATTTAGTAAGGTCCTTTTTGTAAACAGGATGTTCGTTGCCAATAATATTTACAGCTATTGTACCCATGCAGTTCCCAATAAAAGGAATTAAATCAGCAGGTGCTTTTGAATACGCCAGCAATGAAGTAATAGATAAAACAGCATCTCCGGCACCAACAGAATCTTTCACAGAATTTGCAAAAGCTGGCGATGAATAATATTTCCCATTGGAATAAAGCGTGGATCCAGCCTGCCCTAATGTTATTGTAATATCATTGCAATTGGTAATCTCACTCAATTTTTCAATAAGTGTTTCTAATTTGCCGTAATTATCGCCAAACGGAAGCCGGAGCTCTTTCTCGTCAATAGAGATATAACCAGCGTTTCGGTATTTTGTAATATAGTTAAAACCGAAGTTATTGCTGTTTGTTTGTGCGTTAATTGATAGATATTTTCCGGAATCCTGCAAATATTTTTGCAAACCTGGAGAAATAAATCCATGCCCAAAATCACAAATCAAAACCAAATCATAATTGTCGATATTTTGTTTCAGGTAAGAAATTATTTCATTTTCAAGAGCACTATCTATAAACTTATCATTCATAAAAGTAACCTCAAATAGCTTTGTATTTAAATATTTATCAAGATACCTTCGTTTGGTGTTTGTAGGGCTGTCGCTTCTATAAAAGAATTTTCGTTCAACACCTTTTGAAAGTTTGTCTTCAATAATATTTAACTGACTGTTTTGTGAGCCCAGTACTGTTACAAGCTCCACCTTACCTGAATATTGTTCAAGATGATTTGCAATGGCAAGAGCTCCTCCTGCATATGCTTCACTTCGAAGAAAAACAGTTGAAATTGTTGGCGATTTGGATGATTTTCCTAGGGGTAAACAATAATGATATTCGTCAATAATTGTATCTCCAATAACCAGCACCCTGATATCTTTTAATGCATTAATATAAGAAATCACTTTTTCCGATGAATACTTATGTTTCATGTCATGCATAAAGCCCTGTACTTTTTCATCATAAGGACTAAAATGTGCGTTTATCAGTGTAGATGATGAAAAAACAATTTCTTCGGTAAAATAAATTTCGCCACCAACAGATTTTACTGCATCTTCTTCGAGATAGATATTTTTGGTAAGATCTTGCTCCCTGTCTTTATAATCCTGACCTTTTACATAAAAGGATGGTTTTAATATTTTTATTGTTTCTATAGCTGTTTCCCACTTATTAAGGGCTACATAATCAACTGCCTGAAGTGCAGCAATTGCTTCCATGCGAAGCGTTTCATTAAACACAGGTCTTCCCGGGCCTTTATTCACAAATCTGTCGGGGGTAATTGTAACAATTACAACATCAGCAGCATTTTTTGCAGCTTCAAAATGTTTTATATGCCCTAAATGCAGGAGATCAAAACAACCATGACAATGCGCAACCGACTTTCCTTGTTTTTTTAAATTATCAATAACAACAGCAAGGTCGTCGAGGCTTAATATTTTTGAGTTTGTCATAATCGAAAAAATAAAATGTAAAGTTAAGAATTTTTACCCAAATATTTAAACCAGCTTTTAGTTGCTTCGGCTATAGAATCTGGCTCCCACAAAGGTGCTTCGCGCCAATACTCAATGTTTTGGAGCATAATTTCAACACCTTGTTCTAACGAAACCAAAGGTTTCCAATTGAGTACTTCTTTTATCCTTGAAATGTCAGCAAAAGTACAATCAGGTTCTCCCGGTCGTTTCGGAATATAGGTAACCTCGCCCCCAAGTAAAGCCACAAGACGGTTTACGCTATACGTATTGTCGCTACCCACATTCATAATTTTTCCAATAGCATTATTGTTGCCAGCAGCCATAAAACATGCATTAACAATATCAGTAACAAAGGTAAAATCGCGGGTTTGGGTTCCATCGCCAACAACTGTAAATGGTTTGTTTTTAATTTTCTGCGACAGAAAAACACCAAACACTGCACCATAGGTACCACTTGTACGTGAACGTGGACCGTAAACATTAAAAAAGCGCATTGCTGTTATAGGCAAATTATAAATCTGCTGCCAGTTTAAAGCATAACTTTCACCAATGAATTTTGTAACTGCATAAGGGTATTGAGGGCGTATTTCTGCAGTTTCGGGTGTTGGGTAAACATCTGGAATTCCATAACACGAGGAAGAAGCGGCATAAATAATACGTTTAACTTTAAATTTCCTGCAACATTCCAGAACATTTATTGTTCCATCCACATTCGATTTATGATATTCGAGAGGCTTTTCAATTGAAGGAACAATATCTGCAAGTGCTGCAAGATGAAAAACCCAATCCACGCCTTCAAAAAAAGGCAATATCATTTCAAAGTCAGAAATATCAGCAATATTTACAGATAACTTTGAATTGTCTTTATGATGTTCGAGGTTGAGTAAACGACCGGTACTGAGATTATCAATAACCACTACGTCAAATCCTTCATTAAGAAGCCTGTCAACCATATGGCTTCCGATAAAGCCACAACCTCCTGTTACTAATGCTTTCATTCGATTATTTTTTAATTGATTTTTTTAGTTTAGATAACCTGCCACCCGAAAATGTGTCGGCATCTTTTAAAAATTGATTCATCTTCTGATTAAAGCTATACAATTGAGAATTCCGAACCTCTGGGTCAATTTTTCTCCAAATTCTTGGCACTCCAATAATATCTACTTTGTCGATAACATGAGGTTTGAATTCCAAAACAAAATTATTCTTTTGTAGAAATTTATCCACATCTACTTTTCCGGCAGGTTTCCATGAATAAGTATTATCGCGGATATACAACACTCCACCAGGTTTTAATATTCTTTGAAACTGCAACATCATTGTTTTTACGAGCTTTGAATTAAGTTCAGGCAAAACCTGTACACATAAAACAAGGTCGAAGGAATTGTCTGGAATCAGATCGTAACGCCAGGTTGGGATATGGTAAATTCCTTTTTTGTCATTATGAAATTCAAAACCTTCAGGGTTTTCGATATAATCATTAAAAGGTTTTCCAAGGTTTTTTAAATACAAATTCTGCAGGCAATAAGCATTCGGAATTGCATCCATTGCCAAGTATATACTATCGTTTACTGATGACCAAAGGTTAGCTTGCCTACCATATCCCGCACCAAAATCCAGTACATTTTTAATTTTATATCGTTCCTGCACAGGATACATTTGAGGAATATAAAAGTCGTGCGCATTGTTTAATCCAATGTTTAAATGATAATCAGAAAAGTCATAGTCAAGTTCTAATTCTTTGATTATTTTTTTATCATTTTCAAGACTTGCATTGATTAAATTTTGTAAGTGTTCTGTGCCAATATAATCAGGGTATTTAGGCAAAAACCACTTCATCCATTTCACTAAATCTTGCTTCCCTTGAAATTTATAAAAATCATCAGGTAGCGTATCCTCATATTTTTGATTTTTTTGATTTCTTTTAATCTGGTAAGCCCATGATACGAGCCACTTTTTAATATATTTCTTATCCTTTGCGTAACTATCCTTAAAAAGATCGATTATATTTTCTTTTCCCATTATATATTTTTATAAAAAAAATCAATTATTGACTGAGAAACATAATTTATCTGCTCATTTGTCAATTCGGGAAACACAGGTAAACTAAGAATTGTTTCGGTTTGTTTTTCGGCAACAGGAAAATCTCCTTTTTTGTATCCCAAATACTTAGCTGCTTCCTGCAAATGAATAGCAACAGGATAATGAATCTTCGTATCGATACCTTGTTCGGCTAAATATTTTTGTAACAAATCTCTCTTGGGAGTCTGAATAATAAATGTGTGATAAACTGCTTTTTCAAATTCTTTATCGAATGGAAGAAAAATATTTTCAATAGTTTTTAATTTCTGCTGATAGATATTTGCAATCTCTCTTCGTCTTTTTGTCCAACTATCAATTTCTTTCATCTTTACATTAAGAATGGCCGCCTGCATATTGTCAAGCCGGGAGTTATAACTCCAAAAAGCACATTCATCGCGGTTTTTCAACCCATGATTGCGAGCCTTCAGGAGGAAATTGTATAATTCCTCATTACTTGTTGTAATCACGCCTCCATCACCACAAGCAGATAAATTTTTTAAAGGGTGTAAGCTAAAACATCCCGCTATTCCAAAGCTTCCTACTCTTTTACTTTTGTATTCGGCACCTACAGCCTGTGCAGCATCTTCGATAAGATGAATATTATACTGTTTGGCAATATCAGACAATTCAGTAATTGGAGCCGGTCTGCCGGTTAAATGCACTGCAATAATGGCTTTAGTTTTGGGTGTAATGGCTTTTATTACGCTCTCCGGATCAAGATTAAAATCATCGCGCACATCAGCAAATACCGGAGTTGCGCCTGCAATAGCAATGGAAGAAGCAGAGGCGAGGTAAGAATTAGGAGCAGTTATTACTTCATCGCCTTTACCAACACCCAGCGCGTTCATTGTTAAAAAAAGTGCATCAGTCCCATTAGCTACACTCACAGCATAATCGGTTCCACATAACTCTGCAAAACTCTTTTCAAATCTTTTTACTTCATCACCAAGCACAAATTGCCCTGTTTCAAAAATAGCAGAAACAGCTTCGAGCAATTCAAGTTTAATATTTTTATGCTGAATAGCCAGATCAATATAAGGAACCTTCATTGTTTATGTAAGATTAATTTTTTGCATTCGTTTAACGTTAAAGTATTTATCATTGGTTAAAGAATCGGGTACCAATCCTTTGTCGAATGCCGATTTCAGGTCAATAACTGCATCTTCGATAGTATGCATTGCAACAAAACCAATATCATTCTTTATTTTTTCGGAAGAAATATGATAAGAGCGGTTATCATTTGTTGGAGAAGTTGTGATTTTAATATTTTCACCAATTACATTTTTAACCATGTTTGCAATTTCTGAAACTGTATGATTTTCGAAACCAGCATTCCAAATTTTACCTGAAATTTTCTCTTTTGGTAATGTAATCAGTAGGCAATACAAATCTGTCATATCTTCAATATGAATATTCGGACGTTTCTGAGCTCCTCCAAACACAGTAATTTCGCCTTTATTTATGGCAAGGTTGGTAAGAATATTAACTGTTAAATCAAGTCTTAATCTTTTTCCATAACCGCAAACAGTAGCTGGTCTGATAGTACAAGTAGTGAAATTATCAGAGCGATGCTTTTCGAGTATTTCTTCGCACAATGCTTTGAATTTGGAATAATCAGTCAATGGATCAAGCGCCATAGCTTCATTAACATTCGGTTCCTCTTTAATGCCATAAACACTTGATGAAGAAGCATAGATAAAGCGCTTTACTCCAGCTTTTTTTGAAATTTCAACCAATGGTTCAAATGCATCAAGATTAATGGACTTGCCCATAAGGGGATTTAATTCAAAACTAGGATCGTTTGAAATACACGCCA
>JBBQSF010000140.1:0-7231 GCA_038214085.1 Bacteroidales bacterium | reverse complement strand
GGTGATTGGCCCTAAAAAAGACATTTTGGAAGTTAAAAATGCAATTGCTGTGTATGAATATCTTGAAAAATTAAATCCATATAAAATTAAATCGTTTTGTGAAGCTCATGGCATATTAATGAACGGTCTTGTTGAGTCAGCTGGCAGACTTAGAAGCAAATCGGTTGGTATTGTTAAAGGCTCTGAAGTTGCTCATATTGCTCCGCCAAGTGAAATGCTTAAACCTCTAATGAATGACTTATTTAATTACTTGAAAAATGACGATGATTTAATGTTAATTAAAAGTTGTGTTTTCCATTATGAAATGGAATTTATTCACCCATTCATTGATGGGAACGGCAGAATGGGCCGATTATGGCAAACGCTTTTATTAAAAGACTCATATCCTGTTTTTGAATATTTGCCCATTGAAACTTTAATAAAAGAACGTCAAGAACAGTATTACGAATCACTTGGAAAATCTGATAATACAGGCGAATCAACTGTATTTATCGAGTTTATGCTTGAAATCATTCTTGAGTCGCTGGAGGAATTATTAAATATTCAGAATGTAAGTTTAACAAATATTGACCGAATTAATTTATTTAAATCAATAGTAAAAAACAATTATTTCACAAGGAAAGAATATCTGATGAATTATAGAGAAATATCACCTGCAACTGCAAGTCGTGACTTAAAGTTTGCATTAGAAAATGGACAAATTGAAAAAATTGGTGACAAAAATACAGCGAAATATAAATACAAAAACAAGCCACAGCCGTTTCAAGTATCTTTAAAAAACAATATCTTAAAATAAATTATATGAAAAATACAATTGCAATATTTTGTGGATTCTTTTTAATGTTTCAAACAATAAAAGGACAAAATAATCTTAAAGATTCAGCAATCTTGATCAATTGTGGCAGTTATAAATGTACTTTGTTTCAAGAGAATTATAAATTTAAGTTTTATAACCAAGGTGTTTCAAGTAGTTATAATGTTAACGATTATGTATTTGGGGGAAATACAGATTATACAATTTGGACTCCAACAATAATCCAAATTAAACAGATAGAGTCAAATCTTGATATGTTATTTAATACGTTGAAAATTGATTTAAAAAATGACGCATTAAATCAATTCCATTGTGATGGAAACGATATTGATTCTATCAAAAATAATCTTGACAATTATAATAAACAATATGTTGGATTTATAAAAAACGGGAATAAATATGTGTATATTAATTTTTATTATAAAAAGATGAATATGGATTTAAATTCTCCTGACTTAAATACAATTGATAGTTTAGGTGATGGGCTTAATTTGTTCAATGTCGATATTGATTATAAGGAATTTAAAATAAAAAGAATTGATATAAAATCAACTATGTAAACAGCCTGTACGTTTCACAAGGTTATAAAAAAACGTATTCAAACTTTATACAAATTCAAAGCGTTAAAAAAAAATAAATACAATGGAATACAGCTTTAAAAACGATTACAGCGAAGGCGCACATCCTAAAATTCTTGAAGCCTTAAGTCGTGCAAATCTTATACAGGATGAAGGATATAGCGAAGACCAGTTTTGCATTGAGGCAGCAAATTTAATTCGTAAGCAAATCCAAAATCAGGATGCCGATATTCATTTTGTTTCGGGCGGAACACAAGCAAATTTAATTGTGATTTCGTCGGCATTAAAACCGCACGAATCTGTTATTGCAGCTAGTACAGCGCATATCGCAGTGCACGAAACGGGAGCAATTGAAGCCACCGGACATAAAGTAAATCTTATTGAAACCAGTAACGGCAAATTGAATTCGCAACAAATTAAATCTGTTATAGATGCGCATACCGACGAGCACATGGTAAAACCAAAATTGGTTTTTATTTCAAATTCAACTGAAATTGGAAGTATTTATAGTAAAAAAGAATTGGAAAGCATTTCGGATTTTTGCAAGCAAAACGATTTGTTTTTATATCTTGATGGCGCCCGCCTTGGCTCTGCATTAACCTCAAAACAAAATGATCTTTCACTTGCAGATTTATCTAAACTGGTTGATGTTTTTTACATTGGTGGAACAAAAAATGGCGCCTTACTGGGCGAAGCAATAGTAATAAACAATGATAAACTTAAAGCTGATTTTAGATTTTATCTGAAACAAAAAGGTGCATTATTAGCCAAGGGCAGAATATTCGGGCTTCAGTTTTTGGAATTATTTAAAAATAATTTGTTTTTTGAAATGGGCAAACATGCAAATGCAATGGCGTTGAAGCTAGCCGAAGGCATTAAAAAAGCAGGGCATTCATTTTTAATTGAACCGGTATCGAATCAAATTTTTCCAGTTTTGCCAAACGAATTAATTGAAAGATTAAATAAGCAGTTTGGGTTTTATGTGTGGAAAAAAAATGAGGATAATACTTCTGTTATCCGCTTGGTAACATCCTGGGCTACAAAAGAAGAATTTGTGGATAAGTTCATTTCCGATCTGGAAAAAAGCATTTAAAAAAGATTAGCTACTTTTGCAAATATTATTAATCCGGATGATAGAACAATTAATCGCGTGGGACAAGGAATTGATGCTGTTTTTAAATGGCCTCCATTCTCCTTTTTTCGACCCAATCATGTATTGGTTAAGCGACCGTTTTATCTGGATTCCTTTATATCTTTTTCTAATTTTTTTAATTATCCGCCAGTATCGTAAAGAAACCTGGTTTATAATTATTGCCGTAGGATTTTTAATTGCGTTGAGCGATTTGTCTTCAGTACATTTGTTTAAAGATGTTTTTGAACGTTTGCGCCCGTGTCACGATTCTGAGATTTCTGCAAAGCTTCATCTTATTAATGGCGAATGTGGAGGACAATTCGGGTTTGTTTCCTCGCATGCAGCTAATGTGTTTGCTATTGCATTATTTATGGTGAAAATTCTTGGTAAAACCATGCGCTATTTTACACCTTTGATACTGTTCTGGGCTGCAATTGTGTCCTACAGCAGAATATATCTTGGAGTGCATTTTCCGGGTGATGTGATTTGTGGTGCATTACTGGGTGCTGCAATTGGTATAGGAGTCGGCAACTCTTATTGGGCTTTGCGAAGCAGTTATTTTAAGAAAAAATTTTAACTTAGCATTGAATTAATCGTAAATAATAAATTAATTAAAATGTTTTTTTGTCAGCAATGCGGAACCACCTATAAAGAAGGCGCTGGATTTTGTCATAAATGCGGACTTGCTGTGAAAATTGAAAGTGCAAGGTCTCATAATGAATCTGTTCCTTTGCTTTCATACTCAAAGCCCCGTAATAAACAAAAATCTTATGCTTATGCATGGTTATTTGTAACACTTTTATTTTTATTATGTATGATATTGCCGTTTGTTGCTGAAATTGATATCATGAACGGGGGAGGAGCCATGGTTTTTGTTGGCGCATTAATGTTTATAACAGGTTTAATAGTAACACCTTTTTTCTTTAAACGTGCAAAGCGATTTAACGAAATTGTTTCTGGAAAAAATACGATTGTGCACTGGACTTATACCGGCAGCGAATGGGCTCAATACACTGAGGAAGAATTTAAAAGAAGAAAAGCGCAAAGCTGGGGGATATTTGCATTAATCACATCCATTATGTTTGTCGTTTTTTTAATAATGGGATTTATTTTGGATGATGCATTGCCTTTTATGATTGTTTTATTTTTGTGTATGACATTAATCATGTTTTTGTCGGCATGGTTGAGCTATATTGTGCCATACAGAAGAAATAAAAAGAGAATAGGCGAAGCCATTATTGCACCAAGCGGAATTTATTTGAATGGCTCAATTCATATTTGGCAGGGCTTGTCTGCTCGGTTTGAAAGGGTAATGCTTGAAGAAAATGATACTATACTTGTTTTTACTTATTCGGCTTTAGTTCAGTACGGACGGCGTGAAGAGTATTCGGTAAATGTCCCGGTACCCCAAGGTAAATTGAATGAAGCAATTAAAGTAATCGGTATTTTTAATCAATTTAAAAAATGAAAATTTATTTGTTGACAACAATAACACTAATTTTATTTTCGTGTCACGACTATAGAAAAGAATTTACCGCTATCGAATTTGGAAAGGGCGGCGGCTTTACTGGAAAATACGATGCATACAAACTTGATAACACGGGTAATTTATATAAAATTGATCACAAAGTGAACAGTGAAACATTTGTGAAGCTCCTTCCAGCAAAACAATGCAAAGAATTATTTAAAACAGTTTCAAACGCAGGAATTTCCAAACTCTCTATCAATAATCCTTACAACATGAGTTCGTATATTTCTCTTGTAACAAAAACCGATACGAATAGGCTTGTTTGGGGCGATCCCAAAAAAAATCCCCCACAAATTGTAGGGGAAGTCTTTGAAAAATTAATGTTACTTACAAAGTAATTATTGTTTCACCAATTTTCGGTTGGCATTGGCTTTTCCATTGCTGATGTTGAGAACATAAACCCCAGCAGGTTGATTTTGCATATTTAAATTGATTCGGTTTGATCCGCTTGACACATTGTAATTGCCCGTGTAAACAATATTTCCAACAATATCTGCAACTGTTATGGTAAGCTGTTCGTTGCCATCGGTATCGTATTTAATACTGAATTCATCGTTAAATGGATTCGGGTAAACGCTTGTTAAATTAAGCATGCTGTTATCTTCAATACCTTGCTGCGATTGCTCGCTGAAACATACATTATCTACATAAGCATTGTCGAGCACAAATGGTATAAAGAAAATAACAGTATCCTTTGAAATATTTCTGGTTTCAAGCGTTACAGTGAATTTGGTACCTGCGTAAGAATCAAGATTAATGTAATGTGTTAAATAAGGATCGTTCTTGGGAGTTGTTGGATTGTAAGTTCCTCCTATCTGTGTTCCGTTGGCCATTACTCTGAAATTGCTTGCAATAGTATAATCTCCAGCACCAAGATATTGCGTGTACAAATCTCCACCATGTGTTTGTTTTAAATCAAGACGCATATTGCAGGTTGACCATGCACTTGCATCCACACAGAAACTTATTTTTGCAGATAAAAATTCATTAATCTGCCATGTGTTTGAACCGCTTGGAAACTCAAGCAAGTTGATGTAGTCCATTGCATTTCCACCAGTCATTTGAAACCCTTTGGTGCCTGTGTTATGAGCAGCATTAGAAGTAAAAGCATTAGAATAATGAGTGGTTTGAATATTAATCATACTCATCAGGTTGCTTTCTTCAAATCCTACAGTGTCAGATGAAAGTGCCAACGGATTTTTAACCGAGTATCCTGAGAATTTATCATTTGTAGTAAGGGTATCGGGTAAATATTCTGTCCATGCTTCCAAAGTATATATTCCTGAGGCACTAAGATTTGCTGGAACAGTAAACGTGTGTGTAAAAACATCTAAAGGGTAAAGTACATGGGGAATAGTTATTGAATCGCGAACGGGACTTCCACTATTAACACGGTATGCTAGAACAATGGGCTGACCAGCAGGTATTGAATCACAGCCAAAGAATTTAACTTCAACAGTTACGGCTTCATTGGTGAGGTGACAATCGGAAACAGGTGAAGTGATGTTGCTTACGC
Organism: Bacteroidales bacterium; assembly: GCA_038214085.1. Lineage (GTDB taxonomy): Bacteria > Bacteroidota > Bacteroidia > Bacteroidales > CG2-30-32-10 > JBBQSF01. The sequence goes on along the minus strand of JBBQSF010000140.1, from coordinate 1,663 downwards.
CCATATCGATGTTCTGTTGAATTTTGTTTTCAAACTGATATCCAACAATACTGTCGTTTCCGCTTTGATTATCGTGGTTTGCAGAAACCCAGCAATCAATAGTATAAACTCCAATGGCAGGGAAATTGGCTGGTGTAGGAAATGTAAAATCAAGCGTATCACCGCCGTGCAAATCGCTTGTAAGAATAAGTGTATCATTCACTGCTGCACCTCCGTTTATTCTGTAGCTCACCGGAATAGTATCACCTACAACATAATTTGCCATACAGCCATTGTAAATCAATCGAGCTTGAATCATTTCTTCGTACCCATATCCACAGGCAGTTACAGGAGAAGTAATTTCGCTCATCCAAAGATCGTAATCTGAAATTGGGAAGCCAACTCCTACGGCATACCATGCTTCGGATGCAGTGATAGCAGCTTGAGAACAATGTCCGTAAAGATCTTCTGCCGACCAAATCATTGCTTGACGTGCATCAACATATTGCGACGAAGGTACAAGGTAAACAGTTAAAGCGCGGTATGCTATAGCCGCTGCAGTATCCATTCCCATTCCTACAACATTGTAAGCATTTCCAATATCGTTGGTTCCAACTTTTCCTTCGCTCATAATATAAAACCAATGTGCTAAAACGCCGCAATTGGTGTGAACTCCGCCATTGTCAAACACATCGTTAAAGAGCCAGTATTGTCCGTGATAGGTATCCGGAAGTTGTGCAGATTTTGGATCGCTTAATGAGCGGAAACCAGTTCCCGTAAGGTCAAACGCTTCACCAATAGTCCAGTTGGCATGCGCAGGATCTGCAAAAAATTCAATTGCAGTTCCAAAAATATCACTGAAACCTTCGTTCATTGCACCCATTTCATCTTGATAAATAAGATTTGCGGAATTTTCGTCCACAGCATGCGTAATTTCATGGCCGCAAACATCAATGGAAGTGAGCGCAGAGTATGAAGTGCCATCACCGTCGCCGTAAGTCATGTAACTGCCGTTCCAGAATGCATTTGCGTAATTGTTATCGTAATGCACATAGCTGATAAGCTTTGCATCTGCATTGTCGTAGCTTAATCTTCCGAATTTCTGGAAATAATATTCATACGTTTCGGTAGCAGCAAAATGAGCATCGGTAGCAGCTTCGTCCTGATTGGCATTTGCGTTGTTCCAGTAGTTGTCAGTGTCGGTAAAATCAACTGCAAGACCGTAATTGGTGCCTTTTTGCATGTTGTAGGTTTCTACGCCGCCGCCGGTTACTGTCTGGCGTAAACGGTACAAACCAGCAGAAACAGAATCAGTATATATGGTTTGTGTTCCTGCATATTTTGTAACAGCAGTGCCAGTTACATCAGTAGTTTTGATGCGGTTTTCTGTGAAAAGAATTTCTCCTGTTTGTGCATCCACAAAAACATATTTGCGGCTCATGGGTGCTTCGGCAAAAATATCAATCTGGTAGGCAAGCTTATAATTTGCTGCCATTCCGGAGCATTTCGGATCTACAAACATAAGAGCTGCTGTTGGGTAATAGGTGGCATTCGGATTGTTTTTTTGTTGTTTCAAAATGGTTTGCGCTTGTGTGTTTTCCCACATGTATGAGGAAGCACCTGTGTATGCAATGGCTTTAAAAATGGCTTCTTCCGAAGAAATTCCGGGAGTGGTTCCAGTATT
>JBBQSF010000139.1:0-7245 GCA_038214085.1 Bacteroidales bacterium | reverse complement strand
ACAGATATCTTGCTTTAAAACTGAATACTCTGAATGCACAATATGGCTGGGTAAAATTTTGTTCTGGCGGGTATTTATCACTAACAATTAAAGAAAGTGGATATTTTCAGAATTAATTATTTTGATATTTCAGAATTTCCTTTTTAATCTCATTGGCTTGCATTCCTTTTAAAACCTTCAATCGCAAGTCATTTCCCATCCATGTAAAAACCGGACGTGCCTGAATCAGTTTTCCTTTAAAAAAATACAACTGCAAAAAATAACCCTGTCGCAATCCGGTTTTATGAAGCTGGTCGAAAATAAAATTTCCCAAACCATAAAAAACAGGTTTATTGTCAATAAATTCTATCTCTTGCACTTGATGTGCCTGCGAACCATAAACCAAATCGGCTCCGTTTTTTGATAAAAATTTACAAATCTTTTTCTGTGTACCTGTTGGGTAGTAAGTATCGGATTCGCCGAATTGAACGGATGCAATGATATAACTGCAATGTAAATCGTTTTTCATTTTTGCAAGAACAACCTTTGCTTTTGCACTGTCGTAACGATTTGCTCCGCATTCGCCTGGATTATCAGCACATTCGGATAATGGGCAAAATTCATTAAATCCAATTAAACCCAGGCGGGAACTATCTTTAAGAATTAATACAAGTGGTGTGTTTGCATTTTCAGGATTCGCACCGCCTCCGAATGTTTTAATTTTATTTTTCTTATACCAGTTAAGTGTTTCCATAAAAGCTTTATCGCCATAATCGCGATTGTGATTCCCTGTAAGTTCAACAACATTACAATGCAATTTGTTGAGAATTTCAAAATGTTCCCTTTTGCTGCAGAACCTCAATGTTTTCGCAACGCACTGACAATTTTCTGCAATGCTAACTTCATTAGAAATATGAACAATATCCGCTTCATCAAAATAAGGTTTTATATTGTTTATTAACGAATCAATTCCGATTTTTTCAATGGCATTGTAAACGCCCCGCGCAATTGCTGTAACTCCAGTTAAATTAAACAACGTAATCTGTTTTCTGGTTTCTCTGCCCTCAGAAATTAAGAACTGAAAAGGATATTTTTCAGGATTGTCAAAAAAATCTATTGAATCAATTCTTGCCGTGCTATATTTAGGTTCCAGATGTTCAATATCCGTTATCAAAATTTGATTTTCTGAAAGGTTTGTCAGCATGGTTGAGGAACAAGTTCTGGCTTTTATTTTAGGAAGTAGAAAATGGATTTTCCTCTTTACATCGTCGAGAATAAAAGTGTTTATAGAATCAATTTTCAGTCGGTCAATTATTTGTTTTGCAGCGTACGAAGTGTCCGTTCCATAAGTAGTTTCTACGAAAAGAACAATATTTTCAAATGGCTTTTTTGCATCAGCATTTTGAATCTGATTTTCTGATTTCTTGCATGCAAAAAGAATTAAAATAAATAATAAGAAGTAAAAAAATGTTTTGTTTTCCATTTTGCGTTTTGCCAATCAATTTCCTCCCAACCTGAAACCCACACTGCCACGCGCTTGTTTGTTCGTAGCAATTTCAAGTTCTTTTACATCATCAATATATACTGTCCGTATCATTGCAGGAGTTCTGGTTTCGGGTTGAAGTGCAGCCATTCTAAGGTTTTGGTTTTTCACTACTTCAGCCATATCATTTCTTACCGCTCTGGCATTGCCAAAAAACTTATCTTTGATATTAAATAATTCACTGAAATATAAATTCAGGTGAGTTGTAGCTTGTTCATCAGGTGAAAGTCCTTCTGCAGAAAGCATCGTAAGGGCAATTTCATAAAGCTCTTCAGGTGAATAATCGCTAAACTGATATGTTCTGTCGAATCGTGATTTTAATCCTGGATTTGAAGTAAGGAATTTTTCCATATTTTCAGGATAACCGGCAACAATCACGGAAAGTACGCCTCGCATATCTTCCATGTTTTTTAAAAGAATCTCAATAGCTTCTTTGCCAAAATCGTTTTCATAACTATTAGAAAGTGCGTATGCCTCGTCAATAAATAAAATTCCCCCTTTGGCCTGATCAATAAGGGCTTTTGTTTTTATTGCAGTTTGTCCGATATAACCGGCTACCAGAGCTTCGCGCCCACATTCCACAACGTGGCCATGTTCCAGCAGTCCAAGAGCTTTATATATTCTTCCGATTATACGTGCAACAGTGGTTTTACCAGTTCCCGGATTTCCTTGAAAAACGGCATGAAGCGAAACTTTATTTAAAACATCTTTTCCAATTTCATGATAATATCTTACGAGTTTAATAAGTTCGGTAATATCATCTTTTATGTTTTTTATTCCCACCAAAGAGTGAAGCTCTTGTAATGCCTCTCTCAAAAGGATTTCGTTAACTTTTAATGCCAGTTTGCTTTTCTGTTTTAAAGCAAAAATTTTCTGAACATCAGTCAAGTCAATGGTAGAAAGTATTTCGTTGGTGAGATTTTTTACATCATTATTATTCATTAATCTCAGTCCAAGATTTATTTTGGCTTCGTCAATTATGGAGTAAGCGTAACGGGCATTTCCAAATGTTTTATCTCTATTCCTATAAGCTTCGATCAGCATTTCATAAATTAAACTGTGGGCAGGTTCTGTTAGTGTGAGATCTCTCTTAGAAGCAGCCTGATCAGCTATCTGCAGTAATTCTTCGGGCAGATAATCTTCGAAATGGAAGAAGTAATTGAAACGTGAACGCAAACCAGGATTTGAGTCGATAAAATGCTGCATTTCCGCAGGATAACCTGCAACCATGATTGCAATATCTCCTTTGCCATCGGACATTTCCTTGAGCAAAACCTCAATAACTTCCTTGCCGAAATCTCTTGAATCATTGTCGCCACGAGAAAGCATATAAGCTTCGTCAATAAACAAAATTCCACCCCGGGCATCATCAATAAGTGCTTTAACTTTTGGCGCAGTTTGGCCTATAAATTCACCAACAAGTTCTGAACGGTCAACTTCAGAAACTTTTCCAGTTGAAAGCAGCCCCATTTTCTGATATATTTTCCCAAGTAATTTTACAACAGTAGTTTTCCCTGTTCCTGGATTTCCAGTAAAAACACTGTGCAAACTCATTTTATCATTGTCTTGAAATCCCTTTTCTTTGCGAAGTTTAACAAATTCAAGATATTTGATATGCTCTTTAATTTTAACTTTAATGTCTGTTAGTCCAATGAGCTCATCCAGACGGGCAATTACCTGTTCAATGGTTTCTTCGGGATCAGCAACTATGGCTTTGTTTTCCAATATTATTGCAGGAATACTTTTCTGAAAATCAGGTACACCTTCAACTTCTGAGTCACCCACTTCAATAGATACAGAAGCAATGAGTGTGTCCATAAAAATAATATCCAAGCGGTAGTTGTCTGGTTTCCATGTTCCCGGTTTTTCGTTTCCCCAGCCGGCCGTAAAGTTGAATATCTCATTTTCGTTACCCGACTCCATGAACCCGTAACTGTCGGTAGATCCTTTCATCTGGCCTTTGTTATTGTAGAAATTATAAAACACTTCGTAGAAATAGTCTTTTTTTGTAGCCACTTTCACTTTAAGTTCTGCCCAAACATATTGTGTATCGTTAGAATTAAATTTCACAAGGTATTTGCGGTCTTCTTTCTTGGGTATTTCAAACGGACCTTTGAAGAGTTTTATGGATTCAAGAGAAAAATAGGGATTCGTTTCTGAAGTAACCAAACCAATATCTTCAACGTGGAATTTAGTTTCACCAATTTGCTCATTGTCCACAAAGCCACGCCATAAATAATCTCCCTTAGTCCAGTAGCTTCCGGGTTTTTCATTGCCCCAGCCATCGCGATAAATCACAACATTTTCGCCAATATCAATAGTCTTGTTTTCTTCAAGGTTGCATAATTCCTTTTCATTCTTGCCATCAAGGGCGATGGCTTTTAGATTAATTTTCGCATTCCATGATTCCTCATCGAAAAGTTTATTAAAAAACTGAAATTCCGAACGTATATAAGTAGTCTCCTGCTTGTCGAAAACTTTTCTGTATTTTTTCTCTGAATTTGCAAGCCATTCATCGGAACAGTAAACTTTAAGCTCCTTGAATTTGTAGTTTTTGAAATTTGGATCTGCGTTTTTGCTCATAAACAGAAATATGCGTGTTAATATTCGATTTTATCTGATTTTGTTTTCCATGCAACAAATGGGTCTGCAGAAGAACCGGGTTTTAAATTTTCTGTGGGGATGCTTCTGTTTTCAATATTAAGAGGAATTTCCTGATAAATAAATGAATCATCAAATCCTGCTTTTGCAGCATCTTCTTTTGTTGCGGCAAAAAAGATTTTGCTCGGGCGTGCCCAGTAAATTGCGCCAAGACACATGGGGCAAGGCTCACAACTGGTATATATTTCGCAATCGTCGAGCTGAAATGAATCCAGTTTTTTGCAAGCTTCACGAATGGCAACTATTTCAGCATGTGCTGTGGGGTCGTTGGCGGTAGTAACAAGGTTTGTACCGCGGGCAATTATTTCGCCGTTCTTAACGATAATAGCGCCAAAAGGACCGCCGTTTCCAGATTTTACATTTTCTACTGCCAGCTTTATGGCTTCTTCCATGAATAATTTTCTTTGTTCCATTATTTTTTTTTTACAAATTTACAAACAAGATTTGATGATTGTGCAAGCTTCTATAATTATTTCATCGGTAATGATAAGCGGAGGTGCAATTCGCATACAATTATCTGCAAATAAAAACCAATCGCTGAGCAGACCTTTTTCAGCACTTTGTTTAATTACATTAAGGTTTGTTTGAAAATTCTCAAACTCTACTGCAAGAAGCAAACCTTTGCCGTGAATTGATTTAATTTTTGGATGTATGAGCTGTTCGCGAAATAAATTTTCTTTTTCTGAAACAGAATCAATGAGTCCTATTTCTGAAATTACTTCTAGGTTTCCCAATGCTGCAGCACAAGATACAGGGTTGCCGCCAAAAGTAGTCAAATGACCGAGTATTGGTCTGTTTGTTAAGCTGTGCATGATTTTTTTTGAAGAAACAAATGCTCCTAAAGGCAAACCTCCTCCCAGACTTTTTGCCAAAAGTAAAATATCAGGAATGATTTCATAATGCTCAAATGCAAACATTTTTCCAGTTCTTCCCATCCCAGTTTGTATTTCATCAAGAATGAGTAAAGTTCCTGTTTCGCTGCATCTGGAGCGTAATTTTGTCATAAATTCTTGTGAAGAAGGAATACATCCTGCTTCCCCCTGAATGGGTTCAACAATAACACAGGCAGTTTTTGCGCTGATCTGGTCGAGTTCGACACAATTATTGAAATTTAAATGTTTTATTGAAGGCAAAAGCGGGCGGAATGATTGTTTGAGCGATTCGTTGCCGGTTACACTCAAAGCACCGTGTGTGCTGCCATGGTAAGCGTTTTTAAATGAAATAATTTCATGACGACCGGTAAATCTTTTTGCAAGTTTCAGCGCTCCTTCAACGGCTTCAGCACCTGAATTTGTAAAATAAACATTGTTTAAATTTTCAGGCAAAAGCCTTGTTAATTTATCTGCAAGCATAACCTGTGGTGTCAGGATAAATTCTCCATAAACCATTACATGTAAATATTTATCCAATTGATTGTTTATGGCTTCAAGAACTTTCTGGTGCCGGTGTCCGCTACCAGCAACAGATATACCTGCAATTAAATCAATGTATCTTTTTTTGTCGGGGCCATATAAAAACAATCCTTCAGCCCGTTCAATTTCAATAGCGGCAGGGTCTTCACTTGTTTGTGCAAGATAGGAGTAAAACAATTGGCGGTTATTGAGCATGTTTTTTTATTTGCTAAAGTAATTATTTCAAAAATATCAGTTGAAATTAATACCCAATAAAAAAAAGTACCTGAACTGTTATTAAAAATTGTGTAAATTTGTAATTGTAAATTTTCCTGATGAAATCAACTTTCAGATTTTTATTTTTCTTAATTTTATTTGTTCCCGGAGCGCTTTCATTAAAGTCGCAGTCTGTTAACACCTCTAATTATAACACATGGAGCGGTGGAATGCATTTTGGTGTTTTAAAATATTACGGTGATATCAGGCAGATAAAATATTCTCCCGAAGATAAATTCCGCAAAACAAATACTGGTTTCACCATTGAAGTTGCGAAAAGTATTAATCAGATTTTTGGAGCCAAAGCAAACCTAACGCTCGGAGGTCTTTCCGGCTCAAATTCGGACATGAATAAATATTTCAACAACACTTTTAAGGAAGTTGATCTTATGGCTTCGGTAAATCTGGACAATCTCATTGGGTTTTACCCTCGAAATGCTAAGGTAATAAATGTTTATGCTTTTATTGGTGGCGGCATTATGTTTTTTAATTCACAGTTGAGATCTATTGATGAAGATGCTTATATTAATTCTTGGGGATATGATTCTATTGGAAGTAAAACCACTTCAAAAAATACATTAACATTGCCATTGGGTATCGGTTTTAAATTTAAAGCTGATGAAAAATTTGATATTGGTATAGAAACACAACTCCATCTTGCAAATACTGACAACATGGATGCATTCGTTGGCAATTCTTTGTACAATGATCGCTACGGATATACAAAGGTTACTTTAACCTATAAATTCGGAAAAAAAGAAGAGTATGTTGATTGGGTGAAACCTAATTTGGATTCACTGAATGCTGTGTATTATGTGAAAAACAATAAAATTAAAGATTCATCATCAAAACAAATTAAAGAAAATACTAAAATAAATTCTTCTAATCAAACAGTTCAAACCAAAAGCAATTCGGTTAACAATAACAATACAACAAAAACAAATAATATCAGTACAACAAATGTAAATAATTCCAATTCAAATAACAATACCAACACCAATACAGTATCTGAAAAGAAGTATTTTATTATTTCGGGAAATTATAAAACAAAAAAACTTGCAAAAGATAATATTGAAAAATATAAGGGTAAAGGATTTCCGGAAGCAATGCTTTTAGGTCAGACCAGCTCGGGGAATTGGCGCGTGAGCCTTAAGGGTTTTGAAACACAAGAGGATGCCGCATTGTCCTATGTAGCAATAAAAAAATCAAATACCTATGCAAAGCTTTTACTTAAAAAAGGTGAGAATGAATACACTGATATCACTTCAAAAGTAAACAGTATTATTAATCAGGCTAATGTTAAAGATACTGTAAAAACTGTTGCCGTAACTACCAATCAAATCACTAACAATGTAAATACCAACAACCAAAATATTTCTAACAATACAACTTCAA
>JBBQSF010000138.1:0-7254 GCA_038214085.1 Bacteroidales bacterium | reverse complement strand
ACAACCTGGTCCGCCATTAAATGTGAATGAAATTGTTTTTAAAGTTGTGTTTTCAGAAATATTCGTAATTGGTTTGGCTGTATTAACACCAGCCCATGATTTTGAACAAGGTATAGTCAAATCTGTAAATGATGTTTCACTTCCTGTACCAGGATATGGACAACTGGAACTATTTGTCGTTCCATATTGGGAAGGTGTTGCCGCTGTAAAGGGTTGTGCTACGGGTGCATTTGCGGAAACTATATACATTTTATTTGGATGAGCTGCATTTATTGGTGAAGTAACCGTTGCGCTTACATGATATATTATCATTCCATGACCTGGGAGATAAGAATCAAAACCCACTTGTTGTTTGTTTTCTAAAAGATAATATTCATTAGCAGTATTGGTGGCTATTTTATAGAAACTATTTGAATTTTGAGCAGTATTGTATAAAGTCATATTGCAACCTGCAGTAAGTGATTGTGCCGTTGCCCAAAGATAAACAGCAGTTTTGGTATATGCGTTTGAGTGCGCAGGTGATGAACCGGCAGGACTTCCATTCCATGAACCACCTGCCTGTAAATCCCAATCGCCTGTGCCATCGTATTGACCGCCTGTGGCATAATCAGTATCATAATAATCATTAGCACCAAGGTTATGCCCGAATTCATGACACATTACTCCAATAGTTCCCATACCTGAACTACTTAATTCGGGTTGAGTGGTATAAGGATCAACCTTTACCCCGTCAAAAGTTCTTGCAGCAGCTGAATAGCCTGCAGAAATAAGACTCCAATTATGTGACCACACATCATTAATGCTTCCAGATTCTTCCTGCCCCATTCCTTGGTGAATAACTGCCACACCATCAACAACGCCATCACCATTGTTATCGTACTGTGAATAATCAACAAGGGGGTCAGCTGCAACTATGGCATCATAAACCATCTTTACCCAATTTGGAGAATCATTACTTGAAGTGGAATAATAATTATGTGGATTCGTAAGCGTAACCCAAACAGTAACAGTTGTATTAACAATTAATTGTCCATAAGAGTTTTCAATAAAATAATCTCTGAAACTTCCTGTTCCATTATAATTGACCTGATTCATATAATTGTTAAACATTGCTTGCGTATATGTAGGAGCCGTATTGCTATAATTCGCAAGAATCATAAGAAATTTTCGTGTACCTGTTGTTGGAAACCCACCCAGTTTAGCGGGGTTGCTGGTAAGATTCCATATTTGCTTAAAAATACTAATTTGTGTTTTAGAATAGGATAGTGCCTTAGGTGTATTTTCAAGAAAATAAACTTCATCAAAGTTTCTAAGTTCTAAGTTATTCGCTTTAATGCCAGAGGGCACTAAATCATTTTGGCTATTGAGCATAGCATATTGATAAGTCCCAGTGCTATCAAACAGTAGGGTGTATCCATCTGTAGTAACCGCCCAATGAATTTTTTCATCGCCTTTAAGTTGGATAGTAATTTTACTGCCATCTGGCTGGGTAAATTCGATGGGATAGGGGTAAGCGGTTACAGCAAATGAAGGAAATTGTATAAAAGCCAAATGTGCTGCGACAATTAAACAAAATAATAGTCTAAATTTAGTTTTCATAAGTTTATGATTATTTTTTATTTTTCAAATCTTTTTCAAATCAGTCTGTTCAAATTATTTAAATATTAAGTTCAATTCCACCTCTAATAGTTTATTAATACAATTCAGGATTTAGTTGAATTTAAGATTAAGTGATCTTTAAATAATTGGCTTGTAAATGCGAATTTCTGCTAATCGAAGAATAAATAATGCTAAAACAATAAATATCTTAGCTATAAAGGTAAATTTTGCATTCATAGTGCTTCAGTTTGGTTGTTTCAAGGGATGAATGTACGCATAAATCAGCCGTTTGTCAAGGGTTTGGGGCAAATTAATTTCAAAATACGTATTACACGTATGTCTATACGTATAACACGTATCGACATGCGGCTATACTATACAACTAAATTTGATAAAAAGATAGATAAACAATGCAATTTATAAAAAAATATTGTTGTAATAATGTGAAATACAATAATATAGAATGACTTTAACACGCATTGAATTACTTACGATATGTTATTTTTTTCAGGATATGTGTCTCGAATATAAATCCAGGCAAAATCAAATATTGGGTTAACTTATTTTTTTGCTATAATATTTCTTTTTTTAATTTATGTTATCGATAAAAAAAACCGCCTCAAAACGGAAGCGGTTTAATATACATATTAAGAGAATGCTATTCTTCGTCCTTATGTTCTGCTTCGTAAGTTTTAAGCAGTTGTTCCTGAACATCGGCAGGTACTGGCTGATAATCGGCAAATTTCATTCCGTAGCTTGCCCGGCCGCTGGTTATCGAACTCAATGCAGTTGAATAACGGTTCATTTCGGCTAAAGGAACTCTTGCCCGAATTTTCTGATAGGAACCTTCGCTGTCCATTCCCATTACAATTGCACGGCGACCCTGTAAGTCTGTCATAACATCACCCATGCGTTCCGATGGCATAACTACTTCAACATCATAAATAGGTTCGAGAATTTTTGGACCAGCATTTTTAAAAGCTTCTTTAAAAGCATTACGACCTGCAAGTTTAAACGAAATTTCGTTCGAGTCAACAGGGTGCATTTTTCCATCATAAATGCTTACAACAATGTCGCGAGCATAGGAGCCTGTTAATGGACCTTCGTCAATTTTTTCCATTATACCTTTTAATATTGCAGGTTGAAAGCGTGCATCAATTGCTCCACCAACAACACAGTTATGGTACATTAATTTACCACCCCAGTTTAGGTTTATCTCATCGCGTCCGCGTATAGGGAATTCTGTTTGATCTGGTTTGCCTTCGTAATAAGGTTCAATCATCATGTGTACTTCACCAAACTGACCGGCACCACCTGATTGTTTTTTATGACGGTACATTGATTTTGCAGGTTTGGTAATGGTTTCGCGGTAAGGAATCTTGGGTGCAAAATATTCGATTTCAATTTTATCGAGGTTTTCTATTTTCCATTTCAGTACTGTCATCTGAAGTTCACCTTGAGCCTGAACAATAATTTGTTTTAATTCGAGAGAATGTTCAACTAAAAGCGTTGGATCTTCTTCCTTTGCTGCTTTTAGCAATGATCCAAGTTTTTCTTCATCTGCCTGATTTTTGGCTCTAACTGCTGTTCTGAATTTAGGAGAAGGGAAATCAGTAGGAGCTACTATTTCATTAGAACTTTTTGAAGCAAGTAATGTATTTCCGTTGTATGTGTCTTTAAGTTTGATTGTGGCTCCTAAATCACCAGCACAAATCTTTTCAACTTTTGTACGGTTTTTTCCGGCAATGGCAAACAACTGCGACAAACGTTCTTTAGATGAATTTCCAGCATTGATCATATCAATACCTTCAGAGATTTCGCCTGCAACAAGTTTGAAAAATAATAACTGACCTAAGTGTTGTTCCAAAGCTGTTTTGAAAACAAATACTACGGGAGATGCTTTTGAATCGCAAATAATATCTTTTCCTTCGGTTGTTTTTTCAGGGGCAACTTCGTTAGGTGCAGGAACAAAATCATTGATAAACTGCATCATTCGGGCAACGCCAGTATCTTGTTTTGCAGAAACACAAAGAATAGGATAAAGATCTCTTTTGATCAAACCCTGTTTCAAACCTTTGATAAGTTCTTCGTCAGTAAGTGTGCCTTCTTCGAAGAATTTTTCCATTAAACTTTCATCGCTTTCGGCAGCCGCTTCAATTAATTTGGCATTAAGTTCTTCAGCTTTCGCTTTTTCTTCGGCAGGAATTTCAACAATATCCATTTTGTTGGAACCCGGAGTAAATTTGAACATCTTCATTTTCATTACGTCGATAACGCTGTTGAAAGAAGCTCCTGTAGAAACCGGATACTGAATAACGGTAACCTTATCTCCAAAATATTGTTTTAACTGGCGCAGGGATTCGTCAAAATTTGCCTTTTCGTGATCGAGCTGATTCAATGCAAAAATAACTGGCGATTGGTGTTTGGTTGTATATCTCCAAGTAATTTCAGTACCAACTTCAACGCCGTTCTGTGCATTAACCACCATGATAGCAGTATCGCAAACTTTCAGACCGGTAACTACTTCGCCTACAAAATCATCAAAGCCAGGTGCATCAATTATATTGATTTTTTTCCCTTCAAATTCTGCATACATAAGCGTGGAGCAGATTGAATTCTGACGCTCGAGCTCAATTTCGCGATAGTCGGAAACAGTATTTTTATCATCAACACTTCCGCGACGTGAAATAACGCCACCTTCGAACAGCATTGATTCGCTAAGAGTAGTTTTCCCTGATTTTGCACCGCCGATGAGTACAACATTTCTGATTTCACTGGTTTGATAAACTTTCATATTATTTGGATATATAATTGTTAGTGATTGATTTCTAAAAGGTCGGCAAAATTAATCAATTTTAGAAAATAAAAAAATGTTATACTTATAATTGTGAAAATATATTTTCGACAGCGTTTTTTAAAAAAAAACTGTGAAAAAAAATAAATTTGAATTGTTTCAGTTTTTTATTTTGAAAGTGTTACTTTTTCTGGAATAGTGATAAAAATACGACCCCATTTTATGAGTGTCCACAATCTTTCGTGCACATAGAACAAAAATACTTTGGTAAGCACTTCACTGGCTCCCATGGTAAAAGCACCAAGAGGATTTCCGGTATAGAACCAAGAAATGATCATGGTGTCAATAGAACCAAAAAAACGCCAGCTGATTCCTTTTGCTAAACTTCTTAAATGTGCAATATGCTGTTGATCGCGCCCCCATCTGATTAAATTCCAGGCCCGCTCATGTAGAAAATATAAAATGATTTTGGTAGCTATTTCGGTTAAAGCAATAGGCAGTGCCTTACCAATATCGCCAAAAATAAGAAACGCCAAAAAAAAAGTATCTATTGTTCCGATAATTCTCCAACTAATTCCTTTAACCAAACTTCTGGCGTTTGAATCTTTCATGACACAAAAATACAAAAAATGTATTTAGGTATTAGAATAATTATTAAACGAAAAGAAACCCTTGCTGATCTAATCTCTTGAGGTTAGGCCCTCGCTGCTCTGCGGCGTAATACCGATACTTTTTCTATCGTCACTTCGAGTCCGCTCTTAAAAAATAATCAATTACAAAAATGTATGCGGTTATCGAGAAGCGACGATAGAAAAACTCGAATTGACGGGGTATAATAAAATTTTATCATTAATGTCCGATAAAAAAACGTTTAAGCTAAAAGGATGTAAATTTATTATTTTCTTCCTTTGCCTCAATCCTGAAGGATGAATTGATAAAAATCAACTCATCAAAACTATTAAAATCAACCTTTTTTTTACAAAACCCATAGATACCTTATTTAACTTGATATTTCACGCATTTCCATTTTTTTTATCGGACAACAGTTAAATTTTATATAAAATTTAAACAGATTCTTAGAATTTTCCGATTTTAATCGTAATATTTCCACTAAAATTGTCGAGCAGATCTGATGGATACCCGCTCAAATGAACATTTCTTGTAAAACGGTATGATGTGCCAAAAGCAATTCGTACAAATTTAACAAGGCTTAGCTCTAATTCTGCACCTGGTTCAGCAATTAAAAAAACATCAGCATCCTCAGGATTGTAATCGAAATTTTCCCAATTGTTGCTGGTTTTTGCTACGCCTCCTATGCCAAAGAGTACAGGGAAGGATAAGTGAATTGGCATTCGTGGAGCAATAACAGGTTCAAGGATCAAGCCCCCATATCCGCCGCTTATGCCATAGGAATTTGGTGAATCCCAGTTGTCAATCTGGGTGGTAAAGCCATTTCCGCCAAATCCGATTCCAAAACCGTGGTTGATTACCCACAAGAGCCTTCCGCCACTGCATAACGCATCTTGTGCATTTATTTGGGTTATTCCAGCAGATAAACCAAGATATACACCATGGCTTACTTTTTTATTGCCAAGTAAGGTGTGAAATTCTTTGGTTGAAGAACTGTCTTTTTGAGCATAACCAAGCATTGAGCAAAATAGAAATGCCGCGAAAAATAATGTTGTCTTTTTCATAGTATAAATTTTTAGAAATTATATTTAAAACATAATGCAGTATCCCAAAGATTCAAGCGGAAAAAGTGCCTGCCGGGAAATTCAAAAAATGGCTTGTAATCGATTGCAATCGAAAATGGTATTCGGTAAAAACGGTATTCGAGGGTGGCTGTGAAATCAGCGCCTAAAACAGGAGAAAAGTAGTTGCGGAATTCATAATGATCGTATCCGCTTTGGCTTACTTTAAATCCTTTTTCCCAACGGGTATATCCCAAATGTCCGCCAATGCCGTAATGCAGAAAAAAATGATCTGAATATTCAAGAAGAACTGGTTTGAATCTTTTACTAAAAACGTGGCATTGCATACCTCCGTCGCGGAACGAAAGCAAGGCTTCTGCTTCTTTGTTGTTGTCGGTTATCAAGGTGTATGTGAAACCAAAGCTGTATCCTCCTCTTATCCCAGCAGAACTTTTAGAGTCCTGTGCAAAAAGAAGATTACAGAACAGCAGACTTGCGAACAGAATCAATAATTTTAATTTCATAGCAAAAAGAGTATTTGTATTATTGAAATAATTTCATGAATTTCTTTGATTTTCAGTTATTAATTACAGAGCCTGAACCAGAAATATGTGTGGAAACAGAGGGATTTCCATGATAATATACTTTTCCGCTTCCACTGATGTTTACATCCAAAAAATCTGTAACGTACAAATACATGCTTCCCGATCCCGAAATATCGGCAAAGCAGGAAGATGTGATCAGGGAGTAAGCATGAATTTTACCCGAACCACTTATTTTATGATCCGAATTGCTTGCTGAACCGGCAAGTGTAATGTCTCCCGAGCCGGAAACTTTGCTTTTAAAATTACTGCAATAGGCTTTCAGATCAATTTCGCCTGAGCCGGAAAGTTCAACATAAAGGCTGGTACTGCTGATGCTATCGCTTGTAATTTTTCCGGAACCGCTGAGTTCAACAGCTGAAATGTTGGGAGTGTAAACAAAAATTTTAATTGGAAAACTATTGTCGATGTTCCGGTTGTCGTGAGTTTTAACAGTAAGACGATGATCAGAAACCTCTGTTTCGATATAAGGTTGAAGGTTGCTTTCGGCTTCCACAACTACTTTGCTGATACTGTCCTGAATTACAAAAACCCTGTATTCGCCCATTGATTTAATTTCGTCAAACCA
>JBBQSF010000137.1:0-7410 GCA_038214085.1 Bacteroidales bacterium | reverse complement strand
GGTCTGGAAAATCTCTCTTTAATTCCTGGAACTGTGGGAGCCAGTCCTATTCAAAATATTGGTGCTTACGGTGTGGAAATGAAAGATACTTTTGTTGAATTGGAAGCTTTTGACCTAAGCTGTCCAAGGCTAAAAACCATTAAGAAAGATGAGTGTAAATTAGGTTATCGCGACAGCATTTTTAAACGGGAATCCCGCAACAAATTTGTAATTCTGTTTGTAAGTTTTAAGCTAAACAAAAAGCCTGTTCCTAATTTTAGCTATGCTTCGCTTGAAAGAGAATTAAAAACTCTCGAAATTCAAGAGCCCTCGATCAAAGATATAAGCAGTATTGTTAGTAAAATACGCCAAAGCAAATTACCCGATCCAAAAGAATACGGGAATGCTGGCAGTTTCTTTAAAAACCCGGTTATTTCACCAGAACAATTCAAAAAAATTAAAATTAAATATCCTGCCATAGCCCATTTCAAACAAGAAGACAAAAACATTAAACTTGCCGCTGCTTGGTTGATTGAAGAATGTGGATGGAAAGGCTATGCTTCTGCAAATTATGGTGTTCACGAAGAACAATCCTTAATTCTTGTAAATTTTGGTAGTGCAAAAGGCAAGGACATTCAAAAACTTTCAGAACTTATTAAACGTTCCGTTTTTTCAAAATTCGGTGTGGAACTAGAAACCGAAGTAAACATTATTTAATCGCAATTTTATGATAAAAAAAACAATTATCCTTGCAACATTGCTGTGTGTTGCAGTATTTTGTTATTCTCAAAACTCAGGAACAGCAAGCAAAACAAAATGTTCACCTCAAACTTTGAAATATATTTCTGAATATTCAAAACTTAAAAACAACAAAATAATTTCTTCCGAATTTATTGTAAAAAATGTTTCAGGAAATAATTATATCAGTGCACTGCTAAAAGTAAACGATCAGTTTAACAGTTCCGTTTTTGAAAAAACTGGTTCGAAAATCGGCACAAAAGCAGGAAATATTATTACTGTTCAAATTCCTTTTGAAATAGTTGCATCAATACTTGAATTAAATGGTATTGATTATCTTCAGCTTGACGAACCTGTATTTGTAAACCTCGACAGCGCCCGCCACGATACACGAGTAGATTCGGTACATCTGGGAATAAATCTCCCGCAAATATTCTCAGGAAAAGATGTGGTGATTGGAATAATTGATGCAGGATTTGACTACTCTCATCCCACTTTGCTTGACACTTCAGGTACAAGGCTTCGCCTGAAAAAAGTTTGGGAACAAAAATCTTCAGGAACACCACCAAACGGATATACTTACGGAAATGAAATTTCAGATTCAACTTCATTATACAATGACGGTACCGATGTCGCTTTTTTCTCACACGGCACTCATGTCGCAGGAATTGCAGCTGGCTCAGGAATTGGAAGCCCAAACAATAAATACAGAGGTGTGGCTTACGAAAGTGATTTGGTTTTTGTAGGCATAAAGCCTGATGCCGACCAATGGACATCAACAGGAATGACAAATATTATTGATGGAATAAATTATATTTATGATTATGCTCAAAGTATTGGAAAACCTGCGGTAGTAAACCTTAGCTGGGGTTGCAGTATGGGCCCACACGATGGATCTTCACTTTTCAGCCAAGCACTTGATCAACTCACAGGAGAAGGAAAAATATTTGTTTGCGCAGCGGGAAATAACGGCATAAATAACATTCACCTGAATAAAACATTTACAACCGCTGATACTGTGTTAAGTACTTTTGTGGGATTTTCAACATATTTGAGCCAGAAAAAAACATGGGTTGATTTATGGGGCGATGCAGGCAAAAACTATAAAGTAAAAGTTACATTGTTTAGCGGATCAACTTCCGGAAATTCTACAGGATTCATCGTTCCTGATGGAAACCTTCATAGTTACAGCCTGGTTGGTTCAGCCGGCGATACGTGTTATGTTGGCATTACAAACTCAGCGTCCGAATTTAACGGAAAGCCGCGAATTTTCTTTGACTTTTACAGCAAAACAACAAATAAAGTGCAGATCAGCATAACCGGAACCGATGGAACTATTAATATGTGGATGGGTTATGTTAAAGATTACACTGGTTATTACGGTAGTTTCACTGCGGGAGGAATCACAGGCAATGCTGTTGGAAACAGAAATATGACCATAAGCGATTTTGCATCATCGCATTCTGCTATCTCAGCCGCAGCCTATGCTTCAAAAATCAATTACACAAGTATCGATGGCGGAAGTTACTCCTACAGTTCTTATGTTGCTGAAGGTAACCTTACTCCTTTTTCGAGTCATGGCCCAGCAGCCGACAGTACGACAAAACCCGATATTGCAGCGCCTGGTCTTACCATTGCTTCTGCAATAAATTCTTATGATACTACTTATAATTCCGGTGGCGTCAATCGTACCGAAGTATTGGATTGTTATACAAGTGCTGTAAATTCAAGAAACTATTGCTATGCCATGATGAGCGGCACTTCCATGGCTTCACCTATGACTTCAGGAATTGTTGCCTTACTTCTGCAGGCTACACCTTCTCTTACACCTGCGTTGGTCAGGTATCTTATACAAAGCACCGCCATTACTGATAATTTCACAGGTATTATCCCTGCACAAGGAAGTTATTTATGGGGCTATGGAAAAATAAATGCTTATGCTGCGGTAAAAAAAGCTTTAAATTCCGTTGGAGTTGAAACTTCAGGCACAACAAACAATTCATTGGTAATTTTCCCCAACCCTACAAACGGAAGCTTATTTATTAATTATTCCTCAGAAAAAGAACAGGAAATTACAATTGAATTTTTTGATTTACTTGGAAAATCTTTGTTGAAATATTCCCTGTTTTGCAATGCTGGGTTCACAGAAAAAACAATTGATTGCAGCACCCTCAATCAAGGAATTTATTTATTGAAAATATCTGACAGCAACAATATATCGGTTGCAAAAATCATCAGAAATTAATCTGTTAAACAAAGGACTCAAAATTTCTTGCATTATTTTTGTATGTTTGTAATACAAATTATGAAATTGTTTTTTATGCAATTAACTGTAAATAATTATTTATATAAACTGATCCTTTTTTTATTTCTAGCTTTAATAACTTCAGGATTAGTAGCACAAACTACTGACAATAGTACAAAAGCAGCAAAATTATATTGGTTTATCCCAGATGGTGTTCGCGCTGAACCTGATGTGTTTACTTTTTTTAAATGGGCTCAGGAAGGCAAATTGCCAAACATAAAAAAAATGATGGACAATGGCTCCTATGGCTATTCAATTCCCGTTTTCCCTACACATACTCCTGTAAATTTCGCCACACTCCTTACCGGCTCTTACCCGAAAACACACGGCATTGCAGATGGCCCTATGCACATCGAAGGCTATGAATTAAACACTATTTCGGCTGGAGGCTTTCGATCGGTATCACGTAAGGTTCCTGCAATCTGGACAATAATGGAAAATGTAGGAAAAAAAGTTTTTGTACTCACTACACCCGGCTCTACTCCTCCCGAAATTCAGGATGGTTATATTTTACGCGGACGCTGGGGCGGATGGGGCGCCGATGTGCAAGCGCTAAATTTCGAAAGCAAAACATTGAAATCAGGTATTGCTGATCGCGATATAAAATTATTTAATGTAGGCGCAGAACTTACAAAATTTACTGAAAATAAAACCACTGAAATTTTTCCTTCAACCATTTCTTCATACAGCCCTGTGTTGGAAAGCGAACTCAATGCCTGGGGTTGTAAAATATCATGCTATATTGCAGATACCAGCAATAACAACATTAAAGATTATTCAAAATTCTATTTTTCTACAGATAATAAAACCATTCTTGCCTCTGTTAAGCCTGGTGAATGGAGTAATTGGGTAAAAGTACTTTTGGATATTGGTGGTAAAACGTTTTTAACCGACTGTATGTTCAGAGCAATTAAACTGAATAATAACGGGGATTACAGATTACGAATTGTATTTAATAATTTGAATAAATTTATTACTCAGCCCGATACTGTAGCCAATAATTTTACAGAACATCTCGGACCTATGATTGCTTTTGTAGATAACTTTCCACCTCAGCTTATTTATTATCCTGAGGATAAAAAAGTATTTCTCGAAGAAATGAATAAATCTTTTTCCTGGCATATAAAAGCAGTTCCCTACATAAATAAAGTTTACAAACCAGATGTGGTAATTCACGACAATTACAATCCCAATCAGATGCTTACAAGCAAATGGTGGATGGGACTGATTGACCCAAATAGCATACATTACGCAAAAGCAGACTCTGTTTCGCGCGCTGTGGCCATGCAGGAAGTTATGGCAATGTATTTAAGGCTCGACAGCATTGTGGGGAAAATCATGGAAACAACGGATTCCAATACGCTAATTGTTTTCAGTTCAGATCACGGTATTTGTGCTAAAAATAAAAATGTTAAAATAAATAATCTGCTTGCTTCAAAAGGTTTTCTGAAATTCGATATCGATAGTATTTCCGGGACTCCTAAAATTGACTGGAAAAATACTCATGCCATTTTCTTACAAATGATTGGCGTGTATATCAATCCCGAAGGCCTTGATGGCAAATGGATTCGTGCTTCAGGAAAAGATTATAATGCGCTACGAGACAGTGTTATCAATGCTTTAAGCGAGTTGAAAGATTCGGATGGAACGTGCCCTGTTAGTTCTATTACAAAATGGGAAGATGTTGAGGAAAAATTATTTTTACCTAAGGACAAAGTTGGTGATCTTGTTATATCCAATAAACCGGGCTATGGATGGACAGAAGCAATGAGTAAAGATTTGAAGTATTTTGAAATTTCGCCTGTAACCGGATACAAACAAGCAATTCTTCCTAGTGACACAAAAGGCATCTGGACTCCATTTATTATTATGGGTCCGGGGATAAAAAAAGGCTACGAAATAAAAGAGCCAATAATACAGACTTCGCAACTGCCAACAATTTTGAATGCTATGGGAATTGAAATTCCCGATTATGTTGACGGAAAAATTATCAAAGAAATTTTTATCAAATAAAGATGAAATTCCATTTATATATTTTGTCGTTTTTTTGTTTAACACTTCCTGTTTTTTCCTTTTCACAAAATCAGGGAAACATTGATATCAACGATACAACAAAACACGCAGAAGGCTATATTCTATGGCAGGATAAAACAAAAACACAGCTCATTAACCGCAATGGAGATATTCTTGTAAACCTTCCCGGAAATCTTTGCGCACTAATGAATAATAAACAATTGATTGCCGCTCATGTTGATGGAACTCTTGCAGTTTACAATAAGGATTTTGACATGCAATGGAAAAAGCCCATATTTATTAACCATGAGCTCACTATTGACGAAAATAACGATATCATTCTTTACTCCGAACGTTACGATACCATTAACAATATGCAAGTACGGTTTGATCTTGTGGAGCGTTTTGATTCTTCAGGCAATTTTAAATATCAATGGGATATGAACAAAGATATTTCTCAAATATTTAATTTCCTTGTTTCCAACAAAGCAATACTCTACAACACGAAAAATATTACAAATGCCGACAGTCTTTTAAATTATCTGGCTCCAAAACTTAACAGTATCACTCCTTCGCCCTACATCAAAGAGTTTTATCACATGAACTCCATTCAATGTTTGCCCGAAAATCCGCTCGAAAAAAAAGATTCTGCTTTTAAAAAAGGCAATTTATTGCTTAGCTTTTGTAGTTATAATGACTCATTAAAAACATTCATGGCTATAGTAAATCCAATTAATTTCAACATTCTCTGGAGCTATTTTCCCGAAAAAAATATTCCTGTGCATACGCCAAACATGATTGCAAACGGCAATATTCTCTATTATGCAAACTCACGATGTCATGTGGAAGCTGATGAATCATACATTGCAGAACTCGATCCTGTTGAAAAAAAAATTGTATGGACTTATGTTGAAAATTTTCCCAACACAAACAATCGCTGCTCGCATGGTTCCTGCCAACGGCTTCCAAACGGAAACACTTTTATTTCGAATATATCTGGATTTATCTATGAAGTTTCTCCTGAAAAAGAAATTGTTTGGCAATGGCACACGGCATCAACAAAGCATTTATACCGGGCAACATGGCTGCCTGCCGAAAAAATATCTTGGTTGATTCCTAATGATTAATTTTTTATTTTTGTCTATGCTCCGATTCCTATTATTTTTATTTGCCATTACGCTGTTGACTTCGTGCACAACAACCCGAAACAATAAAAGCAAAGCTGACCTACTTGTGCTATGCGATGCATCTGATGCTATTGCTTCCAATTATCTGGATTCGATAGTGAAGGTAAGATGCAACATAATGCTGCATCTGGAAAATAAATATTTTTTAAAAAAAGAAACTCCTATTAAAGAGAATACTTTCCAACTCGAATTTAGAAATTCAACAGATGTTATTTTTATAAAAACCCGTTATAATATTGATGATTCTGCTGCAGTAAATATATTGAAAGACAAACAATTTTTAATCGATAATCTTTTTAAAGTTCAGCCTTCTCCCTATCCCGATCAAGTTTCAAATGCCATTAATTGTCCTGACAGCATGAAACCAGTAACATATTTTTTAAGGGATACCAATAACTGGATTTTTGCATACCGCCTGTTTGCCAATAAC
Organism: Bacteroidales bacterium; assembly: GCA_038214085.1. Lineage (GTDB taxonomy): Bacteria > Bacteroidota > Bacteroidia > Bacteroidales > CG2-30-32-10 > JBBQSF01. Next base: position 758 of record JBBQSF010000137.1, on the reverse strand, counting down.
CGATATGTTTATGGCGAATGTGCTGATAATATAAATGAGTATATTTCTGTTTATCTTTTCACTTATTCGCACGATTTTCAGATATTGAACGAGATCAGGTTTTTTACTCCAAAATCAAACCCAACAGTCAATATAGATCAAATGTTGAAAAAAATATGCGTGATAAAAAATTGATTTTAAAATAATCTTTCGGGCAAAACGTCAACAATGACATTATTATCTTAAAGAATCATAAGTGCGAATAAACGCATCGATATAGCCAAGTGCTACAAGTTTATTGCGGTATTCAATGGCTGAATCCTTAGAATGAAAATCGCCTACATAGTACCGTTTAATTCCATCTTTCGGAGTAATGACGTGAACTTCAGCAATTTTATCAAAATAGGATTCCTCCATTTCTCCTGCGCCAATTTGTACAATATAAATTACAGATTCTAATGTGTCGCCATTAATTATAGGCTTATAATTATCACCTATTAATAAGTAATACGCTTCTGCCTGTTTATTTTTTATAACCGCAGTGTCCTTAAATTTATTTGCAATTGCCAGCGATGAATCGGCTTTCATGGTGCACTTTTCAGCAAGGTTGTAAATAAAATTAAACTGCATAATATAAAGCTGATAATTGTTTTTATCTATTTCACCTTTCTTTGCTACGATATATGCACTGTCAAGAAGCTTGCGGGCTTCTGTTTTATAGAACATGGTTTTAGATAGCTCAAGATTTGCTTTTTGCTCGTAAACATCAGCTTTAGCAA
>JBBQSF010000136.1:0-7612 GCA_038214085.1 Bacteroidales bacterium | reverse complement strand
TTTTTCTATCGTCACTTCGAGTCCGCTCCCAAAAAATAATCAATTACAAAAATGTATGCGGGTATCGAGAAGCGACGATAGAAAAACTCGAATTGACGGGGCATAATAAAAATTTTATATGAAATTTAAACAGATTCTTAGCAATTTTGAAAGAATGAACTAATGATTCCATTAGGGTAATACGCCCTAGCATTTGTTCAAAGATTATTCAATAAATCTCTGATTATAAATGCTTTTGCGATTCAGTATTTTTTAATGCTGAATTTGCGTTTATTGTAATGGGTCTCAAATTTTTTATATTTGACATTTCATTATTTAATTCACTGCTGCAAAAACAACTAACTTTAGACATAAAAGCAATAAAAGTGTCTATTGTTGGAGCGCAAACAAAAGACAAAAAAGTAATATTACGGTCTATTTTTTGAGCACTAAAACTGCAAAATTATTAGAAATATCAGCTTTTATTCCGAACAATACTTGCAAAAAATGTGGCGAACGAGACAAATACCCGAACAAGCGCCAACAAACTGCGGCAAAACCCGGAAAAATTGGCAAAAAAATATTTTTTTTAAATCAAGCAACATACACTTTGGATTTGCGTCTTATATCAGAAATGAAATTTATTTTTTGTTTTGTTTTTTTTGGCACACGTTTTGTTAAATTTTGTTAAGCATTTTTTTCAAAATATAATTTAGCTCGATTTATTGATTTATCTTTGTATCTTAAATGTATAAAAAATGAAAAAGTTTTACATTACGCTCACACTTTCAATTTTTTCAATTGGTTTATTAAATGCACAAACCACAACTACTGCAACAAGTAATGCAGCAATTACATTTAACAAAACTATGCACGATTACGGCAAAGTAACTCAGGGTGCTGATGGAAACTGCGAATTTATTTTCACAAATACAGGAACAGAGCCACTTGTTTTATCCAATGTTCAAACATCGTGCGGCTGTACCGTTCCATCGTGGCCTAAAGAACCCATTTTGCCTGGGAAAAAAGGTACTATCAAAGTAAACTATACTAAAATGAATGTTGTTGGGACAATCAGCAAACAAATTACAGTTTATTCAAATGCTTCAAATGGTACAATTCAGCTTAGTATAAAAGGAACGGTACTTGAAGCATCAAAAGTCACTTCACCTGAGAAGCCCATAAATGAAGGATTTACACCAATTGCTAACTAATAAATAATTTAACTCAAATATCTCAATTATGAAAAAAATCATTATAACTTTAAGTTTAATGTTGTTCGGAATGGCAATAACCTTCGGACAAACCACTACTACTACTACTACATCGCCCACTCAAGATGACAATGGACCAGCGATTACTTTCGCCAAACTTGTTCACGATTATGGTACCGTTACTAAAGGCGGTGATGGAAACTGCGAATTCAAATTTACCAATTCAGGTAAAGAACCTTTAATTTTATCAAACGTTCAAACTTCTTGCGGTTGTACAGTTCCAGATTGGCCAAAAGATCCAATTTTACCAGGCAAAACTGCAACAATTAAAGTTAATTACACAAAAATGAATATTGTTGGAACTATTAGCAAACAAATTACTGTTTATTCAAATGCTACAAATGGCACTGTTGTGTTGAGTATCAAAGGAACTGTTGTTGAAAGTACAGATGCAACATCACCTAAATAAAAATTATCATAAGGTTTTTGCATCCTGATTTATTAAAAACTTTTACATTTGCCTCGATTCTGTGTATGCGGAATCGGGGCTTTTTTTTAATCTTTAATAAATATTCATTATGCCACAAATAGCAAAAAAAGGCTGCGAAATGCCGGCCTCACCAATCCGAAAACTCGTTCCTTACGCAGAAGCAGCAAAATCAAGAGGGATAAAAATTTATCATCTTAATATTGGTCAACCCGATATAGAAACACCGGATGAAATGATGAATGCCATACGCCATACTGATATAAAAGTTTTGGAATACAGTCATTCGGCAGGAATTTTATCGTATCGAAAAAAACTTTGTGAATATTACAAACGATTTAATATTGAAGTAAGTCCTGACGAAATTATCATCACAACAGGTGGTTCTGAAGCCATATTAATTGCAATGCAGACGTGTATCGACCCCGGTGATGAAGTTATTATCCCAGAACCTTTTTATGCCAATTACAATGGATTTGCTGTAAATGCTGGCGTGGTGATTAAACCAATAAATTCAATTATCGAAAACGGATTTGCACTCCCTCCTATTTCCGAATTTGAAAAAGCAATTACACCCAAAACAAAAGCCATTATTATTTGCAATCCAAATAACCCCACTGGTTATCTTTATTCAAAAGAAGAACTGGAAATGCTGAAAGATATTGTTAAAAAACATGATCTGTATTTATTTTCAGATGAAGTATATCGTGAATTCTGTTACGATGGAAAAGAACATTTTTCTGCAATGAATCTGAAAGGAATAGAGCAAAATGTTATCCTGCTCGATTCTATTTCAAAACGCTATAGTGCTTGCGGTGCACGCATTGGTTGCTTGATTACAAAAAATAAAGAAGTTATGGCTGTGGCTATGAAATTTGCACAAGCACGTTTGAGTCCTCCTACTTTCGGGCAAATTGCTGCTGAAGCGGCTATAGACACCCCTCAGGAATATTTTGACAATGTTATGAAGGAATACATCAATCGTAGAAATATTGTGGTTGAAGCCATAAATAAAATTCCAGGATGTTTTTGCCCAAATCCTTCAGGAGCTTTTTATGCTGTTGCAAAACTTCCTATTGATGATGCCGACAAATTCTCTCAGTGGCTGCTCGATAGTTTCAATTACAAAAATGAAACTGTGATGGTAGCACCTGCCACCGGATTTTATTCAACCAAAGGAAGTGGAAAAAATGAAATTCGAATCAGTTATGTGCTGAATGCTGAAGCATTAAAAAAATCAATGATTTGCCTGGAAGAAGCATTGAAAGTTTATCCTGGAAGGACAAATTAATTCAAAAAAAATATTTTTAAATAAACTCGGACTGCTGCTCAATCACGGAGCAGCAGTTTTAGTTTTTTGTTGAATTTCTATTGCTTTTTTCACACATTCTTCTGCCTTAGAAATATTGCCCATATTTTTATAGGTACCACTCATATTTAAATACACCTTTTCATTATCAGGGTTAACAGCAAGTGCTTTTGTGAAAAAATCAATAGATTTCTGATTTTCTCCTTTCATTCCATAAGCAATACCAATGTTTTCGAGGTTTGATGCATCAGTTGGAGATACTGTATATGCTTTAAGCAAATATTCGAGAGAAATATCTATCTTATTAAAGATTTTACCATAAATTTCCCCAAGCTTTGCATAGGCGGCAGCATAAGTAGAATCCGTTTTAATCAGCCCTTCCATAATTACAATAACTGTATCGTAGGCTTTCATTTTTTCATAAACTCCGGCCAGTTGCAATTGCAAATCAAGATTTTTGGGGCTATACGTAATAAGTTTCGAGTAACTTGTAATCGCCTCTTTATAATCGCTGTTTTTACTGCTCATCTGTGCGCAATACAACCAGTTGTTTAATGCCTCTTTTTGACCGGGAATTATTTTCAAAGCAGTTTCGTAGTACTCTCTTGATTTTGCATAATCCTCCATATCAATCATTGCTTTACCAAGCAATAGCCATCCGGCAGTATATTTTGGATGCAATTCAATTCCTTTTTGCAGAAAAACAATTGCATCAGCAATCATTTTTTTCTTTTTTACCTGATCCAGTTCTTTCTCAGCTTTTTCGAGCGTTTGTCCTCCTGCAGAAACATTGCATTTTGCTGAGTTTTTAGAAACCTTTACATCTGTAGTAAACAAAGTGTAATCATCAGTCCAGGCTGGATTGCGTGCAATTGTTTTTACGGAATATCCCAAAGTTAAAACGGTCAAAAATACAATTACACCCTGTTGGAAGTTTTTTGTATTTTTTATCAGTTTTGGAAGTTTCTCAACTAAAAAATATGCCAGAGCTATTGTAAACCCAAGTATTGGGATAAACATAAAACGTTCGTTCATAAATGTTCCTATCGGGAAAAGCAAGTTTGAAGAAATCGAAAATGTAATTCCAAAAAGTAAAATTCCGTAAGCAAAAATGTCTTTTTTATGAAAACGTAATATGGCGTAAATGGTCATTAAAACATACAACAACAAGGGAATTATTGCCCTGAAATCAGCAAGTTGAATTATAGGAATTTGTTTTGGATAATAATCGTGTGTCAGCGGATGAGGGAAAAGAATCAGTAATAAGTATTTTCCCCAAGTCAAAAATATTGTTGCAAATTTTTCTGGAGTAGAACAATATAAAAACGGATTGTTCAGCAATTCTGTTTCTATGGTTGTACCGAGCAAGAATCCCAAAACTTTGTACCTGATTATAACGAATAAAAATGCACAAAAAACAAGAGGAAGCGTTGCAATAAAACCTCTTTTTAATGAAACATTTGTAAAGAAAAATAATGTAATAGGAATCAATACTACAAAGGTTATTGCATTTTCTTTTGAAAGTAATGCAAGAAAAAAGCTGATGGAAGCCCACAGCAGCTGAATGGGTTTTACATTCTGAACATATTTCAGAATAAAATATAAAGCGGCAAACGACCCGATAAGGCTCATAATTTCATCGCGACCTTTAATGTTTGCAACCACTTCGGTGTGCAATGGATGAGCCGCAAATAAAATTGTTGCAATAAAAGGAATGGTTAAATACCATTTATTCTTTTTTCTGTTATGGAACAATAAAAGCAAAACCTTAAAAATAAGTAGGCAGGCGAAGCCATACAGCAAAACATTAATCAAATGTCCGATAAATGGTTTGAATCCAAACAACTGATATTCAATTGCAAAAGAGATATGTGACAATGGTCTGTATCGGCCTCCTGCAACAAGATTTTTTTGTTTTCCGAAAAAGCCTACAAACGAATCACTTGTAAGAATATCCGGAATTCCAGCAAATCCTTTTTTAGTGAATGTGTTTTCTGTAATCATCAAGCGATCGTCGAGCGCATAATCCATGAATAATGTGTTTGCATACAACACAAAAGATGTAATAAATATTACCAGATAAGGAACTTTATTTTGCCCATTGAAAAAAGATTTTTTCGAAGCAGCCTTTGGCAAAAGCTCTTCAGCTTGTTGCTTTGCAGGAATATTTTTTTTTAATGCCTTTTGTTTCATGAATGATTATTCAAAATCAGGATATAATAGGTATTTTTTTCGAATTTTTTTAAATTTATTAATGTCATCAGTCCAGCTTTTACGAATGGTTTCTTCATCTTTACCCGCAATAATCTGTAAGCGTAATTCAGAATTTCCTGCAAGGGTATCAAAATAGCTGTTAAAAAAAGTGGTCTTTCCCTTTATTTGATTGTAGGACTCAATGAGCCAATACAAATAAATCTGGTTTAAATTCCGGATATAAGCCTCTGCAAAATTATCAAGTAAAAATCCCTTGCATTCTTTTCCGAGGAATGGAGGGTTCAAAGCACCTGCGACACTTTTAGGCGTAAATGAATAAGTTCCATTTGTTAAATCAGGATGACCAAAACACTGAAAAGGGAAATCAGTTCCCCTTCCCACTGAAATCACTGTTCCTTCGAACAAACCCAAGGAAGGGTATAAATAAACCGAGTTCATATTTGGCAGATTTGGCGAAGGTTTCAGCGGCAACTCGTAATAATAAGTATGATTATAGCCTTCAACAGCAACATACTTTAGTGTACATTTAATTCCATTTTTAAGCCACCCTTCACCATTAACCATGGTAGCATATTCTGCCACAGTCATTCCATAAACCAAAGGTACAGGGTGCATTCCCACAAAAGAAGAAAATTCTTTCTTTAACACCGGGCCATCTATAAAGTATCCGTTTGGATTAGGTCTGTCGAGGATGAGAAATTCCACATTATTTTCCGCACAGGCTTCCATAACGTAGGTCATTGTAGAAATATATGTATAAAATCGTACGCCTACATCCTGAATGTCGTAAATAACAATATCAATACCTTTAAGCTCTGAAGGTTTTGGCTTAAAATGTTTGCCAAACAATGAAACTACAGGAATTCCTGTTGCAGAATCAATGGCACTGATAACGCTTTCGCCAGCATCCTTGTTTCCTCTGAAGCCATGTTCGGGACAGAATATTTTTTTTACATTAAATCCAGCATTAACAAGGCTATCCACAAGATGCGTTTTTCCGATCATTGAAGTATGATTGGCCACAACAGCAATATTTTTATTGCTTAACAAGGGAAAATATTCACCTGTGCGACTTGCGCCAACTCTGACAGAGCTATCATTAACCGTTTTGGAATTTATTTTATCATTTAAAGTTTGTGAAAAAGCAGTTCCTGGTCTTAAAAAAACAAATACAAATAAGATTAAAAGCATCTTAAACAGACAATTGAGAACTCTCATACTTACAGGATATTAAATGCAATTAAAATTTGATACTTTTGCAAAATAATAAAAAACAAATTGAATACCGAAATATTTATTGCAAAACGGATCTTTTCATTAAAACAACGGGGAAATCTTTCAAAGCCTGCTGTTCGGATTGCAATTATAAGTGTCGCTCTCAGCATTGCGATAATGATTGTTTCTGTTGCAATTGTTACCGGATTTCAGAAGGAAATCAGGAATAAAGTAATTGGTTTCGGGGCACACATTCAAATCAGCAATTACGATAAAAACTCTTCACTCGAGCTGACACCTATAAGTAAAAATCAAAGTTTTTATCCATCATTTAATGACGCTCCAGGCATTAGACATATTCAGGTGTTTGCAACAAAAGCTGGTATTGTAAACTCGGGTGAAAGTATGGAAGGTATCGTTTTTAAAGGTATCGGAAGTGATTACGACTGGGAATTTTTTAAAAACCGCCTCACCGAAGGAAAATTGATTAATATTTCTGATTCAGTTAAATCAAAGGATATTCTTATTTCGAAAAATCTTGCCAACAGGCTAAAAGTGAAATCAGGAGATTCGCTCCGCACTTATTTTATCGACAAAAATTCTACAGCACCCAAAGGCAGGAAGTTTCGCATTTCGGGTCTTTATGAAACCGGATTGGAAGAATTTGATAAAGTATTTGTAATAGGCGATATTGCTCAGATCCAGTCATTGAACAAGTGGACTAAAGATCAGGTTGGCGGGTTTGAAATTCTGATAAAAAACTTCAACGATCTCGATAAGGTGAGTGAATATGTTTATTCAAATATTGGCTACGATCTGGATTCAAAAAATGTAAAACAACTCAATCCTCAGCTCTTTGATTGGCTGAATTTACAGGACATGAACGTTATTATTATTCTCACCCTAATGATTATTGTAGCGTCTATTAATATGATTTCCACATTGCTCATTCTTATACTTGAACGCACAAGCATGATAGGAATACTCAAAGCCATTGGATCGTCAAATGCTTCTGTTAGAAAAGTATTTCTTTATACTTCCGCCTACTTAGTTGGAAAGGGATTGCTTTGGGGAAACATTATCGGATTATCATTATGTTTTATTCAAAAATACACAGGGCTGATTACCTTACCTCAGGAATCATATTATGTAAAAACAGTACCGATAAATATTGATATTTCATTTTTCCTATTG
>JBBQSF010000135.1:0-7755 GCA_038214085.1 Bacteroidales bacterium | reverse complement strand
TTGGATTTATGATTTTAAAACCAAGAAAACTGAGAATATCACAAATAACAAATCGCAGGATATTATGCCAATGTGGGTTGGCGATAAAATATATTTTATTTCGGACCGCGACCATACCATGAATCTTTTCTGTTATGATATCGCTACAAAAGAAACAAAAAAACTCACTGCTTTTACTAAATACGACATAAAATTTCCTTCACTGGGTGATGATGCTATTGTATTTGAAAATGCTGGTTTTATTTATGTTTTTGATCTTAAAACACAAAAAGCAGAAAAAATTTCCATTATCATTTCTGATGATATGGTTTCCGGAAGAAATGAATTGAAAGATGCCAGTAAATATATCAATAGTTATTCGCTTTCGCCCGATGGTAAAAGGTTAGGTTTTGATGCCCGTGGCGACATATTCTCTGTTCCTGCAAAATCAGGTATTACACGCAACCTCACTCAAACATCATCTGCCCACGACAGAAATGTGGCATGGTCGCCTGATGGTAAATTAATTGCGTTTATTTCGGACATGACTGGCGAAGATGAAATTTACACTATTGATCAGGAAGGAAATACAACGCCATTACAAATCACAAAAAATGCAGACACTTATAAATACGATATTGTTTGGTCGCCCGATTCAAAAAAAATTATGTGGTCCGATAAAAAAGATCGTTTGCAATATGTAGATATTGAAAGCAAAAAAGTTACACAGATTGATCAGGATTCTCTAGGAGAATATCCGTCCTATTCCTGGTCACCCGACAGCAAATGGATCGCATTTTCACGTCAGGAAAAAAACACTTTCAATGTGGTTTATATTTACGAACTCAGTTCTCAGAAAAAATGCAAAGTTACAAGCACTTGGTACGATTCAAATTCTCCGACATTCAGCAGCGATGGGAAATTCCTTTTCTTCACGTCCGATCGTGATTTCAAGCCTACCTACAGCTGGACCGAATGGAACAGCATTTATAAGGACATGACCAAAATATATTTCGTAACCTTAGCCAAGGACACACCATCCCCACTTAAACCTGAAAATGATGAAGTGAAAATTGAACCAGAAGTTAAGCCGGTTACGGATTCCGATAAAAAAAATGAAAAAATAAAAAAAGAAATCACTGAAAATGTTGAGGCAAAAACAAATGCCATTAAAATTGATACTGCAGGTATAAGCGATAGAATTGTGGTGCTTCCAATTGATGCAGCATCCTACTATAATATTCATGTGATAAACGAATCTGTTTATTATGTAAAAAACAGTCTGGATGGGAAAGCAGGATTAATGGTTTTTGATTTAAAAGAAAAAAAGGAAACAAAAATCGGATCGTATATGCAATATGATATAAGTGCGAACCTTAAAAAAATGCTCGTCTACAATGCCGGAAACTATAGCATAATTGACTTACCGAAAGGCAGTGCCGATTTAAAAGAAACAGTGGATCTTTCAAACATGAAAATGTGGGTTGATCAAAAAGCCGAATGGAAAGAAATTTTTGATGAATGCTGGCGGCAGATGCGCGATTTTTTTTATGATCCCGCAATGCAAAAAGTGGATTGGAAAGCCATGAAAGAAAAATATGCAGTAATGCTTCCTTATGTGAATCACAGAGCAGACCTCACTTATTTGATTGGTGAAATGATCGGCGAACTGAATGTGGGTCATGCTTATGTTGGTGGTGGCGACACTCCTGCATTAACCAAAGTTAAAACAGGTTTGCTGGGAGCCGTTCTTACCAAAGAAGCATCTGGATATTATAAAATAGCTGAAATACTTAAAGGCGAAAACTGGACAGACCAAGCACGATCGCCGCTAACCGAGGTAGGAGTTGATGTTTCGGAAGGCGAATACATTCTCGCTGTTAATGGTAAATCAGTAAAATCAGTAAAAGATATTTACGAGTTGCTTTTAAATACTGCCGGAATTCAGGTGGAACTTACTGTGAACAAAACTGCTTCTGTTAGCGGAAGCCGCAAAGTTATTGTAGTTCCTATTGCTGACGAATCGGAATTGTATTATTATAAATGGGTACAGGAAAATATTAAAAAAGTTTCTGATGCAACCAACGGAGAAGTTGGATACCTCCACATCCCTGATATGAGTGCCGAAGGTTTGAATGAATTTGTAAAACACTATTATCCGCAAACTGATAAAAAAGCGCTGATAATTGATGACCGTGGCAATGGCGGAGGAAATGTTTCGCCTATGATTATTGAACGCCTTACGCGGCAGCTTGTTCTGATGAAAGTTTCACGAAACAACAGCCCAGTAAAAAGTCCCGACGGATTTATTTATGGACCAAAAGTATGTTTGATAGACAATTATTCCGCATCTGATGGTGATTTGTTTCCATACAAATTCAAGAAACTTGGAATAGGAAAACTTATTGGAAAACGCACTTGGGGTGGTGTTGTGGGTATACGCGGCACCTTGCCTTTGATGGATGGCGGCTTCATGAACAAACCTGAATTTTCTCACTATAGCAGCGAAGGCAAAGGCTGGATAATTGAGGGATACGGCGTAGATCCTGACATTGAAGTAGAAAACGACCCTGCCAAAGAATATGCAGGAGAAGATGAACAACTGAACATGGCAATAAAAACGATATTGGAAGAATTGAAAACATTTAATACAAAATTGCCTGAAGTACCTGATTATCCTGATAAATCGAAATAGTTTTTAAAGAGGATTTGTTTTTCGAAAAATGAAAACAGTAAAGTGAAAATTATGCTGATGATAAAGTTAGCCTTATTGGACTAGTCATGCCTACGGCAGATAAATATAGAGACGTCTGAGTACTGGAGGTTACAAAATAATCAGCATTTGCTTCTTTATTATTGGGCACTTCTCTCCAAGCCTTTGGTTGTCTGAAAATGTTATTGTATTTTTGCACATATTTAATTTAACAAAAAGCCATTTTTATGAAAAAATTAATGATTCTTTTTATTGCTATTTTCACAACATTTGCCTCTTACGCCCAAGAAGACCTACCTATTGATGCTGCTATCAACTTTGCCCAATTCGACAAAGCAGTAAAAGGCATTCAGCTCCAAGACTATACCTGCACAATTACTGCAGAAGATTTGGCAGCATATTCATCGTTGTTCACCCTAAAACAGCTCAATGGAGCCATAAGTGCATTTCATGTTTCGTTTTATGCTGTGGTTACAAAACAAGGCGATGAATTTATTCCAGTTAAAGAATATGAAATTGGCGGTAAAAAAGCATATCTCGGAACCAACAATTTCGCTGCCAATGGCGAAACACAAATGAATGTATTGGTTGTTTTGTATCCCGCACTGCGCATGACTATTATGATTAATGCCGAAAAGGACATACCTGTTGCAACACTTGAAACTATTGTAATGCAGCTTGGTTTTTAATTATTGCAACACGCAATTCAATATTAAAATCCTAGAGCTCGGATTTATAACCGAGTGACATTATAGAAAAATGAAATACACACACACTCGTAATGCAAATACGTGCGAGCATTGAGTTTTCACAAAAAAAAATATTTTGCCAATTTCTGCCAGCAAATAAACTTCTGTATAAAGAACAGGAAATTTCGTCCTGCAAAAAAAATTGGAGGAACCCATTCTTGCCATTTTGTCACCTCTGCTCCCATTGGCACATCCTTTGACAATTCCCGCAAAACATTAAAAATTTATTGTCATGCAAAAAGGAACCATTAACGTACAAACTGAAAACATTTTCCCAATCATTAAAAAATTTCTGTATTCCGATCATGAAATTTTTCTTCGCGAATTGATTTCGAATGCTGTGGATGCTACACAAAAATTAAAGACCATTAGTATTGCCGGCGATTTTTCGGGCGAAGTTGGAAATACACAAATAGAAGTTATTCTCAATAAAAAAGCAAAAACAATAACTGTTAAGGATCGCGGAATAGGCATGACCACCGAAGAAGTGGAGAAATATATCAACCAAATTGCTTTTTCTGGTGCCGAAGATTTTGTGGCAAAATACAAAACTGAAACTGCAAACAACCCGATAATAGGGCATTTCGGACTTGGTTTTTATTCTTCGTTCATGGTTTCGGACAAAGTGGAACTCCTTACCAAAACATATAAAAAAGGTCCCGGTACAAAAGCGGCAAAATGGGAATGCGACGGAAGTCCTGAATACACTATTACAGAACACGATAAAAAAGAACGTGGCACTGAAATCACTTTACATATTTCTGCTGATTCGGAAGAATTTCTTGAAGAAGAACGTATACTTACCCTGTTGAAAAAATACTGTAAATTCCTTCCTGCGGAAATTGTTTTTGGTACAGAAAAAATATTTGAACCTACTGGCGAAAAAGACAAAGACGGAAAAGACAAAACCAAAGAAGTTGAAAAACCACGCATCATCAACAACACAAAACCCTTGTGGACACTCAAACCTGTTGATCAAACCGAAGAAGATTATAAAAAATTCTATCACGAATTGTATCCATTTACATGGGAAGAACCACTATTCAATATTCACCTGAATGTAGATTATCCGTTTAACCTCACGGGAATACTGTACTTTCCTAAAATCAAGAAAAAATTAGAAGCACAAAAAGAAAAAATTCAATTGTACTGCAATCAGGTTTTTGTTACTGATTCCGTTGAAGGTATTGTTCCTGATTTTCTGACATTACTGCATGGAGTTATTGATTCGCCTGACATCCCGCTAAATGTTTCCCGCAGCTTTTTGCAAAGCGATTCAAATGTTAAAAAAATATCAAGTCATATTTCTAAAAAAGTTGCAGATAAACTTGAAGAATTATTCAAAACAAACCGCGAAGATTTTGAATCGAAATGGGACGACATTAAAATCTTTATTACTTACGGTATGATTTCCGATGAAAAGTTTTATGAAAGAGCTGCAAAATTCTGTCTTTACAAAAACACCGATGGAAAATACTTCACCATTGAAGAATACCTGGAACATGTTAAGCCATTGCAAACCGATAAAGATAAAAATACAGTAATTCTGTATGCCGCAAATGCCATAGAACAGCACAGTTTTATTCAATCGGCCAAAGAACGTGGTTACGATGTAATAATAATGGACAGCATTATCGACAGCCATTTTATCAATCAGTTGGAACAGAAAATTGAGAAAACGCAATTCAAACGCGTTGATGCCGATATTATTGACAAGCTGATTCAGAAAGAAGATTCCATGCCTTCAAAACTCAGCGATGATGAAAAAAACAAGCTAAAACCTACTATTGAAGCTGTTGTTGACAAATCACGTTTTACTGTTCAGTTTGAAAATCTAAGCGAAACAGAACAGCCCATAACTATTATTCAGCCTGAATTTATGCGCCGTATGAAAGATATGTCGGCACTTGGCGGAAACAGTTATTTTGGTGAAATGCCCGACCAGTTTAATCTTGTGGTAAATGCCAATCACCCTGTAATTACAAGGCTTGCAAGTGAAAGCGATGAAGAAAAAGCAAAAACTACACTTAAGCAACTTACCGACTTGGCTTTGCTTTCGCAAAATCTGCTGAAAGGCGCTGAACTCACTGATTTTATCAAAAGAAGTATTGAAACAATCAAATAATGGCTAAAAACAAACCACTGCTTGATATCTTGGAAGAAGATGACATCAAGCAGGCCATTATGAATGCAGAGCTTGATACATCTGCTGAAATCATGGTTCATGTTGAAGACATTTGTGTTGGAGATCCTAAAATAAGAGCACAACAAGTGTTTGAAAAACTGAATATAAAAAACACTGAATTGCGTAATGGCATTCTTTTTTATGCAGCCTTTGGCTCCAGAAAGTTTGCGATTGTTTGTGATGAAGGAATTAACAAAATAATAGAAAATAAATTTTGGAACACAATCAATCAGGAGTTGATAAATTACTTCAGAGAATCTAAGTTTACCGAAGGTTTGATTGAAGCCATAACTCAAACAGGAGAGCTGTTAAAAAAATATTTCCCATTTTTTAAAGAAGACGTAAACGAATTGCCTGATGATATTTCGTATGGCAAAAACATTGTGTAATGCTTTTTTCTATACATTTATAAACTGAAATTTTAATTCACCTTTTATGAAATTGAGAATATTTTTTGGTTTATCAATTCTACTATTATTAAGTTCCGAACGTTTATTCTCTCAAACTGCGGAAGAATATTATATGAATGGTTTTACCAAATTCCAAAGCGCCGATTATAAAGGATCCGCTGAAGAATACTCAAAGGCAATTGATTTAAAACCTGATTATATTGATGCCTATTTTAACCGTGCAATTGCTTACGATAAGGCTGAAATTTATACAAAAGCTGCGGCAGATTACACTTATATCATTTCTAAACAACCCGCTGCTGATGCCTATGTAAACAGAGGTTTTGTATACATGCACATGCAGAAAAATGAAAAAGCAATTTCTGATTTCTCTTCTGCTATCAAAATGGATTCTTCTTTTGCGTTGGCATATATAAACCGAGCTAGCCTTTATTCTGAAATGGGTCAGTATTCATTGGCTATTGCGGATTACCTAAAAGTAGTAAACCTTTTTCCAAATTATGCACAAGGATATTATAAAATGGGATTATTGTATGATGAACTCAAAGAATTGGAATCAGCATTGCTATCCTATGATTTAGCCATCCGTAAAGATTCAACAAATGCGAATTTCTATTATGCACGCGGGTTTGACTATGACGAATTAAATAAAACACAGCAAGCATTTCTTGATTACTCATCTGCAATAAAACTCGACAGCACATACACTGATGCGTATTTCAACAGAGCGTTCATGCTCGATGAAAACAATTTATTTGATCTGGCAATAAACGATTATAACAAAGTAATTGCCCTTGAACCTGATGCTGCTGATGCATATTTTAATCGTGGTTTGGCAAAAGCTAGTGTAGGCCGGCATTCTGAATCATGCGCTGATGTGTTAAAAGCAGCACAGCTTGGCGACAAAACTGCAAAGAAATATTACAAGCTGAATTGCGCAAAGTAATTTACAGCAATTAATTTATCGAGAAGAAAGCAAAGCATTATAAACAACATCAATATATTTATTGAGACAAATGATCTCAAATAATTGCTTTTGCGAATCAAGAATAAATCTACAATAAAAACCAGGCAATTCAATATAGAACAAATTACCATAATGTGGCTCAATATCCTACAATTGAGTATTGGATAAAAACACAAACCCGAAACAAACACAGCACCGGAAAGAATAAAAAATTTTACTGTGGTTAAAGAAAATATATCCGTTAATACAGGAAATCCTGCATTTTTATAATCATCATTATATCGAAGCATCAGTATTATAAAATGGGGCAATTGCCATAAGGCCATAAATGAAGCAAGCCAAATCAACCTAATATCATTCCAATGCCCCCCTGCTGTTTGCCAGCCAATAATTATTGGAATTACTCCTGTTAAAGTGCCAGGAAGTACGGCAAAAGCAGTTATTCTTTTTAATAAAGTATAAACTCCATTATACCATAAAATACTTGTAACACCCAATATAATAGAAATTATTGTTCCAAAAAAATACAATAATATTAGGCCGAAAATGATCAAAAACATTGTCAATATCCATGCGCTGCTTAAGGGTGTTACACCTTTGGGTATGGGTCGTTTTTTTGTTCTACTCATTTGTGCATCAAATTCTTTTTCTTGAATCTGATTTAAAGTTGAAGCTCCTGCTGCTAGCAGAAAAACCCCAAAAGAAACACCTAGTAATTTTGTATTAATTAGCCCCGATGCAAAAAAACAAGC
>JBBQSF010000134.1:0-8015 GCA_038214085.1 Bacteroidales bacterium | reverse complement strand
AGGATGAATTGATTTTTAGCAATTTACATCCTTTAGGACAGAGGCAAAATAAATTGATAAAAATCAATTTATCAAATGTCGAAAAACCAACCTCTTGTTTTTAAGAAACCCATAAAACCCATATTTAGCTTGGTGTTTCATACATTTATATTTTTTTATCGGACATTAA
The DNA here is from genome assembly GCA_038214085.1 of Bacteroidales bacterium. Taxonomy (GTDB): domain Bacteria; phylum Bacteroidota; class Bacteroidia; order Bacteroidales; family CG2-30-32-10; genus JBBQSF01. The sequence goes on along the minus strand of JBBQSF010000134.1, from coordinate 7,846 downwards.
TTAATAATAATGATGGTTTGAAAATCAATATTTGGCTTTTTCCTCCATGGAAAAAGAATATTGCAATGTGTGAATCATGTAATTTGTTACAAGAATTATGTAACATTTTTTTTTGCAAAGTTGATGACCTTTGTATTGATACAGTATTTGAGCAATAAATTTAACTATAGGAAATAATCAAATTATTCAAGCATAGAGTAATAACGCTAGGCGTTTGAGTAGACCGCGCCAAAATGCTATAAATCATTTCATTTTATAATACAATATATGGATGAAGTTTTAATCAATAAGAAAAAGGATCAATCAGAACAACAGTCCGGAAGTTCATTAACTACAAGTATCAAAAGCTTTTTTACAGAAGTGGGCTTACTGACAAAATTCACAATGCGCTTTTTTAAGGAAGTATTTATGCCTCCTTATGAATTCAATGAACTTTTAAAGCAAAGTTATAAGATTGGATATAAATCGCTGCCTCTGGTTGGAATAACCGGTTTTATAATGGGACTGGTACTTACCATACAATCCAGGCCTACTCTCGTTAGTTTTGGAGCAGAATCATGGTTGCCGGCAATGGTTGGTATTTCAATAATCAGAGAAATTGGACCAGTTATTACAGCCCTGATTTTTGCAGGAAAAGTTGGATCGGGAATTGGTGCCGAACTCGCTTCAATGAAAGTAACCGAACAGATAGATGCCATGGAAGTTTCAGGTATTAATCCTTTTAAGTACCTTGTAGTAACACGTATTGTCGCTGCCACTTTAATGGTGCCTCTGTTGGTGATATTTTCTGATGCTATATCATTATACGGGGCTTACCTTGCAGTAAATATTCAAGGTGATGTAAGTTTTAATTTGTTTTTTTCTCAAGTATTTGCAAAACTTCATTTTATTGATTTGTTCCCTTCGCTGATAAAAACATTTTTCTTCGGTTTTGCTGTAGGGCTTATCGCAACTTTCAAGGGCTACTTCTCCGACAAAGGAACTGAAGGCGTTGGTGTTTCGGCAAACTCAGCAGTAGTAATTGGTTCATTACTTATTTTTATAATAGACATGATTGCAGTGCAGGTAACAAGCTTTTTTATATAATCAGATCGTATGGAAACTCCCAATATCAACGACGCTAAACTTCAAAAATCTGAAATGAATTCAACGCCGAGCAATTTGGTTCTGGAAATTCAGCACATGAAGAAATCTTTTGGCGATAATGCTGTGCTAAAAGATATTAACCTTACACTTGCTGATGGCGAAAATCTTGTAGTGTTGGGCAAATCCGGAAGTGGAAAATCTGTTCTTATAAAATGTATTATGGGTTTGATTGAACCTGATGACGGAGCAATTCATGTTCTTGGTCAAAATATTACCGAATTAAAAAGCAAGCCATTAAACGATCTTAGGAAAAAAGTCGGATTTCTATTTCAAAGTGCCGCATTATATGACTCCATGACTGTTAGAGAAAATCTTGAATTTCCGCTTCGCGACATTCATGGCATGAAAGAGCAGGAGAAGGATTTACTTGTAAAAGAAGCACTGGAAGATGTTGGACTTATAGAAGCAATTGACGTAATGCCATCCGAACTTTCTGGCGGAATGCGAAAAAGAATTGGTTTGGCACGCACACTTATCCTGAAACCGGAAATTATGCTGTATGATGAGCCAACAACAGGGCTTGATCCAATAACATCAAAAGAAATCAGCAACCTCATTCTTAAAGTTCAGAAGAAACGGAATACTGCATCCATAATTATTTCACATGATATTTCCTGTGTTAAAATTACTTCCGACCGTATCATTATTCTTCGCGATGGATTGTTTGCTGCTGAAGGAACATATAACGAATTGGAAAAATCAAAAGATGAATGGATCAGATCTATCTTCAATTAATAAACATAAAACAATTTTAAAATTACAACCATGAAAAATAAAAAAAGCAATAAGATCCGTTTAGGAATGTTTGTTTCAATCGGCTTACTTTTATTAATATCTGGAATTTATTTTATTGGAATAAAACAGCAATTATTCAACAGTACCTTTCAAATCAGTGGAATTTTCAAGGATGTTGCGGGCTTGCAAGTTGGAAACAATGTTAGGTTTTCGGGCATCAATGTTGGAGTTATTCAGAATATAGAAATGATAGCTGATACAGCTGTGAGAGTTGATATGGACATTGAAGAAAAAGTAAGAAAATTTATTAAGAAAGATGCCAAAGCCATAATTGGCTCCGATGGGCTTATGGGAAATAAATTATTAACAATACTGCCTGGAACCAGCGGACAGAAAACCATTCAGAATAATGATTTTATTGCAACAACAGTTCCTGTTAATATTGATGATATTTTACTTAATTTAGAAGTTACAAGCTATAATGCAGCTGAATTAACGGGCGACCTAGCAGTTATTGTCCGAAACATACGAATGGGTGAAGGCACTATTGGTAAACTTTTTATGGATACCACTTTTGCCAAAAATATTGATCAAACAGTTGTCAATGTAAAGCAAGGAGTAAGTGGCTTTAACCAGAACATGGAAGCTGCAAAACGTAACTTTTTGTTTAGATCTTTTTTCAAGGATAAAAAGGATAAAAAAGTAAAAGAGTAAATAACATTTTACACATTCGCCATTCTCGAAATAATAAAAGCTACAAGAAATCCAAATACAGATAATAAAGCAATCAACCTGCCGCCATTTTCAAAAGCTTCCGGAATCATAGTGTCGGTAATCATTGCAAGTATTGCACCGGCCGCAAAAGCCATTGCAGCTGCTTTAAATTGTTCAGAGGCTCCACCCATGAACTGATATCCTATAAAAGATGCAATGCCCGAAACAATAACAACAAAGAGCCAGACACTAAGTATGAATTTTTTTGATTTTCCTGATTGTTTCATTCCTATTGCACCAGAAATTCCTTCTGGAATATTACTTAAAAAAACTGCGGCAAGCAACAATAATCCCATGTTTGAACCTTTAAGCAAATTCATTCCAATTGCAGCCGATTCAGGTATTCCATCAAGCAAAGCTCCAAGCAGCAAAGCCATTCCTGAAATTTTTAATTTAGAAGTTTTTTTGGCTGAATGAAGTTTGCCGTGAACTGCTTTACGTAAATGCCCACCTGTATTATCAACAAAATAATCGCCAGTAACAAAAAATAATCCGCCTAAAATAAAACCAACACTAACAGCAAAAATTCCTCCAGTGGAATGCGCCTCTTCCATTAAATCAATTGACAATGCTGATATCAAAACACCACTGCCAAAAGCCATTATGCCTGCAATTATTTTTTTATTAAATGGAATATATATTCCCAAAAGCGCTCCTATAAATACCGATGAACCACCAATTAAACCGAAAAGTAACGCTTGATACATTTTATTTTTTTATAATTTTTTTAAATGAGAAGCTTAATATTAAATGAATTCTTATTTTATGCTTGCTTATTCTTACGTAACATAAACAAATAAAGAGATTCAACTTTTTCCCTAGCCCAAGGCGTTTTTCGGAGAAATTTCAAACTCGATTTTTTACTCGGATGGCTTTTAAAACAATTGATATTTATCTTAAAACTTAGTTCTTCCCAGCCATAATGATCCACAAGCTGATCGAGAATTAATTCCAGCGACTTTCCATGCAAGGGATTGTTCGGTTGTTCTATTGTCATGGTTTTATTATTTAGTCGTTTTCAATAAAATCGAACAGATTTAATGATCCAGAACTTGCTTCGGGTTTTTGTGGTTTTTTCTTTATTTGCTTTGGAACTTTAGGTAAATTAACCTCCTTGGTTTCAACAAGAACTTCTGGTTCTATCTTTTGTTTTTCGTTTCGTTGTTCAATAATTTTGAGCAAATAGTCCTTCATATTTAGGTCTAATTCATCTGCTTCATTTTTTAATTGGAAATATAAATCAATTGGAATTCTTGAAGCGATTGATTTTGTGCTTTTTGATACCATAACTTTCTTGCTTTGAAATAGATTAAAATCAGATAAATATTAAAGGTGTTACACATTCTAATGCAGGTGTTACAAATTATTTGTAAAACTAATCTTTATTTTGAAATCTATAATAAATAAATTGCAGTTTTTTAATTCTTTTTCTGCTTTGTTGTATTAATACATGGAAGTTTACCCAAAACATTTTAGATATAAATTAGGTGTTACGAATATATTGTTGAATGTGTTTTTACAATAAAGTTTCAAATTTTTCAAAATTGAGGATCGAACCAATTTATTATGCGACACAATAATTTACAGCCAATTATGATATACGCAAAAATACTTAATCACTGATTATTAATAATAAAATATACGCTTTTATGCCGATGTTTTGCCCCCGGTTTCAATCGTAATTTTGATATAGAAACCAAACCTAGAAAAATGTTACTAATCCTCTTTCAAATCAGCAATTTTTTCAAATTCGTTCAAATATTAATAATTAGCGGACTGAAATTCATCATAGCTCCTCCAATTTCTTTGGAAATGGGGTTTTCATGGTTTCAGACTGTTCTGTTCACTACTATAGGTGGAATAATTGGAGTTATTGTTTCATACTACCTGGGCGAAATTTTATTAAAGTTATTCAGAATTCTTCTTGTTCAAATAAAAGCAATTCTAATATATCTCAAAAGGGTTAAACTAACAGAAAGTGCTATTGCTAACAATAAGAAAGTGCAAAAGAAAATTTTTACCAAAAAGAACAGATTTATTGTGAATATAAAAGGCAGATTTGGCTTATTTGGGTTGGCGGCTATTACACCCATTTTCCTTTCTATCCCTCTTGGCACCATTCTGATAAGCAAATATTACCCAAACAAAAGTAAAGTGTTTTTTGCCCTTTCTTCTTCTGTTGCATGTTGGTCATTTATTGTTTCTTCTGTATATTTTATTTTCTAAATTTTGGTCAAGCTTTTCGAATGTTAATCATCAAGGATTAATATCTGAAAAACTTACTTCTTTTTATAATCATTCTTTAATATTTATATGACAACAATAAGATGATTTTTACTCCAAAAACGTTTTAGTAAATTCGGTAAATGAAATATAATTTTATATGAATTGTATTTCTTTTAGGATTAATGGAATCATAAATTCGATTAGTACATACCCTCTGAACCTCGTGTTATTACTGATGTTGCGATCATTGAAATTGAAAAAAACAGTATTTCTACTGATGTTTTAGCACTTATGCTTTCCGTACCTTTACACTGTTAAGTTAAACAGATTATAAAAAAATAAAAATTTAAAAAAATGAAAAAATTATTTTTTATTATTTCGGCAGTAGCATTATTTGCAAGTTGTACAAAAAGCAACGACTGTTTACAAACAATAAAAGTATATCATAACGATGGCAAGAACTGGACATTATTCAGCGAACACAGCCAAACTTTAGTTGTTGATGATAAAAACGCAAACGTTGCAGATAATAAATGTCTAAATGGTCAAATATTAACTGATTCTACCAAAACTATAATCAGTACTGTTTGTGATTAATTATTGCGAGAAAAATATTTTGTTGCAGCAATTGCCTCAGCCCTTTAAACAATTGAAAAGATTATAGATGAAATTTGTAATTTGAATAATGATAAATTACTTTTTTTAGGATTAATCGGCTAAATACCCTCTTAGTATTTCAGCATTTAGGTCGATAGTGTTGAAGTTTTTAGATAGTTTTTCAAAAGGAATTATAAACCTGCATCCCTCTTTGTATCTATTGCATCCCCATGCTTTATTGCCTTTTAATAAGATTCCTTTTTTACATTCCGGGCATACCAACTCTTGATTTTTAATTACAGTTTTTTTAGTTTCCTCACCGCTAATCTGAACTGCTTGTAAATCAACTGAAAAATCATCAAGTAAAAGGAGGCTTGCACTTACTTTTTGACTTCCTTTCAAAAAACCTTTTATACTTGGAGTTTTTCCTTTCTCAATAAGTGTCTGAATTTGTTTTGTAGTAAGTTTTTTACCAAATTGCTCGAAACTTATTTTAAAGTCGCATCCGTCCTTAAAAGCATTACAACCTAAAGCTGTTTTGCCATTTATTATTTGTCCCTTTTTACATTTCGGGCAGGATATAATCACACTTCCTGATGTTTTACTTTCCTTTTTTTGTTTTTCTTCTATTTTATGAGCAGGTTCTTGTTTAATTGGTTTTTTAAAATTATCATCAGCAATGGTAATTGTTGCAGAACTTTCTTTAATTACCTCACTAACCAGGCTTGTAACCATTTGTTTCATTTCATCTAAAAAATAGCGTGCATCATAATCTCCTTTTTCTATTTGGCGGAGTTTCTTTTCCCATAAACCAGTTAATTCAGCCGATTTGAGCAATTCATTGTTAATGGTTTTTATCAATTCTATACCTGTTATTGTTGGTACCAGATTTTTCTTCTGCCGAACCATATACGAGCGTTTAAACAGTGTCTCAATTATATTGGCGCGAGTAGAAGGCCGACCTATCCCATTTTCTTTCATCAGTTCGCGCAATTCCGCATCGTCCACTTGTTTTCCGGCCGTTTCCATTGCCCGCAGTAAAGTGGCTTCGGTGTAATATTTTGGTGGCTGCGTTTGTTTTTCGAGTAAATCAGGAACATGCGGTCCTCGTTCGCCTTTAGTGAATACGGGCATTTCAGAACTTTCTTCATCGTCGGGATCATTATCCTTTTTGGGATAAAGTACGCGCCAGCCTTCTTCGAGAATTACTTTTCCTGTCGCAGAAAATTCATTCCCATCAACATCACCTATCACTGTTGTGTTTGAAACAATACAATCAGGGAAAAATGCAGCAATAAACCGACGTGCAATTGTGTCGTACACTTGCTTTTCCTGTAAAGCCATCCCACCTGAAGGTACAATTCCCGTTGGGATAATGGCGTGGTGATCGGTTATTTTACTGTCGTCGAAGACTTTCTTGTTCTTGCGAATGGGTTTGTCAATTATTTCCTTTATGAAGTTGTTGTAAGGAGTCATCTTTTGCATGATGCCCTTCACTTTGGCATACATGTCGTTCGGCAAATACGTTGTATCGACACGCGGGTATGTTACCAGCTTATTTTCGTAGAGTTTTTGAATATGCTTCAGCGTTTCGTCGGCAGTAAAACTGAATTTTTTATTGCATTCAACTTGCAGTGAAGTTAGGTCGAACAAAGGTAAAGGCTGTTCATTTGCTTTCTTTTTCGAGGAAGAAACAATCTCAAACTCCTTATCCTTGATGCTTTCAAGTATTTTAAGCGCATCTTCCTGGTTAACGAATTTCCTTTTGGTTGAATTAAAAATAACTTCTCTGTACTTTGTTTTTAACTCCCAATACGTTTCAGGAACAAAATTCAGGATTTCATTGTGTCTGTTAACAATGAGCGCAAGAGTAGGCGTTTGAACACGACCAATTGAAAGAACCCCTTTCCCGTTTGCATATTTCACGGTGTACAAGCGGCTGGCATTCATACCAAGCAACCAATCGCCAATGGCACGGGCATTTCCTGCAGCATACAAAAGATCAAATTCTTTACTCTCTCTTAAACTGTTAAATCCTTCTCTTATTGATTCATCAGTGAGGGAGGATATCCAAAGTCGTTTAACTGGTTTGGTGCATTGTGAAAGCGACAAAACCCAACGCTGAATAAGTTCACCTTCAATTCCTGCATCACCACAGTTTATTACTTCAGTGCATTGACCTATCAAGTGTTTTAATGTATTGAATTGCTTCTGAACGCCTGTATTATCAATTACTTTAATCTGAAAGCGTGGAGGAATCATTGGCAGACTCGACAATGTCCAGCGTTTCCATGAATCAGAATAATCGTCGGGTGCTTTTAGCGAACATAAATGACCGAAAGTCCAGCTTACTAAGTAACCATTGCCT
>JBBQSF010000133.1:0-8047 GCA_038214085.1 Bacteroidales bacterium | reverse complement strand
AAAATCAATAAAAAATGGGACTTTTTGATAAAATTAAAGGCGAATTTATAGACATTATTGAATGGCTTGATTCGAGCAGTGATACGATGATTCATCGTTTCGACCGTTACAACAACGAAATTAAATATGGTGCAAAACTTGTAGTTCGCGAATCGCAGGTTGCTGTTTTTATTAACGAAGGCAAACTTGCCGATGTTTATCAGCCGGGCACGTATTCGCTCGAAACACAGAACATGCCCATAATGACTACGCTGAAAGGATGGAAATATGGTTTTCATAGCCCATTTAAAGCTGAAGTTTATTTTGTAAACACAAAAAATTTCACCGATCAAAAATGGGGAACAAAAAACCCTATTATGATGCGCGATGTTGAATTTGGCGTTGTTCGTATTCGTGCTTTTGGAAACTATGCTATGAAGGTGAAGGATGCTGCAAAATTCATCCGCGAAATAGCGGGTACCGATGGTTCCTTTACTACAGAAAAAATTACTGAACAATTGAAAAACATTGTAATGACAAGGTTTACCGATATTCTCGGTGAAAGCAAAATACCTGTGCTCGACCTTGCTTCAAATTACGATGAATTGTCAAAATTTGTTTATGATAAAATTGGTCCTGAATTTCTTGAATATGGAATTGATCTCACTAAATTTCTGGTCGAAAATATTTCATTGCCACCAGCTGTTGAAGAAGCAATGGACAAACGCACCAGTATGGGAGTTATCGGAAATCTGAGCGCTTTTACACAATACCAAACTGCTATGGGAATTGAAGAAGCTGCAAAAAATCCAGGTGGTACAGCCGGCGCAGGAATCGGAATGGGAATGGGCTTTGCAATGGCAAACCAAATGGGACAAACCATGATGAATCCAAATACACAGAACCAGCAAACGCAACAGACCAATCAGTCGAATACACCACCTCCAATGCCTGGTGCAGTTCAATATTTTGCAGCAAGCAACGGACAACAAACGGGTCCTTTTACCGAACAAGTTCTTGGTCAGATGATTCAATCGAACCAAATTGCTAAAGACACATTAATTTGGTCGGCAGGAATGGCTGCATGGACGGCTGCAAGTGAAGTTGCGGCAGTGAGTAAATATTTCACACAGGCGCCTCCGCCTTTGCCTCAATAACAAGGCTAAGGTGAAAGGGTTAGGAAGCCTGAAATCTTGTCTTAGTTCTTAAGGTGGAGAAACCTAATTCTATTGCAAAAAAGGGTAAAGGTTAGGAAGCTTGAACACTTTGACAATGAATAAATGTGAAAGAACCAGATTCTGAAATTGAACAGGCCTTAATTCAAAACAATTAAAATGACGGATATTGAATTTTAAAAATTTATATTGATTTGGAATCACAGGAAAGAAAACCAATTTCTAGTTTCAAAGATTTGATTGTTTATCAAAACACTTATGCTGCAATGTTACGAGTAATGAAGGAAATTCTTCCGCTTTTACCCGACTGTGAAAAATATGATTTAAGAGATCAGCTAAACCGTTCTTGTAAATCTATTCCTCGATTGATCGGAGAAGAATATGCAAAACGTCATCAAAAAGCAGGTTTCCGCAAGTACATTGACGATGCTATGGCAGAATGCAATGAAATGATGGTTAGTCTTTTTCAAGCGAGAGATATTTATAATACTGATGAAACACTGATAAACCAGCTCGTTAATGTGTATGATATTTCTGGCAGGCAAATGTACGTGCTTGCGGAAAAGTGGAAAACTTTTGACAGGAGATAAATTTTGTTTATTGTGATATTATTTCATTATGAAAACATTTTCCATTCCAAAACCATTCAGGCCTCATAACCTAAACTATTCTGGCATCTTAACCCAAACCCATAAACAGTTTTTATAATTATGCAAGACTTCAACACTACTGAAACCGCCACCAATCAGGAATTAAAATGTAAAGACTGTGGTGCAATATTAAAATTCGCTCCTGGAACCCATGCATTAACATGTGAATACTGCGGTGCACAGAATGTGATTGATAAATCAGAAGAAAAAATTGAGGAAATTGACTTTACCGATTTTATCAACAATAAATTTGCAGGTGAAGAAAAACAGTCCATTGTTACTGTAAAATGTACAGCCTGCGGTGCATCTACAACACTTCGCCCCAACCTAACTAGTGATTCTTGTCCATTTTGCGGAAACAGTTTGGTAATAACATCAGGAAGTACAAGCACTATTTTAAAGCCGAAGTCTCTACTTCCCTTTCTGATCACGCAACAGCATGGATTTGATGCTTTTAAAAAATGGTTGAAAAAATTATGGTTTGCCCCAAGTGCTTTAAAAAAGTATGTAAACAGTACCGACAAATTCAATGGTATGTATATACCTTACTGGACATACGATTCAAACACTTCCAGTTCTTATACCGGTGCAAGAGGAACCTATTATTATGTTACTGAGTCATACACTACAACCGAAAATGGCAAAACCGTAACAAAAACCCGACAAGTTCGGAAAACAAGTTGGACTTCAGTTTCTGGAAATGTAAGTGATATTTTCGATGATGTATTGGTTGTAGCAAGCACTTCGCTTCCTATTAAATATGCTGAGAAACTTGAACCATGGGATTTACAGAACCTTTCCCCTTACGATGATAAATTTCTTAGTGGTTTTCGTACTGAAAGTTATCAGGTTGATGTAAAAACCGGATTCGACAAGGCCAAAACAATAATGGATACCGCCATACGTGTTCATATTAATAAAGATATCGGTGGCGATGAACAAAAAATTTACACTGTAGATACAACTTATTCCGATGTTACGTTTAAACACGTTTTGCTTCCAATATGGATAAGTGCATATACATACAAGAATAAAGTTTATCGCTTTCTCATCAATGGCCGAACCGGAGAAGTTCAAGGCGAAAGGCCCTGGAGTGTTTGGAAAATTATTTTCTTCAGTTTATTTATTGTCGGTGTAATTGTTGGTGCATATTTTTTAATTGATTATTTAAATAAATAGCAACAAATGAAAAAAGTAATATTTCTGCTGATTGTTTTTCTTTCAGCTATTTCGGCTTACGCTCAAAATGATATTGCAGCAACCGATACTATTAATAAAATTGATAAAAGCGGAACCAAGCAAGGGTATTGGTCAGAGACAAATGGTACAACTTTGTCAAAAGGAATGTATCTCAACGGACTTAAAAACGGAGTCTGGATTTTTTATCATAAAAACGGAATCATTAGTAAAATTGAGACTTATGAAAATGAGAAAAAAAATGGATTAACCATTAGTATTGATGAAAGCGGATATTATAAAGGAGAAAGTTTTTATAAAAACGATCTTTTGCATGGCACATTAAAAACCTATGCTGTAGGAGGTCGGCTCACTTCAGAAATAAATTATAAAAATGGGATTCTACATGGATCAAAAAAAGTGTATTATGAAAGCAATAAATTACAGGAAGAATCTTATTACAAAAACGGGAACCGTGACAGTATAAGCCGTTGGTATGATTCTGCCGGTTTATTGATAGCCGAGTATAATTACAAGAATGGGAGTTTTGATGGATTGCAGAAAACCTTCTTCACAAGCGGGAAAGTGCAGACTCAGGAAAATTATATTAACAATTTGCTACAAGGAGAATCCTTTGAATATTTTGAATCGGGGAATATTAAAATTTCTGGAATTTATAAAAACGGCAAAAAAGAGGGAAAATGGATTGAATATTCTGACGACGGCAAAATAATTTCGACCAACAATTACAAGAGCGGAATATTAAAATAATCCGCTCTTGATAATATAAAAAAATATTTCTATCAATTTTAAAGAAGATAAAAATTGTTAATAATACCTTCCATAATCCTTTGAATTAACATAAACGGAAGGAATGTTATGGATGTTGAGCAAAACTTTTTTATCATCCTTATTAAAAAATGTATTGGCAAAGTAAACCTGTGGTTTTTTCATCAGAACAAACAGATCCGCATTTTGCACTTTACCATATTCAAGTAATTCATTTGCAAAATCTACTTCTTTACCTTTAGCATATTCAAGGGTAAAAGGAATATGATTTTCCAATAAAACTTTTTCAATTTGAGATACAACAACTTCCTGATTTTTTTGCTCCCCCCAGTTTGCTTTTTTTATTGAAAAAAGTTTCACTTGTGCACCTGTGTTTTTAGCAAGTTTAACGCAGCACGAAATTTTCTGCCTCGTTTCCTCAAATTTATCCACCGGAAAAATAATCGACTTAAATGGTTTCCATTGAATACTATCCTGAACAACATAAACAGGAGTAGGTGAAGTTCCTATCATTCGCAATATCTGGCTTACAGCAGTTTTTGGCTGATCAATACCGATCACAATGAGGCTTGCCTTAAGATCAGATGCTGCACTCCTGATAGAAATAATTCTTCCCTTTCGTAAAACATAATTAAATGGAACACCATACTTTTTATTACACTCTTCGCAAACTGCCTTTAACTTCTCACTTAACAGGCCGCCTACTAAATTATTCGTTTTAATAAAATGCTGAGTTGATTTATCAATAATGTTTAAAAGGGTAATAGGACTACCATCTAATCTGGCTATTTGAGCTGCATGATCTATTGCTAAATCAGAGACTGCAGTAAAATCATAAGGAACAACAATAGGGTGAACATTATTAGTTTCCATAGTTTTATAATATTTTAATTTGTATTCATCGACAAATATACAATTTTAATATTACTATGTCAATAATTTTTGGATAAAAATAAATATTTTTTACATATATAGTACAATTTCTTTAAAAAATATTGTACTTCATATTAAAAGCATTAGGTATTTAGATAATTATGCACTATTGTTATCTATAAAAAGATAAAATCGATTGCTTGCTTCGGGAAATTTTTATTACCTTTGCATTCTTATTTTTTAACGCATATCAATGATTAGAATAACTTTTCCCGATAATGTTGTAAGGGAATTCCCTGAAGGAATTACCTCTTTCGAAATAGCAAAAAGCATAAGCGAAGGACTTGCACGCAATGTACTTTCGTCCACTTTAAACGGAGATATATGGGACAGCAACAGACCTATATTAAATGATGCCAGCATTGTTTTTAACACTTGGGATAGTGAAGCAGGCAAAGCTACTTTCTGGCATTCATCAGCTCACCTTATGGCAGAAGCGATAGAAGCATTATATCCTGGCACCAAATTCGGAATCGGTCCAAACATAGAAAATGGATTTTACTACGATGTGGATTTTGGCGAAAGGGTTGTTTCTTCTGATGACCTTCCGACCATTGAAGCAAAAATGATTGAACTGGCACGCAATAAGCAAACATTTAAAAGAGTAGATATTCCCAAAAGTGAAGCCATCTCATATTTCGAAAAGAAACAAGACCCATACAAATTAGAATTACTGCAGGATCTTGAAGATGGCACAATAACCTTCTATGAATCAGGAAGCTTTACCGATCTTTGTCGCGGACCACATTTACCAGATACTTCAAACATTAAAGCAGTAAAACTTTTAAGTATTGCCGGAGCATACTGGCGTGGTGATGAGCACAAAAAACAACTTACACGTATCTACGGAATTACATTTCCTAAACAAAAAGAACTGGAAGAATACCTTGCTTTTTTAGAAGAAGCAAAAAAACGCGATCACCGAAAACTAGGTAAAGAACTTGAATTGTTTGCCTTTTCACAAAAAGTTGGAATGGGATTGCCTTTGTGGCTGCCCAAAGGAGCAGAACTTCGCTCACGTTTGGAAAACTTCCTGAAAAAGGTTCAGAAAAAAGCTGGTTATGAGCAAGTTATTACTCCGCATATTGGGAACAAAGAACTTTATGTAACTTCCGGGCATTATGAAAAATATGGTAAAGATTCGTTCCGTCCTATCACAACACCTCAGGAAGGCGAAGAATTTTTCCTTAAACCGATGAATTGCCCTCATCATTGCGAAATTTATAAAACAAAACCTAGGTCGTACAAAGATCTGCCCCTCCGCCTAGCAGAATTTGGAACTGTATATCGTTACGAACAAAGCGGCGAATTGCATGGGTTAACAAGAGTTAGAGGCTTTACACAGGATGATGCCCATTTGTTCTGTCGCCCTGATCAGGTAAAAGATGAATTCAAATCAGTGATTGATATTGTACTCTATATCTTTAAAACACTCGATTTTAATGATTTTACCGTTCAGATATCGCTCAGAGATCCAAATAACAAAGAAAAATATATTGGTTCGGACGAAAACTGGGAAAAATCGGAAAAAGCCATAATGGAAGCAGCTGAAGAAAAAGGACTGAAAACAATTATTGAAATTGGTGAAGCAGCATTCTATGGCCCAAAGATGGATTTTATGGTAAAAGATGCTATTGGAAGAAAATGGCAGCTGGGCACTATTCAGGTTGATTATAATTTACCTGAACGTTTTGAACTAGAATATGTAGGTAGTGACAACCAAAAACACAGGCCGGTAATGATTCACCGTGCACCCTTTGGTTCAATGGAACGATTTGTAGCTGTTTTATTGGAGCATTGCGCCGGAAAGTTCCCGCTATGGCTCACTCCAGATCAGGCTATGATAATTCCTATCAGTGAGAAATATGTAAATTATGCAAAAAATGTTTTGCAATTGCTAAATAATTACGATATTCGCACGCTCATTGACGAAAGGAACGAAAAAGCTGGGAAAAAAATTCGTGATGCTGAATTGCAACGAATTCCGTATATGCTTATCGTTGGCGAAAAAGAAGAAACTGACGGAACTGTTTCGGTTCGTAAACAAGGTGAAGGAGATATGGGTTCTTTTTCCATAAAAGATTTTTCTGACCTTGTTAACAATGAAGTTAAAAAAATATTAGATTAAATATAATTATAAATAAAAATTAGGAGGAAAAGAAATAGCAACAGTTACAAATAGCCCACGACCCTACTACAGAGGAAGAGGTCCGGTAAAAAAAGAAGATCCGCATTTCATTAACGAACGAATCAAATCGCTTGTTGTTAGAGTGGTTGGTGAAAACATTGAGCCAGGAATATATCCTATTAAAGAAGCCTTGCAAATGGCTAATGATTTGGATTTGGATCTTGTTGAAATATCACCAACAGCAAACCCTCCCGTATGTAAAATTGTTGATTACAAAAAATTTCTCTACGAACAGAAAAAGAAACAAAAGGAAATTAAAGCAAAAGCTGCTAAAGTTGTAGTTAAAGAAATTCGTTTAAGTCCATCCATTGATGAACACGATTTTAACTTTAAACTTAAGCATTGCATTAAATTTCTTGAAGACAATTCAAAAGTTAAAGTAGATGTGTTTTTTAAAGGCCGTACCATTCTTTACAAAGAACAAGGAGAAATTACACTTCTGAAATTTGCTGATGCAATATCGGAATACGGAAAAGTGGAACAACTTCCTAAACTTGAAGGAAAAAGAATGATTATGATAATTGCTCCCAAGAAAAAATAATACAAACCCTAAAATCGCTTATTAATGCCAAAAATGAAGACAAAATCCAGCGCAAAAAAAAGGTTCACCTTTACAGGCACTGGTAAAATTAAAAGAAAACATGCTTACAAGAGTCACATCCTCACAAAAAAATCAATCAAGAGGAAAAGAAATCTTACACACATTGGTATGGTTGATAAAGCCGACGAAAACAATGTTAAAAGAACTCTTTGCTGTTAGTTAAATTAGTATTAATTGCATACAGCATAAAAGATTCTGTATAAGCAGAGCGCTGTATCAAAAACAAATGAATTATGCCAAGATCAGTCAACGCGGTAGCTTCCCGTACAAGAAGGAAAAAATTATTGAAAAAAACCAGAGGTTACTTTGGTTCTAGAAAAAATGTTTGGACCGTTGCTAAAAATACCTGGGAAAAAGGTCAGCAATATGCATACAGAGACAGGAGAAACAAAAAACGTAGTTTCCGTAGTCTTTGGATAAACCGTATCAATGCAGGTGTTAGAGCTTACGGAATGTCATATTCTGTATTCATTGGCCGCCTAATTAAAAATGATATTCAGATAAACCGTAAAGTTCTTGCTGATTTAGCAATGAACAACCCAGAAGCTTTCAAAGC
>JBBQSF010000132.1:0-8240 GCA_038214085.1 Bacteroidales bacterium | reverse complement strand
TCCTGATTAAGTAGTTAATCAGGAACTTATAATTTAAAAAGTATTGATTTCTTTATGCTTCTGCATAATTTTCAATCGGTTCACAAGCACACACAAGGTTTCTATCACCATAAGCATCGTCAATTTTTGATACTGTTGGCCAATATTTATCCTGTTTTAATTCAAGATTTGGAAACACCGCTTTCTCACGGGAATATGGCAAATCCCAGTTTTCTTTTATTGCAGTATCAAGAGTATGTGGCGCTTTTTTAACAACGTTTATAATTTTATCTGCTTTGCCTTCTTCAATTTCAATTATTTCCTTATGTATAGAAATCATTGCATCGCAAAAACGGTCAAGTTCAGCCAATGGTTCGCTTTCAGTAGGTTCAACCATTAAAGTGCCATGAACAGGAAATGCCACTGTTGGCGCATGAAACCCATAATCCATAAGGCGTTTAGCTATTTCTATCACTTCAATATCTGCAGTTCTTTTAAACACATTGCAGTCGAGAATCATTTCGTGAGCACAACGATTGTTCTTTCCGGTATATAATATAGCATAATCGTTCTCGAGTCTGGTTTTAATATAATTGGCATTTAAAATTGCGATTTTGGTAGCCTGAGTTAAACCATAAGAACCTAGCATTTTTATATATCCATAAGAAATTGGAAGGATAAATGCACTACCAAAAGGTGCAGCCGAAACAGCATGAATACCTTTTTCACCACCAGTTTTCACCATTGTGTGCGAAGGCAAAAATGTTTTTAAGTGTTCCGCAACGCCAATAGGGCCTACGCCTGGCCCGCCACCGCCATGAGGAATGGCAAAGGTTTTATGAAGATTAAGATGACAAACATCGGCACCAATCAATCCCGGATTGGTAAGACCAACCTGAGCATTCATATTTGCGCCATCCATGTATACTTGTCCACCATTTCGGTGAATGATATCAATTACTTCTAAAATTCCTTCTTCAAAAACGCCATGAGTTGAAGGATAAGTAACCAAAAGTGCTGCTAGGTTTTCCTTATGCTGTTCTGCTTTTGCATTCAAATCAGCAATATCAATATTTCCTAGATCATCGCATTTCACAACCACCACTTGCATACCAGCCATAACAGCACTTGCAGGATTGGTTCCGTGTGCCGATGCAGGAATCAAAGCAATAGTGCGGTGTGCATCTCCCCTGCTCAAATGATATGCTCGAATAACCATCAAACCTGCATATTCTCCAGCAGCACCTGAATTTGGCTGAAAAGAAACTGCAGCAAAGCCTGTGATTTCGCATAAAGCTTTTTCGAGATCTTTAATTAGGATATGATAGCCTTCGGCCTGATCAGCAGGAACAAACGGATGAATTGCTCCAAATTCGGGCCAACTTAAAGAAAACAACTCAGAAGCAGCATTCAATTTCATGGTGCAAGATCCTAAAGGAATCATGGATCTGTTCAAGGATAGATCTTTGATCTCTAGTTTTTTGATATAACGCATCATTTGGGTTTCGGAATGATGACTGTTAAAAACCGGATGACTTAGATAAGTGCTTTGTCGTTTAAATTTATCAAAAGTGACACATTTACCGTGGGTAATTGTCGTTTTAGGGACATAGCTTTTATTATTTGCTTTTGCGAAAATTTCCAGTATTTCATTAATATCGGATAATGTTGTGGTTTCATCAAGGCTTATTCCAATTTCATTTTCGGAAATATTACGGAAATTCATTTTATTTTCAATAGCTTTAGAATGTATTTCTAACGCATTCACTCCTGCAGGCAATGAAATATCTAATGTATCGAAAAAGCAATCATTTTCAATTTTATATCCTAATTCAGCTAAACCATCAGCAAGTGCATAGGTGTGAGTGTGAATATCCTTTGCGATTTTTTTTAATCCGTCGGGACCGTGATAAACACCATACATTCCGGCCATAACTGCAAGCAATACCTGCGAAGTACAAATATTCGAAGTTGCTTTTTCGCGTTTAATATGCTGTTCTCTTGTCTGCAAAGCCATGCGGAGTGCACGTTTTCCGTTCACATCAACAGAAACGCCTATTATACGACCTGGCATAGTGCGTTTGTATGCTTCTTTACATGCAAAATAAGCAGCATGAGGACCACCAAATCCCATAGGAATTCCAAAACGCTGGGTTGAACCAAAAACAATATCAGCTCCCCATTCACCTGGAGGAACAAGGGCAACCAGA
Organism: Bacteroidales bacterium; assembly: GCA_038214085.1. Taxonomy (GTDB): domain Bacteria; phylum Bacteroidota; class Bacteroidia; order Bacteroidales; family CG2-30-32-10; genus JBBQSF01. Next base: position 6,051 of record JBBQSF010000132.1, on the reverse strand, counting down.
CTCATAATGTCGGCAGCTACTGCCACCAATGCATTATTTTCGTGCGCTTTTGAAATAAAAGAAGAATAATCATTTACATTGCCTTTTTCGTCGGGGTATTGAATAACGGCACCAAATACCTTATCATTAAATTCAAAAGTACGGTAGTCGCCAATAAAAAGTTCAATTCCAAGCGGAGTTGACCTCGTTTTTAACACATCAATAGACTGAGGGAAAAGTGTCTGAGAAACAAAAAATACGTTTGCTCCTTTTTTCACTGATTCACGTGAACGTGTATTAAAAAGCATAATCATTGATTCTGCAGCAGCAGTGGCCTCATCAAGTAGCGAAGCATTCGCAATGTCCATTCCGGTAATATCCCTGATCATGGTTTGGAAGTTTAGCAATGCTTCCAGTCTTCCTTGTGAAATTTCAGCCTGATAAGGAGTATAAGCAGTGTACCAACCCGGATTTTCCAAAATATTTCGCTGAATAACTCCTGGCAGAATTGTATTGTAATACCCCATTCCGATGTAAGAACGGAAAATTTTATTTTTCGAAGCCAGTTCGCGTAAATGATTTACATATTGATACTCATTCATAGGCACGGGCAAATCAAGAGGTTTCTTCATCATAATAGATGCGGGAACAGTTTCAGAAATGAGCTGATCCAGTGTTTCTGCTCCGACTACTTTAAGCATTTTGGTAATATCGGTACCACAGGGTCCATTGTGGCGACAAATAAAGTCATCTGTAATCATAATTGAAAAATTTTATATGGATTTTTTTATGTTTATTGAAATTAACTGCAAATATACCTAATATTATTTGGGAACTTTTACCTTTGTTTAGAATTTATTTCTTATTGTTATTTGTTTAACAACGCAAAAAAACAAAATAATTTTGAAATGAATTGACTTCAGTGAAAATTTTAAATATTTTTACCAAAATTTATATTAAATGAAACAATTCATACTCTTTTTTTTTATTGGATTTCTTGTTATAGCTAATTACGCTTATTCTCAGGATACAATTACATTAATTAACGGAAAGCAAATTGCCGCAATATCTATTCCCGATTCAGAAAGCACAAATATATATTATAATGTTCCAAAAAAAGACGAAACCTTGAAACTAAAAAAGGTTGATCTTTTAGATGTTTATTCAATGAAAATCGCCGGAAAACCTTTAAAAATAATTTATAAACAGGATAGTCTTTTGGGGTATGAGCTTTCATTTAATGATATGACAAATTTTATTAAAGGTGAGCAACATGCTATTAAATACTTTAAATCGCCATTGGCATTTCCGGTAGGTTTTCTGGCCGCTCCTGTTGCTGTTATTTATACTGGTTATTATGGATTGCTCTCTCCTGCAGTTGTGGCAACGGCAATTGGATTAAAAACGCCAAAGTTAAAAAAGCCTGAATTGATAAGTGAATCGCTCAGAAATGATAAAAACTTTATACAAGGTTACCGGATACAGGCAACAAAAGCCAAAGTTAGAAACGCAATTTTCGGTGGAATTGCAGGCGTAGCAATGTCTATAATATTGCTTACTGTTATATCAAAATAAAAAGGGTGATCATAATAATCACCCTCAATAAAGTCAGAATTTCTATTGCTATTTTTGTATACGCATTTTATAAAAGCTGCGCCATACAAATATTAAGGCGATAAAGAAAAACCCTATTCCCATATATGGAGAAATATCTCTAAAACCTTCGCTGATTGCAATTTCCATTGCGAGTAATCCAAATAAGGTTGTAAACTTGATAATTGGATTTAGAGCAACAGATGAAGTATCTTTATAAGGATCGCCTACAGTATCGCCAACAATTGTAGCATCGTGCAGCGGAGTTCCTTTCATTTTAAGATCAACTTCAACAACTTTTTTCGCATTATCCCAAGCACCACCGCCATTGGCCATGAATATAGCTTGGAATAAGCCAAATACTGCAATTGAAATTAAATAGCTAATGAATAAAGCAACTGCATTATTTCCGCCAATACTTGCAGGAGAAGAGAAACAAGCAAATGCTAAAGCAAAGAAGAATATACCAACAAAAATGTTAAACATGCCTTTTTGAGCATATTGAGTGCATATTTTTACTACTTCTTTTGATTTTTCAACATCAGCTTTTTTCGGAGCGTTTGGGTCAAGATTGATATTTTTCTTGATGTATTCAACAGCTCTGTATGCTCCTGTTGTAACCGCCTGCATCGAAGCGCCTGTGAACCAATAAATAACAGCACCACCCAACAAAAATCCAAGAATTGTATATGGGTTGAGAAGGTTTAATATAGTTTCAGGTTCAACTCCCAATGTGTTTTTAATAACCAAAATCAGTGAAAAAATCATTGTGGTAGCTCCAACTACAGCCGTTCCAATTAATACAGGTTTTGCAGTAGCTTTAAAAGTATTACCGGCACCATCATTTGCTTCAAGATAATGCTTGGCTTTTTCCCAATCGGGTTTGAAGCCAAAGTCTTTTTCTATTTCAGCATCTACGTTAGGAACTTCTTCAATTAAAGAAAGTTCATAAACGGATTGCGCATTATCAGTAACAGGGCCATAGCTATCAACAGCAATAGTTACCGGGCCCATTCCCAGTAAACCAAAAGCAACCAAGCCAAAAGCGAATACCGATGGATAAATCATTAAAGTATCTAAACCGAAAGTACTGGCAAAATATGCTATAAACATTAAAACAAAGAATACCATGCCTGTCCAGAATGCGCTGAAATTACCTGCAACTAAACCAGAAAGAATAACAAGTGAAGCACCACCCTCTTTACCCGCAGCAACTACTTCTTGAACGTGAGCTGATTTAGGAGAAGTAAACATCTTGGTAAATTCAGGAATTAATGCTCCACCAATTGTTCCACAACTAATAATTGTAGAAAGTATCCACCACATATCTGTATTGCCGTTTAAATTAGGGATCATCACGTAACTTGCAGCAAATGTAACAGCAATGGAAAGTATTGATGTAATCCAAACTAAAAGTGTTAAGGGCGCTTCAAAATCCAAGTCTTCAACTTTCGAATATTTTGATTTGCTAATAGCACCATTAATATAGAATGCAACAATAGAAGTTATAATCATAAGAATACGCATTACAAATATCCATACAAGTAATTCCGTTTGAAGAATACCTGTTAAAACGCTATCCATTCCAAGTGCTTTTCCGCCAACAGCAAGAAGAATAAATGAAATAAGAGCAACACCTGTTACGCCGTAAGTTTCAAAACCATCGGCAGTTGGCCCAACTGAATCGCCGGCATTGTCGCCAGTACAGTCAGCAATGACACCAGGGTTACGAGGATCATCTTCACCAATTTTGAAAACTACTTTCATTAAGTCAGAACCAATATCAGCAATTTTTGTAAAAATTCCACCAGCAATACGAAGAGCAGATGCGCCTAATGATTCACCAATAGCGAAACCAATAAAGCATGCACCAGCAATATCACCAGGCATAACTAATAAAATAAATAGCATTAAGAATAACTCGACGCAAATTAGAACTACGCCGATACTCATACCAGCATCAAGCGGAATGCTTAAGAGATCCAGAGGCTTTCTTTTTAAAGAAGCGAAAGCCATACGAGAATTCGCCAAAGTATTCATTCGAATTCCAAAAGCAGCAACAGTATATGATCCCAGAATACCGACAACCGTCCATGAAATAATAATCAAAACATTTCCCATTTGAGCTCCAACAGTTTCACCAATTGGAGATAAGAAGCCAAAATATCCGGCAACAGCAGCGCCAATAAAGATGAATAAAATTGCTAAAAATTTACCTTGTTGTTTTAAATAGGCCTGACATGTTTTGTAAATAACATCCGAAATCTCAAGCATCGATTTATGAGCAGGAAGTTTTCTAACTCTAATAAACTGGTACAATCCGAAGAACATACCCAGAATCGTAATTAAAAATCCCCAATATAGAATATTTACTGACTTAATTGCATCGGGAATAACCAGATCGGCTTCGCTCGCAAAAGTCATTATCGGCATCATCGACAAAATAGTAGCAATAATCTTTTTCATTGTATTGTTGGTTTAATTGATATATAATTTGGGCGTAAAATTAAATATTTTTTTCTTTTTTAAATAGTGCAATTAAAATTAAGCAAAAAAAAATCGCCAAAGTGCTTACTATCAATATACATAGAAAAATATAGATGTGTATAAATAGATTAACTTTAAGTGCTTTCTGAAATGAGAGTCCAATATTTTAAAAATAATTGTACTTTTATGCTTTAATTTTCCAATTAACTAATTTCATGGAAAAAATTAAGCTTAATTTAATAGGATTATCTTACAGTCAATCTCAATCAGGTGCATATACCATGATTCTTGAGGATGAAACCGGCAATGCCAGATTTCCAATAATTATTGGCAGTTTCGAAGCTCAATCTATTGCAATAGAGCTCGAAAAAATGAAACCAACCAGGCCATTAACCCACGATCTGTTTAAGATTTTTATAGAAAAATTCGGTGTAACCATAATTGAAATTGTAATTTACAAACTTTCCGAGGGCGTTTTCTTTTCAAAACTTGTTTGTGATGATGGAAAAGAAATAAAGGAAATTGATTCACGCACTTCGGATGCAATTGCTATCGCACTCAGAGTGCAGTGTCCTATTTACACTTTTCAATCTATTATTGACGAAGTTGGACAAAGCAAGGAAGGCACAGAAAATAAATCTCCTGAAGAAATTTCAATAAAAGAAACAAAAGAACCAACAGGAAAACTGACAAGTTTTTCTAATTATAGTATGGAAGAACTTGAAGAAATGCTTGCCACTGCTATTGAAGAAGAAGCCTATGAAAAGGCATCACTCATACGTGATGAAATTGATAACCGCAAAAAGAAAAAATAATTCATGATTCAATACCTCGATTTAATGCGCCATGTCTTAGAAAATGGTGCAAAGAAAGAAGACCGGACAGGAACCGGAACAGTTAGTGTTTTCGGATATCAGATGCGCTTTGACCTGCAAAAAGGTTTTCCTTTATTGACTACAAAAAAAGTTCATCTTCGTTCAATTATTCATGAACTTTTATGGTTTCTGAAAGGCGACACAAATACTAAATATTTAAAAGAAAATAATGTTTCAATTTGGGACGAATGGGCTGATGCCGATGGAAATCTTGGACCTGTTTATGGTTATCAATGGCGTTCATGGCATTCCGGGGGAAAAGTGGTTGACCAAATTAGCGAAGCAATTCAAACCATAAAAGCAAATCCGGATTCTCGGCGTATTATGGTAAATGCATGGAATGTGGGCGAAATTGACCAGATGGCGCTTCCACCCTGCCATGTGCTATTTCAGTTTTATGTTTCAGATGGAAAACTTTCGTGCCAACTTTATCAGCGAAGCGCAGATATTTTTCTTGGAGTACCATTCAATATTGCTTCTTATGCATTATTAACACTTATGGTTGCTCAGGTTTGCAAACTCAAACCTGGAGATTTTATTCACACTTTTGGCGATGCACATCTTTATTTGAATCACCTTCCACAGACGGAATTGCAGCTTTCGCGCGAACCAAGAACTTTACCTGATATGAAATTAAATCCTGAAATTAAAAATATCTTTGATTTCAAATTTGAAGATTTTGAATTGCTTAATTACGATCCACATCCTCACATCAAAGCTCAAGTAGCCATTTAATTATGAAGAATATTTCTATTATCGTTGCAATTGCACAGAACTATGCCATCGGAAAAAATAACGATTTGCTCTGGCACCTTCCCGAAGATTTAAAAAGATTTAAAAAGCTTACTACAGGACATACAATAATAATGGGAAAAAAAACATTTGAATCACTCCCTGTTCGCCCTTTACCAAATCGCCGAAGCATTGTTATCACCAATATTCCTGGCGAAATTATTGATGGTTGCGTTATGGCTTATTCAATAAATGAAGCAATTGAAAAATGTGATTCCGAAAACGAAAATTTTATTATTGGCGGTGGATCTGTTTATCGTCAATTTCTCCCTTATGCCCAAAAACTTTACCTAACAATGGTTTACAAAGATTTTGATGCAGACAT
>JBBQSF010000131.1:0-8286 GCA_038214085.1 Bacteroidales bacterium | reverse complement strand
ATGGCTGGCGCCGCCGCCGGTGTAGCAATAGGAATTTTAATTGCTCCCGACAAAGGATCAGCAACACGAAAAAAAATAATGGATATGGCTGATGATTACGCAGGTAATCTGGAGGAAAAAATTACCGGGGTTGTCAATGCCTTCATAGAAAAAGTTGGAAATGTAACTGACAGTGCACTGGATATGGCCGAAAAAGGAACATCAGGTGCGGGTAGTTAAAAACACTTTAAAGAATCCGGTGAACGAAAAAGTTTCAAATCAATAATAAATCAAAACATGTAAGAAAAAGCAACATTAATAGAATCCCTGTTCGAAAAGGCAGAAGCTTACAAACAATGGATGAGATAATGAAAATGTTGACAGCAGATGATCCAAGCAAGGATACGTGGGGATTGTTTAATAGGGTTGCCAAACCATTAATAAGGTTGCCTAACCATATTGGGATTATTCCTAATGGAAATAGAAGATGGGCAGGAACCAATGGATTAGCAAAGGAAAAGGGATATGCGAGGGGTCTTGATCCGGGTCTGGCTCTTTTCAGGCTATTTAAGGAGGTCGGAATTAAGGAACTTACTTTTTATGGTTTTACCACGGATAATACCAAAAGACCGACTGAGCAAACAAAGGCATTTACCAATGCCTGTATCCAGGCAACAAAAATACTCTCCGGGGAAGATGCAGACTTACTGGTGGTTGGAAAAACAGATTCAGAGATGTTTCCAAAAGAGCTACTTCCTTTTACCACCCGAAAAACCTTCGGTAAAGGGGGAGTAAAAGTAAATTTTCTTGTGAATTATGGGTGGGAATGGGATTTGAATTTTCCGAAAATTGCCAATCGTACTCAAAAGAGTAGTACAACTAAATTAAAATCTCATGAAATATCGAGGATGGACCTTATCATACGCTGGGGAGGTATGACGAGGTTAAGCGGATTCTTACCTGTACAATCTGTTTATTCTGACATTTACGTGGTGAAAGAATACTGGCCTGATTTCAAGCCGGAGCACTTTTTTCAGGCGCTGCAATGGTATCAGAAACAGGATATTACGCTTGGAGGTTAGTTGTGCTGAGATGAAAAGATTATAAATCATGTCAAATAGAACTTCACTATGAATCAATATGAATGAAATTTCAGGAAAAGAATTGGCAAACCTTTTGGATCTGTCAGATACCAGAATTATAGATATTCGCTAATGATCAGGAAATAAGCTTGTTCCTTAACAGTCTTTCGGAATTTACTCAAACAGGTGAATGTGTGATTCATGTAACTTATTTCCGTAAATGTGTAACACTTCCCGAAATCAATATTCCTAATTTTATAGTGTTAAAATTCATTCACAATTTAAAACTCAAAAATATGAAAACCGAAGAAGTAAAAGGAAACTGGAATGAGATGAAAGGCAAACTCAAACAGAAATTTGCAGTCTTAACTGACAATGACCTGATGTATGAAGAAGGTAAAAAAGACGAGATGTATGGAAAAGTCCAAAAAAAGCTTGGCAAAACAAAAGAAGAATTCGATAAGATTATGGCAGAGCTTTAGTCATCTCACTTAACAAGGCATCATTCAGACAATTTTCGATGAATGATGCCTTTTTACAATACAATCGTTAAAAAACCTGTAAATGTATTTTACGAATTATTGGCAACCCATGTGGAGTTAGTTTCCAGTAGATGTGAGAGAAAAAAAATTCGCCAATATCTCAAAAGTACAATTTCGGAAAAATAAATTATTTTTCTATACCTAATTTTCCTTTCCTATCCTTTTGTTTATTATTTGAATCACTGCTTTTTGCTTTAACGCCGTTTTCCGAAGCAGGCATTTCACCATATAGATAATCTGAATATACCTTTGTTAACTCAGCACCAAAGAATACAATCATTGATGAATATGATGTCCATAATAAAATAAGTATAACAGAACCTGCTGCACCATATCCTGAACCAGGGGTAGCTTTGCCGAAATATAATGCTAACGCTGATTTTCCTATTGCAAATAATAGTGATGTTATAAGCGCACCTATCCATACTGTTCGCCATTTGATTTTTGCATCGGGCAGGAATTTAAACATGAGTGCAAATAATACCGCAATTATGCTGAGAGAGAATATAAAACTGAATATTTTGAATATTACCAATAAAGATTCAGACCAGTTTTGTACTACCCATGAGCTGAATGCTGATAATAAAGATGATACTATAAGTGAAATAAGCAGTAAAAAGGCTATAGATACAATTAAACCAAAAGAAAAAATTCGTGTTTTCAGAAAGGACCAGATTCCTGATTTGGTTGTTGAAGTTTTTACTTCCCAAATAGTATTTAATAATTTTTGAAGTTGTGCAAATACTCCTGTTGCTCCAAATAAAATTATTGCAATTCCCATAATGGTAGCCCACACTGAATCTTTGCTTTTGCTGGCAAACTTTATCATGCTTTGAACCTGGTCGGCAGTGTCGCTTCCCATTGCCTGTGCTACTTCGCTATGCAACTTTCCGCTAACTGCATCGGCACCCAAAAAATAACCTGCAATTGTTATTACAACTACTAATAAACCGGGTAAAGAAAATATGGCGTAGTAAGCGATAATTGCACTCTCTTTAAAAGGGTCGCTGTTCCACCATTTCTTAGAAGCTGTTTTAAGCAGTGTAGCTGCCTTAGTGAAACTGAATCCTTTCATTTTTGATGTTTTAATTACTTATAAATATTTTCATTTTTTGCTTTCGCCTTAATTCTTCTTCTTTTCTGGTTTCGTAAAAAGCTTTTCAAAAAATCCTTTTTTCTTATCTGTCTCCACCTTGTTTACTGAAAGGATAGTAATTTCATTGTCAATAGAAGGATAAAGTGCCTGTATAAAGGCGTTGCGCAATACTTCTATTATTGCATACCAGATTCCTACGATAGTTTTTCCGTACTCACCTTTAATTGGAATTTTTGATGCAACCTGTTTCTCTTTCGAATTTTTAAGTATCACACCTGCCGCACCAACCAATTCTTCATATAGTTTATTCAGGAAAGAATCATGACGATCTTCCGGACCGACAACATCAAGATTTTTAATTATGGGTTTTACATATCCTATGAATTTTCCATTTTTTGAAGCTACTTCGGCATATAAACCAAATGTGCCGGCATGAACATCAAATTTCGCATACGCTTTTAAAAAATCATTTAATTCGGGCAGGCTTGTGTTTTGCAATTCTGCATTCATATCAAAAGTTGGAGTAGTCGCAAGTGGATTCAATTTCATTTTAAAATGTAATTTCCCTTTATACACATCAGCACTTGCATCAACAGTGGAAGGAAGTAATTCAGTGTGCTCAACGCTGGAAAGGTTTTGTGCTAAAACCTGTACATCGGTCATGGCAATGTTTACTTTGGGTGCAGAGGTTGAATCAATGTATTGAATTTTGCCGTTACTAATTTCGAAGTGGTTAATTTTAAGCGGCATAAAACTTTTGAGAACTGTGCGAAAATCATTTGTGTCCTTCTGAATGGCAGCAGGTTCAGCTTTGTCTTTCGTAAATCGCATCACAGGATTTGTAAATTCAAGTTCGCCTACGAGTCTCCCATGAAATAAAGATTTCCATTCAACTGATAGGTCATTTACCTGTGAAGAAATAAACGGTACGCGCTGTTGAGACGAAGAATCAACCTTATCAATATAAAAATTATTTATTACGTAAGCGCCCCGGTATATGGCAAGATCAATGTCATTGATGTGTCCAAAATATCCGTTCATGGAGGCAAGCGTTTTATTGGCATAGTGCAATACTATATAGGGTAATATGATACGGATTATGATTAAAAGCACAACTATGGAAATAAGTATTTTCCACTTTTTTATGTGGATCTTTTTTTTATTTTCCATGTTTCTTTGTTTTTAATCATTTCAGATGATATGGTTTTGAATATAATTGCATTTCACTTTCATGATCTGCATTGTTTTAATGTTTGATTTTTGAAAGTAAAGCATGAAAAAGCTTTAGACCCGTTGATTCTATTTTGTCGGAATTATTGATAGCAATGCCTGCAGCTATTGCTTGCAGCACGGTACGCGCTACTAATTTCAGCGGGTTGTGAGTTTTACGAAATAAAATATTTTTTACCAGCAATCCTGAGGTTACACCTATGGCTGTTTTGCCGATTCCTTCTTTTAAATCGGGTGAAGTTGTTACTTTTTTGATTGTATCTTTAATGATATTGATGGGCTTTAAACTTTCAAGCACTTCATTCAATTGTTCCTTAAGTTGCACTAACTCCTGGGCACGTTTTGTTTCCAGCAGGTCGATTGCCTCATCAAGTAAATCATTGGGTGAATTCTTTTTCATCCGTTTTTTTATTTAGCATTTTTAAAATTATGGAATTGTTAACAGGAGATTTTATTATTCCGGGCTTGAAATGCAAAATCAACGCAACCAAAACATAGAAGGCAGCAACGATAAAGAATCCGTAATATGAATTCCCGACCAGTTCACCAATCCATATAGATAAACCTATGCTTGCCAAAAGGATGATTAACAAAACAGCTATGATGACGGCGATTTTTGATACAATTGTTGAAACTACATCCGCTGAATTATTAATAGCTTTCAATTCGAATAAATCAAGATTGATTTTTGCATAAGTTTCTGCCTTTTCGAACAGGGATTCCAGTAATGTTTCTTTTTCTTCCATGTTTTGATTAATTATTAACGTGAAACCTTTTAGTAAACTACATTTTTAAAATTACTCTTACCTGTTGTGCTTTTGATTTTTTTGCAGTTAAATCATCTGCATCTTCCGTGGCGGATTCAAAATTTACTGCATACTTTCTATGTTACAGGAATTGAAATTGCTAATGTGAAGATAAAGCTATTCCAGGTTACGAAGTGACTTTACATGATTGTGGTCTTCGCGAAGTTGCGCCTTCTGCTCAGTAATGAGTTCGATAATATCAGGCGGAAGTTCACTGCCGTTTTTAATTGCATCTGCGTAAGTATCCTGCATGGCATCTTCTCCATATTCGCATGAGGTAAGAATTGCCTTACGGTCTTTGCCGGTAAGGATAGCTTTAAAATCCATCCACACGCGAAATGCCTTGCCTAACGTGGTGGTGCTTTCAGTGGGCTGGCCGCCATATTTGCGCACCTCATTTGCCAGTTGGTTATTCAACATCTGGCTTTTAGCCGCCATCCCGTTAAATAATCTTTGGAGATTTGACTCGTCAGTTTCTTCTGCTGCGTGTCCATACCCTTCTATGCGGTCGTTGTTAATTTGCACGAGTGTGTTCAATACATCCGCGATCTTTTCGTTTATTTCAACAGTTGACATTTTATTACTGTCTGTCGTTATGTTGTGCTGAAATTGAGTTGCGTCTTTCATTTTTTTTAAATTTTAAAGTGTGCAATTATTAATGTTTACTGTAATTATTAATTTTTGGTTCCTATTTTGGCATCTGAGTATTTGAAAGCATCAAACAGCGCATTGTTGTATTCTTTGGCAATGTCTTTTGTGCCTTTTGGTTCTAAGAGCTACTGTTTACTTATTTTTTCCCAAAGCGGGTAACTAAAAAAATAATTAACGCAATAACTGCTATAACTATAAATATCCCAACTCCCATTCCTGTTTTAAAAATCCCCCCGATTACTGAACAACCTGAAAATGTTGTGAGGAGTGCCATAAATAGTGCAATTGTAAATGTTTGCTTTTTCATTTTACAATGGTGTTTATATTAGTAGCATTATGATTTTTGTTAATAGGAAGTTCACTTTTTTAAAGGGAACCAGCTATATTGTTTAAATCATTTTTTGTTTGCTGAGCTTTCTTTTTTCCTTTTACCAAAAGATCTTCCGCTTCGCTTTTTGCATCTTCCAATTCGCTGGTTGCTGCAGAAAGAAAATCATCAAATTTGGTTTTTAAACCATCCAAAAGATCTTCTCCTTTTTGAGAAATTTGATTTCGTGTGACTGATCCTTTTTCGGGTGCAAATAAAATACCCAAAACTGCACCTGCGGCAGCACCTGCTACCAGGCCTAATAATACTTTTCCTGAACTCATGATTTTTGTTTTTTAAATTGTTAGATAAAATGATTAATTAATTTAGTTTCTGCCTTGAATCATCCTTACTATAATTGCTATTATTGCGATTACAAGAAGTATGTGAATAATTGCACCTACGCTGTAAGCAAAGAAACCAATTGCCCAGCCAATGATTAGAATTACAGCAATGATATAGAGAAGATTACCCATGATATTTTGTTTTAATTGTTTTAGATTTTTTAGTTGATAAAAATAAGGTGAGCAAAGCTTACGAAATTTTTAGTGTTACATACCTTAATTCGTATTGTTTGCATTTAGCGATTTTGAATATTACCTGAATTTTTCCTCCGGGTTTGAGACTTTGTCGCCAGGATTTTTCCCGTCTTCCTCTTCGTCATTCACTTTCTTTGAAGATGGTTGTTTTTCGCTTCTGCGGTCACCAGTGGTTTGGCGATTATCTGCATTTTGCTTCTGACTTGTAGGATGGTTTTGTTCCTTTTTGTAATTTTGATTCTCTTTCATTTGATTTTAATTTAACTTGTTAGTAATTAATAAACTGATTGGGCAAAATTACGTTGACAGAACACACAATGTGTTACATAAATTTTAGAAAAAGTTACAGAATTCACATCTAAAGATGTGCAGGTACTGCTTTTTTATGTGCTAAGATTTTTATTCCGGCCAGATAGAGCTTGCAGAAAATATAATATTATATCGAAATTCAGATAATTATCAATTTTAATATTGTTAATAAATTTGAGGAAGCCAAATCTCTTGATATAAAATTCATAGAAGTTAGTCTGAAATATATCAAAGGGTACTTTGAATGGCATTCAAAAAAAAAAATCTAAAATATATTGAGTTTAAAAATTTCTTCCTGATTTAACAGATAGTACTCAGATCAACGGCCAAATCCATAATCATCTAAAAATCGGTGGTTTGTATGATTAAGAGAATGCATGATTGCATCCCTGGCCATAACGCTGTATGTAATGCCATTACCCCCAAATCCCAGAAAGTAGTGTTCATTTATTTTGGGATTTGGTCGTCCAAAATAGGGGAGTCCATCATTGGTTTCTCCAAATGTCCCGGCCCATGTATAGTCTGGTTTAAAACGGATATCAGGAAAGTATTTTTGAAATTGTTTTGTTAAAACTTTCTGTTTTTTGGAAAGAAGTGAATCCCGTTTCACGGCATTTTTGAATTGTTCGTCGCAGCCACCCATAATTACACGCCCTTCCGCAGTTCTCCTGAAATAAAAATAGGGAGTGGAATTGTCCCAGTAAATATGGTCTTTAAAAGCGTTGGGTACTTCTTCGAATACCTCGGTTGCCAATGCATACGTGCTTTTAAGTTCCACTATTTTTTCGCGTAGTGTATTTACACTTTCGTATCCGGTGCAATGAATGATATGATTTGCCTGAATGGAATTCTTATCCTGGGTTTTTGCTATAAATTTTCCATCAATACATTTTATATCCCTGATCTCAATACGGTCAAAAATTCTCATTCCTTTTTCGGAACAGAACTTTAGCAAATCATAAGTAAATTTGTACGGATCAATAATGGCTCCGGATTCTGATTCAATTCCGGCATATGCATCCAACCCCAATTTCAGCAATGCATCTCTATTGAGCCAACTTACATTGAACCCATATTTTTTCCTTGCATTAAATTCGGCTTCCATTTCTTTAAGTCCTTTTCTTGATGAGGTAAAATATATGCTATTTTTAAATTCAAAATGGCAATCGCTTTGGACATCATCTATAATAGTTTTAAGATCATAAATTGCATTTTCGCACTGTTTATAACTGGAAACGGCACAATCAAGCCCTCGTAGTTCAATTAGTTTGTATAACGGAACATCAATTTCATACTGAAGCATTCCTGTGCTGGCCGCACTACTTCCATTGCATACATCCCGCCGGTCAACTACAACAACCTCCTTACCTTCCATCATCAATTTATGAGCAAGTAACGCTCCGGTAATTCCTCCTCCAATCACCAAAATATCGGTTGAAATAGATTTATCCAACGATGGATAACTTTTTTTAAAATCATTCCTGATCAACCAATACGGTTCGTTCGATCGTAAATCCATTTTTGATTTTATTTATATTTCTAAATTTGAGTCCACTCCGAAAAGTCACAATTTATTGATTTTCAACTTTTTTACCCCTGACCCCTAAAGGGGAATGCGTTGAAAACCAATAAATTGGACTAAGTCCCCTTTAGGGGATTTAGGGGTAAAAGACTTTTCGGAGCAG
>JBBQSF010000130.1:0-8380 GCA_038214085.1 Bacteroidales bacterium | reverse complement strand
ATTCGCTTCCACGAAGGGAAAAATTGCAATGGGCTATTCCACATGGAATTCCAGCAATACTGAAAAGATTTGCCATGCACACAGAATCGATTCCGCCGCTAACAGCAAGCAAAATTTGACTTCCCGGAGTGAAAAGTTTGTTTTTTTTTGCAAAAAGCTGAAATTGTTTTGTCAAAGTTGGAAAAGATTTTTTCAAAAATAGTGAAAAAGATGGAATGAAGAATTTTATGGTTTTTGATAATTTTGGAACGGCATCAGAAAATAGCTATATTTGTTTCAGAATATATTCAAATGAAAAGGGTTTACATTAAAATAATACTGCCTTCAATATTGACAATACTGTTGTTTATTCTCGCTATTTTTTTGATAATAATTCCTCAATTTCAGGAAAGTATCATGAATGGAAAGCGAGAAATGATAAAAGAGCTGACCAATTCGGCCTGGAGCATTCTGAATAAATATGAAAATGATGAAAAAAATGGGCTATTAACTCGAGATGAGGCACAGACAACGGCTGTTTCGAGAATACAATATTTGCGCTATGGCGACGAAAGCAAGGATTATTTTTGGATCACCGATTTGTATCCGAAAATGATTATGCATCCTTACCGATCTGATTTAAACGGAAAGGATCTTACAAATTTTACCGACCCTCATGGAAAAAAAATGTTTGTGGAATTTGTGAATACGGTGAAAAAGTCAGATCATGGTTATGTTGATTACATGTGGCAGTGGAAAGAAGATTCAACTCACATAGTTTCCAAATTATCGTATGTTAAAATATTCAAACCTTGGGGTTGGGTTATTGGTACAGGAATATATACCGAAGATGTAAAAAAAGAAATAAAAACACTTACAAATAAACTGGTGTGGATTTCTGTTGGGATATCCATATTAATTGCTTTTCTGCTTGTTTTTATTTTTTGGCAGAGTTTGAAAATTGAGCGCAAGCGTGTTGCCATAGAAAACGAGTTACAGGAATCGAAGGAAAAGTACAGAACGCTTGTGGAGGCTGCTACTGAAGGATTAATAATGCTGATTGGAGGGAAAATAAGTTTTTTAAACAATGTCATCAGTAAAATGACGGGCTTTGAGAACAGTGAATTGATTAATCATTCATTTATTGAAATACTCAGCGACAGCAACAGCAAAGATATTCTAGAGCAATTTTCAGCAAATAGTGTTACCGAAGGTCAGTTTGAAATCAACCTAAAGAAGAAGAAAGGCGGATTTATCGAAGTTCTTGTTGCCTCATCTACAGCGGTGCTGTTTCGCGAAAAAGTTAACATTATTATTGTCAAGGATATTACTACCGACCGAAATTCAAGCTTGTCGGTGCTGGATTATCAAAAGTTGCTAAGCACTATGGATATTGGCTTTTTCAGAGCCCGGATTGATTTTAAAGGAAGATTTATTTTTGCCAACGAAGTAGCCATAAAAATTTTAGGATTTGATAATTTTCAGGATCTTTCCCAAAAATATATTCTCGAATTACTTGCAAATTCTGATGACCGAAAGACGCTGCGGAATCTTATTCTTGAAAATGGATTTATCAAAAATAAAATTCTTAAAATTCATAAGAAAACAAATGAAATTGCTATAGTTTCAGTAACGCTCGTGGCTTTCAATAATGAAATTTCAGAGGATTTAATTTGCGATGGAATTATTGAGGACATTACATTTCGCGAAAAGGAACGGGCTGACACCGCAACAGTTGTGGCAGAACTTAAATCAAGTATTTTTTTGATGGAACAACCAGTCAGAGCGTTTCTTTCGCCACTGGTAACGCTTGATTCCGATTGTGCAATTCAGGAAGTGACTAGGGCTTTTGAAAAAAGAAATTCAGATTGTATTCTGCTCACAAAAAATGACAAAGATTATATCGGAATTGTAACAGGCAACGACATTCAAAAAAGAGTGCTGGCGCTGAACTTGAGTGTTCAAAATCCTGCATATTTAATAATGAGTTCGCCGGTTTACAGTATTAGCGATACTGATTCGGTTGCAGATGCGATGACTGTTTTTGAGGAGAAAAAAATAAATCACCTTGTTGTGAAAAATAATGCGGGAATTGTTACCGGTATTCTTAGAATCAATGACATTTATATTGGCTTGAAAAATTCACTTTCCTTTCTTCAGGAAAGCGTAAAAAGGGCTGAAACAGATGAAGAACTCAGGCAATGTTATAAAAAACAGCTTCTGTTTATTAAGCCACTTTTACATAGTGGAATTTCTGTTAAATACATTACGAACCTGACATCTTCATTCACCGAAGCAATAATTCACCGAGTTGTTGAATTAACAATTAAAGAAATAGGGGATCCTCCTGTACCATTTTCTTTTATTTTTTTAGGAAGCGAAGGCCGGAAAGAAGAAACGCTGCTTACCGACCAAGACAATGCCATTGTTTATGAAAACGTTCTTCCCGATAAAGAAGTTTCCGTAAATAATTATTTTAATACACTTGGTGAAAAAGTTTGTTTCTTACTGGATTATATAGGTTATTCGTTTTGTAAGGGCAAAATAATGGCCAACAACAAGCAATGGTGCAAACCAATAAGTGTTTGGGAGTCTTATTTTACCAACTGGATTACTGCTCCGGAACCACAAAATTTAATGGATGCAACTATTTTCTTTGATTTCAGAAATTTATACGGGGACGAAAGTATTACAAATCGGTTGAGGAATAAGATAAGTATGCTGATTGCAAATCACCCGTTGTTCTTTTATCACCTAGCGTTTAATACTTTTAACGTTAAGTCGCCACAAATTTCTTCCGGAAATATTATCACCGACAGAAGTGCAGACAGTATTGATCTGAAAAATGCAATTAACCTTATTGTTATGTTCACTAGAACCTATGCTTTACAGAATAATGTTTGGCATACCAATACGCTGGAAAGATTGGAAGCTTTGAAGGAAATTCAGGTTTTAAATGAAAGCACTGCTAATGAGCTTATTTTTGCATACAATTATTTAATGAAACTTCGTTTTCTGAATCAGATTCATTTATCGGACAACAAATTACCCTTATCCAATTTGCTAAACACAAAAAATCTGATTGATATTGAATTGTCAATGTTGAAAAAAGTGTTGTCACTTTTGCCATTGTATCAAAATAAAATCAGCGTCGATTTTCGGGTGGGAAATTAGCTGCGCCCCGATATAAAATTAAAGGGAGTAAATAAGGATTATATCGAGAAATAGGCATTGTGTTTGAACGCTCCTTGTTCGTTAAAATGAACATAACCCAACTGATTTGTAAGCAAAATAGTATTTCCTATGTACAAGGGTTTTTGATTGAAGTGGCTGTGCCCATATATCCAGAAATTCACATCGGATTTCTTAATAATATCTGTTAATTCAACACAAAACGCCTCATTAATCGGACTGCTATTGTGTACAGGCGAATTGCACAGACCTGATGGCAAATGATGAGTAACAACAACGGTTTTACCTTGTTTGTTTTCAAATGCCTGTTGAATAAATGCCAGACTGTCGTAATGGAGTTTGTTAAAATCCTTTGCGCGGAGTTTTTTATTTTTTACCGTGATGCACTCAAAGTCAGAAACACCTTGTTCCACATTTTTTTCGTTTCCTGCACTTATATTAGACCACAAGGTTGTGAAGATAAATTGAACATTTTCGTAGTGCAACGCAATGTTATTCACAATATGAATATTGCTTTTGAGTTTAATGTTAAATGATGATTTGTATTCGTTAATATCCTTGTAATAGAATTCGTGATTGCCGGGAACCCAAAATACTTTTTTATAATTTTTTGAAATAAAATTAAAAAATGAATTGCTGAAAAACTCATCATGAAGCGGTACGATATCTCCAGCCAGAATTAAAATTTCCCCACTAACAACAAGTGGAAATTTTTCTAAGTAATTGCTGTTGGCTTCAAATTCCAGATGCAAATCTGAACAATATTGGATTTTCATTCGTTGTTTTATTGTTGAAAATATCCTCTATAAAAACAGTAAATTTCGTTAAATTTAATTAACAATCACCGAATTTTAACCTACTTCGCTAATTTTTTTCAGCAGGGGCATGTCGAGTATTTCAATATCTCTTCCTTTAACGGATATAATGCTTTCCTTTGCAAATTCAGACAAAAGGCGAACGGTATTTTCCTCAGAAATTGCAGACATTTCGCCAATTTCTTTACGCGATAATCCCAAATGAAATTTTTCATTGTTGTTTAATTCCGACAAATAAATCAGGTTCTCTGCAATACGGCCTCTGATTTGTTTCTGATTTAACGAAATAATTTTCTTCATTATACTGGAAACAGATTTGCCGAATGCTTTGTTAAGGCATAAAAGAAGCTCGTGATTTTCAACATAAAGTTTTTTTACAAGATTTAATTCTATAAAACAAACTTCGGATTCTTCCAGAGCTGTTACGGAATATGAATAATTCGGACTTTCAAAAAACGATAAAAGACCTATGTAGGCTGGCGGCTTAAGAATATATAAAATGATATTTCTGTTGTTCAGCCCTTCTATGTAAAGTTTTGCTGACCCTTTTATTAAAAATATAGCATGAGTAACTTCGGTTCCCTGTTTGCAAATTACATCATGTTTTTTAAAGTGTGCATGTAGAGGCTGGATTTCTTCAAGACTTTCGCAGGATTCATGCAGTGTTGAAAAAATATCACATTTTAATAAACAGTTTTTGCAAAGATGTTTTTTTGAGAACCTCATAGGCTAATAATTTGGTCAAATGTAAAAAAAAAGTTGATATAAAACAATGTTATATTTCAACTTATTATATCTTTTCCCGAAACTTAATAATCGTATTTTTGGCAACAAATCAATAAAAAGTAATTATCAATAATTAAACAGGGAGGTTCAATTGGAAGAAAGCAACAAGGACTATAATTTTAGTTTGTTTAAGCCTGTAAGCCCCTATGGCAAAAAAAACAGGAATCTTATTCTCACAATGCTAATAATCTGGGTTGTCGCGATTTTTGGATTTCAAGCCATGTTGCTGATATTCGAAAAACCCACCCCCGAAAAAACTTTGATTAAATTTGAATCGGTTTGGGAGCAGGTAAAAGCAGGAAATGCAACAGATGCAGAAAAGAAAGTTTTTGTAAACTCATTAATAATGGTTGCAGGGAAATCATCTGTATCACCAGCCAATAAAATTATTATCGACAATGCATTAACCTGGTGTGTGTTTGGAATGGTTAGCGATTCTGAAAAGGTTGCGTTGTCAGGGCAGCTTAAAAATCTTACCGAAACAAGAAAAAAACTCAGTAAGGCAAATGATGAAGAGTATAAAAAACTTCAGGCAGATCTAGTTGATATAAAAGCCGCAATCAACTTAATTGCCAATGAAAAAACTGGAATTGATTCCACCAACAATAAGGCCGCCATTCTGCCTTATAATTTAAATGTCGACTATAAGGAATTAAGTTCAAGTGACAAAGAGGCACTTCCTAAAGTAATGAAAACATATCTTATCCATAATCAATCGTTCCTAACCGATACGAAATTTCTGGGTTTCCCATTTCATTATTTCTATACAGCTGAATTTCTGTTAATACTTTTTGTGGCCCTGTCGCTGATATACAGCATCAGAATTAACCAGATTCAAAAGAAATTCTCAATTAAGGAAGATTAATTATTAAAAAAATTATTAAAAAAATATGAAAAAATTATTTATAACACTGGGCATATTAGCATTACCTGCATTGGCTTTAGCTGGGAATTTAACACAGCTTGAGGGTAGTTTTAAGTTAGGACCGGCAATAATTTTAATTGCTGTTCTGATTACTTTTGTTATGGTAGGATTTCTGTCAAAAGCAAAGGATACTACGGATTACTATGCTGCAGGAAGGAAAATTTCAAATGTAAGTTCAGGTATGGCCATTGGAGCCAACTGGATGAGTGCCGCATCTTTTCTTGGCTTGTCTGGAATGATGTATTTATCGGGATACAATGGTTTGGCTTATGTTGTAGGCTGGACCGGAGGGTATGTTTTGTTGCTGGTTTTAATGGCTGGACAAATTCGTAAATATGGTAAATTTACCGCATCTGATTTTATCGGTGACAGGTATTACTCACAGGGCCTTCGGGCAACGAGCGCAGTATTTACCATTCTTATTTCTTTTGCATATTGTGTAGGGCAGTTTGGTGGTGTTGGCCTTATGTTTAAATGGATTCTTGGTATTGATTATTCCTGGTCGGTTATTATTGGAGCTTCGGTTGTGATTTTTTACACCATGATTTCTGGGATGGTTGGTGCCACAAAAAACATGGTAATCCAATACATTATTCTTATCATCGCGTTTATGATTCCTACTTTTTTACTTACGTATAAATTTGATTATTTTTGGTTGATTCCACAATTTGGTTATGGAACAATTGTTTCAGATATAGTTCAAGGAATTCCTGCGCCTAATATTGCTGATGGTGTTGCATTGCTGAATGCCTATGGTCATAATGTATCATTGGTTGCAAGTCCTGAATTTGCAATGCCTTGGGATCCGGCAACTGGAAGCACCGCTTTTCAATGGATTGCAATTTGCTTTTCATTAATGGTAGGAACCGCTGGTCTTCCTCATGTGCTTCAACGCTTTTACATTACTCCAACCATAAAGGATGCACGCTTGTCATGTGTTTGGGGACTTTTCTTTATTTGTATTTTATATTGGAGCACTCCAATTTTTTCTGTCTTCGGAAAAATACTCTCGTCAAACCCTGAAGTTGGGAATCTTACTTCCGATGCCATTGTGGTATATACGGCTCAATTGGGGAATTTACATCCGTTAGTGGTTGGGCTGTTGGCTGCTGGAGCTATTTCTGCTGCGTTTTCAACCATTTCGGGCTTGCTTGTTGCCGGATCTTCAGCTTTTTCACATGATTTGTATGTAAAAATCATCAATCCAAATGCAACTCCCAAAGCACAACTTAGAATGGCACGTTTTGGAACCATACTTATGGGTGTTGTGGTTGGTATTGTGGCCATGCTTAAACTTGGAATGATTGCTCAATTGGTTGCAGTTGCCTTCTCAATGGCTGCTTGTACTATTTTCCCACTCTTCCTTCTGGGTATTTGGTGGAGCGGCTCAAACAAGGCTGGTGGTATTGCTGGAATGTCAGTAGGAATTGCAGTTTCTTTATTCTCTTTACTGTACTTTATTGTGGCAAAATCCGGAGGCCAATTGCCGGGACAGGTTTTTGTTGAGTATTGGTTAAATGTGTGGTACTTTGCATGGATTGGAGCACCTCTTTCAATTTTTACTAATATTATTGTGTCAAAGCTGTCAAAACCTACACCAGTGGAAATCAAGAAATTTTTAATTGAAAAGGTCCATAGCTAGTCGTTACTAATATATATCTAAAGACAATCCTTGCAATATCGGGATTGTCTTTGTTTTTTATAGAATACATTGAAAAACATATTTAAAATATCGAAACAAACCAAGAAGGTAATGCTTGGGATTTTGACTGTAATTTTCATAAGTTTGATAGTGGCGTATTTTTATTACCGAGGTAAAAACAGATCAGAAGATCCCCGGGTTGTAAAGACAAAGTTCATGTTTAAGAAGTACGACGAATTGATCAATGAACAGAAATTTGCGGCAGCGCTTCCATTATTGGATAGTATTGAGTTAATTTTGAACAATGCACCAGGGTATAAAGAATCTTTTGAACTTGGAATTGTATATAACGACAGGGGCTCGGCATTTCTTAGCAAAGCCTTGTATGAAAGCAAGGATAGTTTAGAAAAATCGAAATTGCTCGACGTTGCAAAAAAACACATTGACTCAAGCATTGTAATTTATAATTCATGGCTTGATAAAAATGCAAAATATACCAAGGAAGAATTATTGGCGAGCATTAAACCCTTTTTCTTAGAAAACGACAAGGCTTTTGAAGGCAAAAATTATAAGAAAATAATAAATAAGCGGGTTGACGATCTTGTTCTGGCGCAAGAAGAAACACCAAGGCGCTTATCGGTTTGTTATACCAATCTTGGAATTATTTTGAGGCACCAGTATAAACAGGAAGAAGCGCTAGAATGCTATGTCAAGGCAATAAAACTTTGGAAGGATAATTTTACGGCGCGAAATAATTTTAATGTTCTCATGGGTAAGCCACCTGAAGACAGGTCAATTATTGATCAACTGTTTCCTCCTGAAAAAAATAAATTCAATTAATAAAACAGAATTATGAAAACAAAATTTTTAACTCTAGCAATTATGGCCGTATTGCCTTTCGTTGGCAATGCACAAGAGAAAAAAGAAGAACCAAAATTTGGAATTAAATTTTCGGGATTTGTTAAGACGGATATTTTTTACGACACGCGCCAAACAGTGAATATTCGTGAAGGTCATTTTTTACTTTATCCTGATAATATT
>JBBQSF010000129.1:0-8442 GCA_038214085.1 Bacteroidales bacterium | reverse complement strand
TTTGAAATTGAAATTAAAAGGTCAAAAATAGGAATTTTTTTTTAATGTATTCATGTATTTAAGTTTCTGCTAAGTCTTCAATATCTTGAACATAGAACGGAAACTTATGATACGCAATGCCAATGCTAAAATAAAGCTCAGGCTACTCATTATTATTATACGTGTAAACCATCCTGATTCCAACTGAGTAGTCCATAAACCAACAATAATAACACCTGCAACAAAGACAAAAAGCGTAGTTAAAAATCGGTAATCAACTTTAAACCTGAAAACTCTCTGTGCAATTATTACCTGAGCGGCTGCAGTAATAACTTGAGTAGAAAAGCTTGACAAAGCCGAACCTGTGGCAAAAAAATTAGGAATGAGAATTAGATTCATCACTACGTTTATCACCATTCCACATGCTGCCATAATGTTTAAATGTTTTAAATTGCCATTGGCTGTAAGTAATGTGCCGAAAACATAGGTTGTAGAAATGGGAACAAAGCAGCCCATCAGAAAGCCAAAAACTCTGGATGTTTCTTCGATTCGAAGATTATATTGTGCAATGCTTTCGAGGGCTTTGGGGTTAAAGGGATAAAGCAAGTGCATGATTTCCGAACTGTAAAAAAATGACACAAGCGAAATGATTATCGCAGGTACAAACAACAAAGAAAAAGCCAGTCTAACCAATTCCAAAACAGATTCCTTGAGCTTAATCATTTTTGCAAACAATGGCAGTAGCAAAACAGCGAACAAATAGGCAATCATGTTTGTGGCATCAAGCAAGCGGTAAGCCGATGCATAAATTCCCGACTCCCTTTCTCCGATTCTATCGGGAAGCATACGCTCCATCATAACGGTATCAATACGGTTGTAAAATGTCATTAACAAAACAAGAATGGCAAATGGAAAACTCTTTTTGATAATCATTATCGAAAAGGCAAGATTCCAGTTTAGTTTCAAAAACTTCGAATTTGCTTTTTTAAATACAATAATCAAGGTGATAACTGCTGTTACAAAATAAGCAAAAGTTTGCGCAAACACATACCAACGTATGGAAAATTCAATAGGTAGGTTTCCCCATAACAGCACAGAACAAACGATAATCATTATCGATCGGTCTAAAACTGAAATAAAACTGTCGATTTTAAATAAATGAAGCCCCGAAAGGTTCGATCGCAAATAGAGAATAAATGTAATTAAGAACTGGTTAAAGGCTAGAATCAGCAGCAGCATGATCTGTATGGAATCGTAACGAATAATAAAAGCGCAAATTATAGTAAGTAATAAATAGATGCATCCCAGAATAAGTTTTAACACAATGATGCTTGACAAATGTTTGCGAAGCAAATGATTGTTTTCGGCTATATTCTTGTTGTTAAAATTTGTGATTCCAAAATCAAGAAGAATGTTCAATAAGAATGAAAAACTGAAAATGGCATAATAAAAACCGTAATTTTCAACACCCACAACATTCTGAACAGTTCTATCAATACCGAGTATCCAGAATGGCTTAATCAATAGATTAAGGAACAAAACCAGGGCAATATTTTTAAGAAATTTTTTTAGCATTTTGACGCACAAAAGTATAAAAATATATCTTATTAAACATATTTTTAAGCAGTATTTTCAGGCAATACATCTTAATTATTCTTAAATTAAAATGAATTGATTATTTTTGTAAAAAAATATTCATTTTGATAATTGCAATAAATACACGTTTACTTCAAAAAGACAAGCTCGACGGTATCGGCTGGTTTACATACGAATCGCTAAAAAGAATTGTAACTTTTCATCCTGAACATGAATTCATTTTTATTTTCGACAGAAAGTACGACAAGCAATTTATTTTTGCTGATAATGTTAAACCTGTAGTCATCCCTCCCCCAACTCGACATCCTTATCTTATTAATTTCTGGTTCGAATATTCAATTCCTTATTTGTTAAAAAAGTACAAAGCAGATCTATTTATATCGCCTGATGGTTGGTTATCATTAAAAACCAAGGTGCCTTCAGTTACTGTAATTCACGATCTTAATTTTGAGAAATACCCCGAATATCTTCCTCCGGTTTACCGCAAGTATTATCAGAAGTACTTTCCGAAATATGCTAAAAAAGCACTTCGGATTGCAACAGTTTCTGAATTTTCAAAAGAAGATATTGTTGAAAGATATAATGTTTCTCCTGAGAAAATTGATGTGGTTTACAATGGCTGTAACACTGACTACAAGACAGTTTCAGAAGAAATGAAGCAATTTGTTTCGGATCGTTACAATTTAAACGCTCCATATTTTATATTTGTAAGTTCGCTTCATCCGCGAAAAAACCTTATCAATCTGTTCAAAGCATTTGATTCATTTAAGAACAAAACCGGATCACCTGTTAAATTACTTGTAGTAGGAAAAAAAATGTGGTGGAGCGAAGAAATGGAAAATGCTTTTCAGCAAATGAGCTTCAGGGATTCAGTTGTTTTTGCCGGAAGGTTATCAACCGTAGAGCTTAATAATGTTATTGGTTCGGCACTTGCTATGGTATATGTTTCTTTTTTTGAAGGATTTGGAATTCCATTGGTTGAAGCTTTTAACTGCGGCACTCCTGTAATTACCTCCAATATTACATCAATGCCCGAAATTGCAGGTGATGCCGCAATATATGCAGATCCTTTTTCAGTTGATTCAATTGCAGATGCAATGATTAAAATGGCCTCAAGTGATCAACTCCGCGAAAATCTCATTCAAAAAGGAAATGAACGCAAATTATTATACAGTTGGGATCGAACAGCCGAGCTTCTGTGGAATTGTATTGAAAAAGCAATAGCTGAGATCAAAGAACAGCACTAACCCGAGATCAAACTATTCATGGTGATACGGCTCATTGTTCAGTATCGTAAATGCCCTGTATAATTGTTCTGCAAACAAAACACGAACAATCTGGTGAGAAAATGTCATTTGTGAAAGTGCAATTTTTTCATTTGCAATTGCATAAATTCTATCAGAAAATCCATAAGGACCACCAACCAAAAAAACAAGCGTTCTTGTACTGGCATTCATCCTCTTTTCCAAAAATGAAGAAAAACCTACAGAAGAATATTCTCTTCCTTTTTCATCGAGCAAAACAATAAAATCAGCTTTTTCAAGTGCTTTTAGCTGAATGTCTGCCTCCTTTTCCTTTTGCTCTGCTATTGAAATATTTTTTGTGTTTTTTAACTCAGGAATAATTATTGTTCCGAAACGAATATATCGGTTAATTCTTTTTTCATAGTCGGCGAAACCTTCATTAATATATGAACTGTTTGTTTTTCCTGTTAAAATGAGTATAATTTTCATAATCAATCGTCTGTCAATAAAAAGATTATTAAAACGTTATTTAAGTTAAGTTACAAGTTGAAATAATTTTTCATACATTTGCTCAAACAGAATTGGCTTAATTTTTGTAAAAATAAGGAAAAAGTTCCATGAAAAAATACTTCAAAACTGCATTAATGATAATTGCCACTGTATCAGTAGCCTTATCTTTTGCTTTCAAAAATAATTCCAATGATATAATTTCGGACATTGGCAGCGCCATTAAATCAGGAAATGCAGCAAATGTTTCAAAATACTTTCATTCCTCAGTTGATTTAACGGTTCCTTCCGGCGAAGGCTCATACAGCAAATCTCAGGCAGAGTTGATTTTAAAAAATTTTTTTACAAAAAACCCGCCATCATCTTTCGCAATTAAACACCAAGGAGCATCAAACGACGGATCTCTTTTTGCAATAGGCACTTATACTTCAGGAGCCTTATCTTACCGCACTTATTTTCTAGTAAAAAAAATTGGCGATTCTTATTTGATTCATCAGCTTGAATTTGAAGAAGAGTAAACAAAAGCTGCACTTTATATGACCATTAATGAAATTATTAAAAATGCCCTTGCCGAAGATATTGGTGATGGCGATCACACTTCATTATCATGCATACCTTATGATGCCAAAGGTAAAGCCAGACTTATTGTAAAGTCTGATGGAATACTTGCTGGTGTTGAAATTGCAGAAAAAGTGTTCTCTGAAGTAGATCCTCGAACTGTATTTACAAGAATATTAACCGACGGCGCAATGATCAAAAATGGGGATATTGCTTTTACAGTTGAAGGTTTTTCACGTTCACTTTTACAATCCGAGCGTCTTGCCCTTAACTTTATGCAGCGCATGAGCGGAATCGCGACAGCCACAAATAAGCTTGTTAAACTAATTGAAGGAACAGGTGCCCGATTGCTCGATACCCGCAAAACAACGCCACTGCTTAGAGAGATTGAAAAAGCAGCCGTTCGTATTGGCGGAGGTTTTAATCACAGAATGGGGCTTTACGACATGATTATGATAAAGGACAATCATGTTGATTTTGCAGGGGGAATTGAAAAAGCCATCCAATCAACGCATGAATATTTGAGAAAACACAACAAAAATCTTGAAATAGTTATTGAAGCAAGAAACATTGAAGAAGTAAAAAAAATTATTTTGTTTGGTGGAGTTACCCGTATAATGCTGGATAATTTTACACCAGGCATAATGAAAGAAGCAGTTGATTTAATAGGGAAGAAATTTGAAACCGAAGCTTCAGGTGGAATCAATTCCGATACTATTCGTGAATATGCACTTACAGGAGTCGATTTTATTTCGGTTGGAGCCATAACCCATCATATCAAAAGTTTAGATATGAGTCTTAAAGCCTATTAACTTTACCCTATGCTCTGGAAGATAAAAAACTGGTTTTTACATATAAAGCGTATCAGATATGTAAAAATAATTTTACGCCGGCTTGTTATTCCGGGCTTCGATGGTGTTCCTTTGTTATTTGTGCTTAATTTTTTTATCAAAGGGATTTCAAATGGCTCAGTCACAATAAGAGCAGCAGCACTTTCGTTTAATTTTTTTCTTTCTTTATTTCCAACAATTATCTTTTTTTTCACCTTAATTCCATACATTCCAATTGATGGATTTCAGGACACATTATTACATATTATTCAGAATATTCTTCCAAAAGATGTGTCAGGAGGATTAAATGAAACTTTACATGAAATTCTACTTCGCCAAAACGGAAGCCTCTTATCGTTAGGTTTTATTGGAGCCATGATTTTTTCAACCAGTGGTATTGTCGCATTTATGAATGCATTCAATGCCACTTATCATTCCGTTGAAAACAGAACTTTTATTAAAAAGCGCTTTATGGCTCTTGTTCTGGTACTTTTACTAGCAGTGATCGTAATCACAACAATAGTAATGCTCACAGGATCGTCGTGGTTGCTAAAATACTTTTATCTACATAATTTTTACAGTGGAGATTCTTATTATATTATTTTAAAACTACTGAGATGGCTGATTCTTGTAAGTATGCTTTTCCTTGCCATTTCGTGTTTGTATTATCTGGCGCCAGCAAAAAGCGATAAGTTTAGGTTTATCTCCGCGGGATCCTCATTATCTACGCTACTTGTGGTGATTACCTCTCTAGGGTTCAATTTTTATATTTCTCATTTTTCCAGCTACAATAAGCTTTATGGCTCCATAGGAGCCCTGATTATTTTCATGCTTTGGATCTATATTAATGCTTTGGTTATTCTGTTAGGATTTGAATTAAACACCAGCATTACCCAGGCTAGCAGGCAGAAACAAAATCAGTAATTCTGAATTTGTTCATCAGCAAAATTTATTTTTAACTTACTTTTTTTGCTTTTTTTATACCGATACTGAATTCGTTTAGTCCAAAAAAATGGACTCCAACGATTTCATGATCGGCCTGCCCGTCCAGTCAGGCGGGCATTTACCATACTATTAAGCAAGAAATTGGCTTTGGCCTATTTCTTAAAAGCATTGGTATTATTTGTTAATTTTTTTATTGAATAGTCTGTTTTTATTAATAAATTAGCCTCATCAATTCCTAACATATGAAGAAATTTCTATTCCTGTATATCAACTGCTTACTTTTTTCATTTGGTGCAAATGCCCAAAGTGGAACTGACTTTTACAGAAGCAAGGAAAATCCCTATTACTGGGGCAACCGCAAACCAGACGCAGCCTATTGGCAGCAGGATGTTTATTATAACATCAAAGCTTCGGTTGATGACAAAACGGATATTCTGACCGGGACGGAAGAACTCACTTATTGGAATAATTCGCCCGACGATATTGAGTTTGTATATTTTAATCTTTACGCCAATGCATTTCAACCCGGCTCCTATTATGACAAACTCTCCAAAGAAATTAAGCGACAAAATTTTTACGGACATTTCGAATCAAAAAAACTTGGGCTTGTAATTGACACCATTACTTCGGGTAACATTGGACTTAAAACGGAATTAGACAATACCATTATAAAAGTATTTCTTACAAAACCTCTTAAAAGTGGTGAATCCATTACCTTTCAATTAAAATTTAAAACCTATTTTGACATCCTTGCCTATTGGCGGCGTATGAAAGTTTTTAATGTTTATGGCTTCAAACATTATAACGGAGCACAATGGTATCCAAGAATATGTGTGTACGACAGGGTTTTTGGCTGGGTTACTGATCAACATCTTGGTCATGAATTTTATGGCGATTTTGGCTCATTTGATGTGGAATTGAATTTCGCAAATAATTTTATTGTTGAAGCAACTGGGCTGTTAAAAAATAAATCGGAAGTGCTTCCTGATGATTTGTTAAAAAAATTAGATATCAAAAATTTTAAAGACAAACCTTTGGATGAAAACCCTTCGGTGATTATTCCTTACGACAGCACCATTCGTAAAACATGGAAATTTCATGCCGACAATGTTCATGATTTTGCTTTTGTTGCCGATCCTACATACCGCATTGGAACCGCTACATGGAATGGTATTGAATGTGTTGCTGTGGCAATGGAACCCAATGCTTCAAAATGGCAGAACGCAGCAGAGTTTACAGCACAAATTATTAAAATGTATTCTGAAAAATTCGGAATGTATTGCTATCCAAAAATTGTTACTGCTGACGCCCTTTCCGGAATGGAATATCCAATGTTAACCATGGATAGCGAACTAGATCCTGATTACACGTATTTGCTCGCACACGAAATTGGACACAACTGGTTTTTTGGACAAGTTGGAAACAACGAAACATACCGCGCCTCACTCGACGAAGGCTTTACGCAATACCTTACCACTTGGGCACTCGACAGCCTAAAAAAAATACAAGTTATTGCCACGCCTGAAAAATCGGCATACATCAGGAAATTTACTCCTGAGTTTTCCGGCATCGAAAATGCTGCATTTTATCCCTATTATGAAAATGCAATGAAAACTGAAGGCGTTCAGTTAAATACACATTCTGATATGTTTTATACTACTCAGTCTTATGGCAATGTTTACCGTCAGGCTTATTATAAAACAGCCACTATGCTATACAATCTGCAATATGTGCTTGGCGATTCACTGTTCTTTGGCGCCATGAATTCGTATTTCAACACATGGAAGTTTGCTCATCCTTATTTTGCTGATTTCCGGAAATCTGTAATGTCCTATACAAAAAGCGATTTAAACTGGTTCTTTGATCAATGGCTCGAAACCAATAAGACCACTGACTACAAAGTATGCGGAGTTAAAAAAGGCGATGTAAAAAATGAATTTCTAATTAAATTTAAACGCAAAGGCAGAATGCAGATGCCTATTGACTTTACTGTGATTGGGAAAAACGATTCATTGTATAATTTTTACATTCCTAACACATATTTTATCAAACCCACTGATGCGAATATTTTGCCAAAATGGTTTGGCTGGGATTATCTTGACCCGGATTACATAGCCAAGGTAACAGTGCCTTCAGGAATTTCTGATATCTTGATTGATCCTTCGGGAAAAATGGCCGACATAAACATGCTTAACAACTCACTCAAATTTCCTCTTTCTTTTGGCTTTGATTCAAAAATAAGCACATTGCCAAACCGCAAAAAATATGAAGTTCTTGCTGGTCCTGATATTTGGTGGAATGCTTATGATGGCGTAAAACTAGGATTTAATATAAATGGCAACTATTTTAATTATAAAAACAAATTTGATGCAACAGTTTGGCTAAATACAGGTTTTTTACAGAAATCATTTCCAAAAGATGTTGAGATCAATAAGTTTGACGACCTCGCTTACCGCATCAGCTACAGCACTCCATTGCAAAAATTTTCACCAAATAGCAACATCAGTTTATTTGCAAGAAGTCTGGATGGCGTGAATCTCTATAAGGCCGAATTCGAAAAAAAGAACAATGCACAAAACTTACGCTATTATCTGAATTTTAAAACCACTTTTATAACAGACAGCAGCGACCTCACTTACTTACTGTATCCTGAAGAATGGGGAATGTCCATTCAAGAAAATAAGATACGGTTTAACAACAGCATGTCGCTTGGTTTGGATTACACCTATACTGTTAATTTAATTTCGGGAAAAGCCAATATTAATTTGCGCAGTTCCGTATAT
>JBBQSF010000128.1:0-8506 GCA_038214085.1 Bacteroidales bacterium | reverse complement strand
AAGTAATATTTTAAGTTTCATTTTTTTAGTGTTTTTTGCGAGTTTTACTTCTGCTTTTTTCTTTTCTTCTTTTGCAACTTTAAAAGGAATTTCTAATGTGAAGTTACTTCCTTCATTTGGATTACTTGAAACACGAACTTTCCCATGCATCATTTCTGTATAATTCTTTACTATGGTAAGACCTAAACCCGTCCCTGAATAGGCTTTGGTTGTGGTACTATCTAGTTGAGTGAAAGATGAAAATAATTTTGCAAAATCTTTTTCTTCAATTCCGATTCCTGTATCAATTACTTCAAATTTTATTTGAGCGGTCTCATCTGCAAAATTCAACAAAGAAATATTCATTGTTACCGATCCTGTATCTGTGAATTTTAAAGCATTACTGCATAAATTTATGAGTATTTGCCTTAATTTAATTGAGTCGCCAAACAAAGTTGAAGGAACATCTGGTTTTTTAATAAAGTTGAAGGCAACATCCTTTTCGTTCGCACTAAGTTTAAAGATAGTGAATACTTCGTCAATTATTGTATCTAGAGAAAAAACAGATTCAAAAAGCACAGCTTTATTGGCTTCTATCTTTGAAAAATCAAGGATGTCATTTAATATATTTAACAAAGCTGTGGAAGAAGTTTTTAACGACTGTACAAAAATCCTTTTTGAAGGGTCAACTTCCATTCTGTCGAGTGTGTTTGTTAACCCAATTATTGCATTCATTGGGTTTCGTATTTCGTGACTCATATTTGCCAGAAATTCTGTTTTTGCTTTGTTTGCATATTCTGCTACCTCTTTAGCCTGCCGAAATTCTTCAGTTTTCATTATCTCGGTTATGTCTCTCGATACAGCAACAATTTCTTTGATAAAAATACTATCGGTTTCAAAAATGATTTTTATGTTGGTTTCAACCCATATATAATCTCCATTTTTCTTACGTATCTGGTGTTTTATAAGATCAGGAGTATAAGTATTGAAGAGAAGTTTTTTTAATGTTGTAAAATCATCAGAATGAAGCAGCGAGAATACCGATTTATTAATTAATTCATTAGGTTCATATCCAAGTAGGTTTAAACATGCATTCGAAACAAAAGTGATTTTCCCCTTGTTGTTGAATTTTGAAATGATGTCCTTTGAGTTTTCGGTAACCAGCCTGTAGCGTTGTTCGCTTTCGGTTAAAGCTTCTTCTGTTTTTTTGCGTTCAATAATTCGCCACATACTGTTCAATAGCATTTTAAGCTGATTGATGTCTGATTCATCATAATCGTAGCTTTTATTGCTAACTCCAATAAGTAAAACAATTTTATCTCCGTCAAATATTGGAACATTTAAATGATTTTTTATTTCTACATGACCTTCCGGAAGTCCTTTTTTTAGAGAATTGCTTTCTGAATAATTATTTGTGATTATTGGCTTTCGTTGGAGTATAGCTTCTCCACAGAGTCCCGTTTTTCCAACTTCAAAATCGAATTTTATATCAGAAATATTACATTCTTTCATTGTTTGTTTCGACCATGAGTGCATATGTATAACGGTTTCATCATGATTTACAAATGCAAGATAGCCAAGTTTGCTATCCGTGATTTTCACAGCCGATTCAAGTGCGAAATCTGATATCTTGATAACAGTCTCTAACGACATATTGTTAAGCTTTAATACGGCTTCCAGTCGTGCTTCGTTGAGCTCTTTTTGTTTTTCTTCTTTCTTTTTCTCAGTAATGTCGGTGGATATTAAAGCAAACTGACCTTTTTTGGGACTGTAAATATAAAAATCGTAATATCTCTTTAGCTCTTTGGAGTAGTTTTCTATTCGCTGTTGTTTTCCTGTAATTGCTGTTTCGCCAAAACGCTCAATCCAGAATTTTTCAGTTTGGGGTAAAAATTGAAGAATACTTTTTCCCAAAATATCTTTAACTTTTAAACTTGTATGCTTTTCAAAACCTGGGTTTGCTTCAATAATTCTATAATCCACGGGATTTCCAGCTTCATCAAGAATAATTTCGTTTAGGGTTACCGCCTGATCCATTGATGTATAGAGCAATCTGAACTTTTCTTCACTTTCTTTTAGTGATTGCTCGTTTAGTTTGCGTTCGCTGATGTCATTGGTTAATGTTAAAATTATATCTTTCTTACCAGTTTTAATTACAGTTGCATTAATTTCAACAGGTGTAATTTTTCCGTCAGAATTAATGTATTCTGTTTCGAAATTTCTTATGAACCCCTTTGTTGCACATTCATTTACTGCATTTTTATTATCAGCTTTAACTTGTTCAGAAGTCCATTCCAGCACGTTGCGATTTAAAATTTCATTCAAAGATTTATATCCGGCTAATTCTACATATTTTGGGTTGGCATCAAGTACATTTCCTTGAATATCGATAATTACATACCCTGTTTCAGTAGTTTCAATGAGTGAACGATATTTTTCTTCGCTCTCTCTCAATATATCTTCTTCACGTTTTCTGTCGGTAATATCAAGCAAGGAAGCCACGCTTTTTTTTGTTCCTGGTATCAAATCAACTGTTAAAAAAATCCGCTTGATCTTGCCATTATTGTCTATGAAACTAAATTCGTATTGATTTAGGGCGTCTTCTGTGTGCTCTCTTCTGATCTGATGTTGTTTTTGCATCCGTTCCAGATCTTCCTTAACCACAAATTGAGTCCACTTCAGTTTGCCTTCGATTTCTTCTTTAGTGTGTTTTGAGAGTTCTTCAAATTGGGCATTTGCAGAACTTATAGTTAAATCTTCTTCAATTATAATAGTTGCAGTACCTGTGTTTTCAAAAGTTGCTCTATATAATTTTTCGCTCTTTTGAATCTCATCCTCCATTTTCCTGCGCTCTGTTATATCTCTGAAAAATGACTGAAAGGTACCATCCGGCATTTTTTTAGAATTCATCTCCACAAAAAGAGTAGAACCGTCTTTTCTAAGAATCTTTCTTTCAGTTCTTAATGTTTCGCCCTGTTTTAATTTGTCGTACATCAGGGGCTTTTTCTGAAT
Source organism: Bacteroidales bacterium (assembly GCA_038214085.1). Classification (GTDB taxonomy): domain Bacteria; phylum Bacteroidota; class Bacteroidia; order Bacteroidales; family CG2-30-32-10; genus JBBQSF01. The sequence goes on along the minus strand of JBBQSF010000128.1, from coordinate 5,515 downwards.
TTCTTCTGAAGGAAATAACTCTTTCATATTCATTTTAAGAATTTCTTCTTTTGAATATCCTGTAAGTTCAAGCGCTTTATTATTAACACGGATTAAGTTTCCTTCATGATCTCCCTGAAAAAATGCATCAGAGGCAAGTTCGAGAAGCATACGATAGTTTTCTTCACTTTCTTTGATCAATTGTTCTGCATGCTTACGTTCCGAAATATCAGTTACGGTTCCAATGTAGCCAACCACTTTACCTTTGTTCCATTCGGGTACGGCATTTCCCATAACCCATATTATTGTTCCATCTTTTTTCAAAAAACGATATTCTGCAACTGAGGTCTTTTGCAAAGGAGTTAAGCGATCCCAGTTGCTTTTAAGATTTTCTTTGTCTTCATAGTAAACAGCATCCAACCAGCCATATCCAATAGCTTCGTTAAAAGATAAATCCGAAAGTTCTGACCATTTTGGGTTTACGTAAGTGGTATTGCCTTCTGCATCGGCTCTGAATATCCCAACAGGAGAAGTATTTGCAAGGGTTTGAAATAATTGCTGGCTTTTTATTAATGCTTCTTCAATATTTTTTTTGTCTGTAATATCAATAACTGCTGACTGAAAGCCAATAATTTCACCATTTTTACTGTAAAGTGTTGTGGCTTGTGCATTGGCAATAAAAAGTGTTCCGTCCTTGCGCACAGCAGTATATTCTCCTTGATATATGCCAGTTTTGTTAAGCGATAGAAGGATTTTGTTAGCTTCAATTTCTGATTCAAAAAATTGATTGATAGGCAAACCGATAACTTCCTGTTTGCTTGAATATCCCCATGTTTTTAAAAAAGTGTTATTTACATAAAGCAAAATCCCTTTAGTGTCGGATATGCTTGATGCTGCGATTGATGATTCAAAAACGAGGTTTTTTAGGTTGAGTTCCTCCTCTGTTAGCTTTGCTTCAGTTACATCTCTAATTTGTACAATAAAATATTTCGGAATATTTTCTGAATTTTTTAACAAAGATACCGATGTGGTGGCCCAGATGATGGAGCCGTCTTTTTTTACATATCTTTTATCAATATGACGGATATTGTCACCATCTGAAAGTATTTCTTCAATAAAAATTTTGCTGGCTTCCTTATCTTCAGGATGTGTTATGTCTATAAAGTGAAGTTGTTGCAATTCGCTTTGCGAGTACCCCAGCATATTGCTGAACGAATGATTTGCTTGAATAAATAGTCCATCGAGCTGATTGACACACATGCCGATTGGGGCATTTTCAAATGTGGTTCTGAATTGTTTTTCACTTTCCCTTAATTGATCTTCAACTTTTTTTTGTTCGGTATTGTCTCTAAAAACCAGAACAATTCCAGTTATGTTTCCTTTTTTATCTTTAATAGGAGCAGCACTATCAGAAATAATATATGTTTTCCCACTTTTTGATATGAGTGCTGTATGATTGGCAAGTCCAACAACATTTCCCGTTTTTATAACTTTTTCAACAGGGTTTTCGCAAGGAGTTTTTGTATATTCATTAACGATATTAAAAACTGAATCAATTTTTTTTCCGATTGCTTCATTCTGCGACCATCCACTGAGCATTTCAGTAGTTTTGTTTATCATGGTAATGCAGCCATTGATATCAGTAGTTATCACGCCATCGCCAATCGACCGAAGTGTTATTTCCAGTTGTTCTCGTTCCTGTTCTATTGTTTGCTCTTGGGTTATAAGTAATTCGTGTGTTTCTGAAAGTTTTTGATATGCATCAGTTAATTGTGCTTCTGCATCTTTTTTATGGATGGTCTCGATTGTTGCAGTAATAATTTCGGAAATTGCCGTAACAAAATCCTGCTCTTCATCGCTCCAGACTCTTTCATTGCCAATGTGCTCACAACAAATCACACCTGTTATTTTTCCTGATCTTCTTATAGGAATATCCAGCATTGAAGTAATATTCAATGGAATAAGATAATCATCAGTAAACTCAGAGGTAGAAGGATGTTTTGTCGCGTTTTTTGTAGCAATTGCCAAATTTTCTTGCAGAGCTTTAAAATATTTAGGATAATTTTTAAAATCGAGCGAATTTTCTTTCTCATGTTTGCCCAGCGAAGCACTAAAGAGGTCCTCGCAATACAAAACACTTTGGTCTTCGTTAAAAAACCAAATGCTTGTACGCCCTATTTTCAATTGTTTTGAAATACTTTCGGTTATGTACCTATAAAAAGAATCAAGTGTACTGAAATCTTTTTTTGAAATTTCAAGTAGTGCTGATTGGAGAATTAAGCGCGCAGAATTTTTAGCAATTTCTCTTTCAGTAATTTCTTTTTTTATGGTAATATCCAATGCAACTCCTACTATAAAATCATTTTCGCCTATTGTTTGGGAACTTGCAGCAAAATCAACCCATCGGGTTTCACCTGTTTTCGTCTGAATTCTGAATTCATATCGGGATGCTGATTTTTCGTTCCTGAGTCGGGCCAATCCCCTTTCCTTTACCATTTCGCGATCATCTGGATGAACCACTTCCCAGAAATTCATTTTTAGCAGTTCCTCGCTCGAATAACCAGTGAGTTCAGTTGCTTCTTGATTTACGTAACAGACACAATCTTTTTTGTAGATTAATATTGCTGAAGAAGTGGTTTGTGCTAAAATATCAAAGCCAACATTCGAAATGTCGAATGCAGTGCTGGTGTCTAGAGTATTTTCTTTCCGAAGCTTTTCAATTTCTTCGATAAGCTCTTGCTTTGACTTTTGGTGCAAATCATCCATAAGTGCCCAAGTAGAATTATTTCGATTTAGTTTGTAAAATTATAATATTTATGTTAGATTTTAAAATGTTTAGCTAAATATTTTTCTAAATTGGATCTTGATATATGTTAACGTAAAGATTATCAATTATAAACATTAAAATTTAAATCGATAAAACTCAGTTTATTTTGATGAAAATTGGAAATAAATAGGCACAAACCCTATAAAATTGGACTAAAATGTATCAAGGCTAAGTAAAAAAAATTTTATCTGAATTTGGGAAAAACAGCTATTTTTATAAAAAATTAGAATACAATAATAAAATTAGAAAATGGATTATCAAAAATTGTCTGCAATAGCTATGAAAGCATCAATATTGGCTGGAATTGAAATTTTAAAAGTTTATGAAACAGGTTTTGACATTGAATACAAAGCCGATAATTCTCCATTGACTACAGCCGATAAAATTGCAAATGATATTATTGTAAAGGCACTTGAACAAACTCCTTATCCAATTCTTTCGGAAGAAAGCAAGGAAATTGATTTTAATATCAGAAAGCATTGGAGCCGATATTGGCTTGTTGACCCCTTGGATGGAACCAAAGAGTTTATTTCAAAAAATGGCGAGTTTACTGTAAATATTGCATTAATTGAGAATCGCAAGCCTGTTTTGGGAATCATTTATGCTCCTGTTTCCGGCGATTTGTATTATGGAATTTCTGGTGAAGGAGCATATAAATGGAACATTTTTAATTTGGAAAATTTTGATGCTAAATTCATGGAAAAGATAAAGATTCCATGCGTGGACAAGCAACAAGGATTTAGAGTTGTGGCAAGTCGTTCGCACATGAACTCGGAAACAGTTGAATACATTGATAATATTAAAAAAAACAAACCAAATTTGGAATTGGTGACCAAGGGAAGTTCATTAAAATTATGCCTTATTGCCGAAGGAAACGCTGACATATACCCACGATTTGGACCAACCATGGAATGGGATATTGCCACAGGACATGCTATTGTTGAAGCTTCAGGTGGAAGGTTGATGAATGCCGATGGCAGCGAATTTCTATACAATAAGGAAAATCTTTTGAATCCTTATTTTATTGCAGAAAGAGCCTAAGATTGAGGTTTTAAAAACCGCTTGGCAACAGTGTTGTATGAAAAAACAGATAATAAAACTATGACTGCTCCTATATAAAATCCTGCCGTCATTCGTTCGGAATCGCCAAAAATAAAATACGCTGCTATTATCCCATAAACAGGTTCGAGATTTATCGACAGTACTACTACGTAAGCAGAAATCTCTTTCATAATTCTCACAATAGCTGAAAAGGCATAAGCAGAGCAAATTACAGCAAGCAGACAAAGGAAAATAAAATCGTAAAAAGTAAAACTTAAATTGGCTGAATTTAAATTTCCATTAAAAAGTAAATATACCGAAACACCAATAAATCCGCCAAGCATTTCATAAAATCCAACCACATTTTGATTGTATTTTAGTGCAATTTTTTTGTTAAGAACTGTAAACAGTGATGAAAGAAAAAACGAAATCAATGAAAATGCAATTCCCAATCCATATTTTGTTTCAAACTGAAATATCAGGTAAAGCCCGCCAATGATAATGATTCCAATTACAACTTCAAACCAGTAAATGCGTCGGCGAAGAAATAATGGTTCGAGAAGGCTCGCAAATAATGTCCCGCTGGCAAGGCATCCAAGAGTTACGGTTACATTGGAAACTTTTATAGCATGAAAAAAGAAAATCCAATGAGCACCTACAACAAGCCCTATTCCTAATAGCTGAACGGTTTTTGAGAATGGAAGAATAAATTTTGTTTTACTAAAAAAAAGCCAAATCAATAATGCGGAAAATGCAAACAGTGTGCGGTACCAAACCAAAACAGGTGCAGGCAATTCAATAAGTTTGCCCAGAATGGCAGTAAATCCAAGCAGTACCACAATAAAATGCAGTTCAAAATAATTTCCAATTTTAAGTCGGTTCATCTGCTTTGGTTTTTGCAAAGATATTATCAAATTGTTAATTTTACAGATTATTATCTATTTGTATGAAAAAAATATTTTGTCTGTTCTTATTGATTGGTGCATGTTTTACAACAATATTAGCACAAACAGATACGGCATTCAATAAAGGTGTTTTTAAAGAATATCCTTCGGGATATTACCAGAACACAATTCTTAAAGGCATTGATAAATTTGAACAAACCGAACTTGTTTCTGCCAAAAAACAGTTAAAAGCTGAAGTGCCTTCCTGGGCAGTGATTGATTCGTTCGGGAATTTTATAAATCAATGGCACAATAATCCTGTATCACAAGGAAATACTGGCACTTGCTGGAGTTTTGCCGCTACTTCTTTTTTTGAATCTGAAATTTTTCGTATATCACAAAAGGAGGTAAAACTTTCTGAAATGTATTTCGTGTACTGGGAATATATAGAACGAGCCAGAGCGTATGTTCAGAAAAAAGGAGAACTTACGTTTAGCGAAGGTTCCGAATCCAATGCTGTTCCTAAAATAATGATGAAATATGGGGCAATGCCTCGCGAAATTTATTCTGGTTTGTTGCCGGGGCAAACTGTTTTTGATCATTCAAAAATGATTGAAGAGCTCGAAACCTATTTGAAATTTGTTAAGGATTCATGCATGTTTAATGAAGAGACTGTTCTATCAACTGTAAAAAATATTTTAAACAGTTACATCACTCAGCCTCCTGATTCATTTGTGTATCAAGGTGTGCAGTATACACCGAAGAATTTTTTAAATAGTTTTTG
>JBBQSF010000127.1:0-8538 GCA_038214085.1 Bacteroidales bacterium | reverse complement strand
TATTTACAACAGTAAAATTACGATTTTTTTGTCATAGAATTACGTCAATAAAAATTTAAAAACAAAAATTACTTTTATATTGGTTTTTTATATAGTTTTGGTCTAACTAAAATCCATTTATGTTGGAATTTAAATTCGTTCGATATATATTTTTGCTTTTTTCTATCCTTATTGGGTCTGTAGTTTTTTTTTACAGTTTATATCATCCCGAAATCACGTTAGAACGGTCTGCATATTCATCGTATCTTGTTTCTTGCTGCTGTCTGTTGCTTTTCGTACTATCTTATATTAGATACTTTTTTCAAAAACCAAACTTACTAACATATATATTCAGAATTATAATTGTTGGTTGGTTTGTTACAATTACCGCCATTAATCACTTTGCACCTGATTATACGTATTCTCTTATTTTTATTCTTTTTATTCTTGGTTTTTTATTTCCCAGCAGCAGGCATTTTGCAATTTTTTACTTTTTCACTTTTGCTTTAATTATTATATACTCCTTTTATTACGAAGCAAAAGGCATCGACATCAAACTTTATTTAACCTTTACTTTTTTCTCAGGGATCTTTATCTACTTTATTCTTCGGAACAGGGAAGCAGATTATATTTTACTTCAGAAGTTTCAGACAGATTCAAAGGCCATTCTTGAAAACTCCTTCGGTTTGTTTTTTTATATTGACAAGAATTACAAAATAATTTCTTTTAATAAATTCGCTTATGAACACTTTAATTCCTTTTTAAATAAAAAAATACAAAAAGGCAATTCGTTTTTACTTTTCATACCTGTTCCTAATATATCTGAAATTAAAAATAATATCGACAGAGCACTCCTTGGTGAAGTTTCCCGTTGCGAATCAAACCTCAATTACGATCATTCAAAGAATATCTGGATCGATTTCATTTTTGTTCCAATTTACAGTAATTCTTCAAAGCTGCTTGGGGTATCGGTAACAGGTATTGACATCACAAAAGAAAAAACATCACAAATCGAACTCAGTAAACAGAATTTATTTCTCGAAACTCTTTTAGACACAATACATAATCCAATATTCTACAAGGATAACAATGGAATTTACACTTCTTGCAACAAATCTTTCGAAGATTTTATCGGCTTTCCAAAGGATAAGATCATTGGTTGCACTGTTCATGATATCAGCCCTTCGGAACTCTCAAAAATATATCACAACAGGGATATGGAGTTAATTGAAAATGGAGGAACCCAAAACTACGAATCTGTTGTGAAACTTGCTGATGGAACTTTACGCCATGTCATTTTTAACAAAACTGCATTTGTTCAGCAGGACAAAACCGTAGGAGGAATTGTTGGAATTATAGTTGACATCACAAAACACAAGCAAATTGAAAAAGCCTTAATGATAAGCGAAGCACGATTCCGAGAAATGGCAGATACGCTTCCTTTGCTTATTTACGAAGCTGATCAAAAGGGAAACGTAACATATTTTAATAAAATCGGTTCTCAAATAACAGGTTACGATCAAAGAGATTATGAAAAAGGACTGAATCTTTTACAAATGTTTCCGCCTGAAGAAAAACACAGAGCATTGACCAATTCGCTGCGAACATTAAGCGGGCAGGTATTGGGTGCCCATGAATTCAATCTGCTGCGAAAAGATGGTTCAATTATCCCTGTTATAATCAGTACAGTTCCCATATTTAGTGAGGGTAGAATTGTAGGTAGAAGAGGCGTTGTTACTGACATTTCTCAAATTAAAGAAGCTGAAGTTAAAGTCCGGAATTCTTTACAGGAAAAAGAAATTTTACTTAAAGAAATCCATCACCGTGTAAAAAACAATCTTCAGGTTATAATTGCAATGTTAAAATTGCAATGTCAGGAAATAACCGATCCAAAAATACTTAATGTTTTTGTTGAAGCGGTGAACAGGATTAAGTCCATGAGTCTGGTACACGAAAACCTTTACAAAGCCCAAAATTTTTCTCAAATCAGGATTAAAGATTACATTTCCGACCTTGTGCATGGAATAAATATTTCGTACAATAGAAACAATAAAACTATTGATATTCAATGCAAAGTTGAGGATATTACCCTAAATCTTGACACTTCATTGCCTCTGGGACTTATTGTTAACGAACTTGTTACAAATAGCATCAAGTATGCATTCCCTGAAAAATCAGGGAAAATATTTGTAAGTGTAGAAACAGGGAAGAACAACTTATTTATCCTCACGGTTAAAGATAATGGAATAGGGATCAAACAGCCTTTTAACATAGAAGACGCAAAATCGCTCGGACTCAAACTTGTAAATATGATTTCTACCCAACTGAATGCTGAAGTTAAAATTTTTGTTTCCAAAGGAACCGAAATCACAATAACCTTTAAAGAGTATAACGGTAAGGAATAAGTTCTTTTCAACACAGATTTATTTACCAACAATTTTCTTTTCCTTAGAACAGTAAATGCATATAGCCTTAGAGCAATTTTTATCAACAAGTGTTTTCCGTAGACAATTTGTATGTAATTTTACGATGCTTTAATTTATTCTTACCATTTTTGTTACCATGCCGGAATTTACTCATTTACACGTACATACACAATATTCTATCCTCGATGGTGCTTCCGACATCAAAAAGCTGATTAAACGGACTAAGGATCTTGGAATGAAAGCGCTTGCAATTACCGATCATGGTAATATGTACGGTGTTTTTGAATTTATTAAAGCAGCCAAGGAACAAGGAATAAAACCTATTATCGGCTGCGAAATGTATGTTGCTGATGGCAGCCGTTTCGAAAAAAGAGGCAGAGAAGATCGCAGTGGATATCACCTGATTCTTCTTGCAAAAAATTATGAAGGATACAAAAACCTGTCTCGACTTTGTTCCCATTCTTTTAACAAAGATGCTTTTTATTATACTCCACGTATCGACAAAGATCTGCTAAGACAATACAGCAAAGGTCTTATCGCCTCTTCTGCTTGTCTGGGTGGCGAAATTGCCAACAATATAATCAACAACAACAAAGAAAAAGCTGAAAAGGCTTTATTAGAGTATCTTGATATTTTTGGTGAGGATTTCTATCTAGAAATTATGACTCACGGACTGCCAGAACAGGAATATGCAAATTTGTCAATTTTGGCATTGTCGCAGAAACACAACGTAAAAGTGATAGCCACCAATGATGTTCATTTCATTGAAGCTGGCGATGCCAAAATGCACGACATTTTAGTATGTTTAAACACCGGAAAGGATTACGATGATCCAAACCGGATGAAATATTCTGGAAATGAGTATTTGCGTTCGCCCGAACAAATGGCTGAAATTTTTCCATTTTATCCAGATACCTTACAAAACACTCAGGAAATTGTTGACAAAACAGAAGAATACGACATTTCTCACAAAGTGATTTTGCCGGTATTTCCTTTGCCTGAAAATTTTACAAACGAAGACGATTATCTGCGTTTTCTAACTTTTGAAGGCACCAAAAGGTTTTACCCTGAAATGAACCAGGAAACCCAGGATCGCCTCGAATTTGAATTAAACGTAATTAAAAACATGGGCTTTGCCGGATATTTTCTTATTGTATCCGATTTTATTAATGAAGCCCGGAAAATGAAAGTTGCAGTTGGCCCAGGTCGTGGTTCGGCTGCAGGTTCGGCTGTCGCTTTTTGCATAGGCATAACAAGTATCGACCCAATTAAATACAATCTACTTTTTGAACGCTTTTTAAATCCCGAGCGTATTTCAATGCCCGATATTGATGTTGACTTTGATGATGAAGGTCGCGACAGAGTTAAGGAATATGTTGTAAACAAATATGGTTACGACAAAGTTGCACAAATAGTTACCTTTGGAACAATGGCTGCAAGATCATCGATTAGAGATGTAGCCAGAGTTTTAAAACTTCCACTTCAGGAAGCCGATCGTTTGGCAAAACTGGTTCCCGATGGAGCCGACGTTACACTTAAAAAGGCTTTTGCAGAAGTTCCCGAACTGATGAGTGCAAAAAACTCACCCAATCAACTTATAAAAGATACGCTTATTTATGCAGAAAAGCTAGAAGGATCCGTTCGACATACTGGAATTCATGCCTGCGGAATAATCATTGGCCCCGACAATCTGATCGACCATATTCCGCTCAGTACTGCAAAAGATACCGATTTAATGGTTACTCAGTTCGAAGGCACTTTGGTAGAATACGTGGGAATGTTGAAAATGGATTTTCTTGGATTGAAAACCCTTTCGATCATCAAAGATGCCATAGTCAATATTGAAAAACGTCATGGAAAACGCATCGATATTGATACCATTCCACTGGACGATGAATTAACTTTCAAACTTTATCAAAAAGGAGAAACTGTAGGCACTTTCCAGTTTGAATCAGAAGGCATGCGCCAACATTTGAAACATCTAAAGCCGACACATATTGAAGATCTGATTGCTATGAATGCGCTTTACAGACCTGGTCCGATGGATTATATTCCTCTGTTCATCAACCGAAAAAGAGGAAAAGAAAAAGTGGAGTATCCACATCCCTGGTTAGAAGGCATTCTTAAACCAACTTACGGCATCATGGTTTATCAGGAACAAATTATGCAGACTGCTCAGATCATGGCTGGTTACTCATTAGGCACAGCAGATGTGCTTCGTCGGGCCATGGGTAAAAAGAAAAAAGATGTTATGGAACAGCAAAAGGCCATTTTTATTGATGGTGCTGTTAACAAGGGAGTTGACAAAACCAATGCCGAAGAAGTTTTTAATGTAATGGAAAAATTTGCCGAATATGGATTTAACCGTTCACATTCCGCTGCTTATTCAGTTATTGCTTACCAAACAGCGTATCTTAAAGCCCATTACCCTGCAGAATATATGGCTGCTGTATTAACTCAAAATCTCAGCAATATCAAAAAAATTACTTTTTTTATTGAAGAGTGTAAGCGCCTAGGTATTCCTGTTCTCGGACCAGATGTAAATGAAAGCGAAATGAATTTTTTCGTTAATGCAAAAGGGGAAATTCGCTTCGGATTGGGTGCAGTTAAAGGTGTTGGCGGCGCTGCTGCAGAATCCGTACTCGACGAACGCCATGAAAACGGAGTGTACTCCAATATTTTTGACTTTGCCCGTCGTATCAACTTAAGATCTTGCAATAAAAGATGCTTTGAAGCTCTTGCAATGGCTGGTGCTTTTGATAGTTTCCCCGATATGCACCGTGCACAGTTTTTTCACAAGGTTGACAGCGATGAAACTAATTTTATTGATAAAGTGATCAGGCATACCAATATAATGCTCAGCAAATCAACCACTTCACAGCATTCTCTTTTTGGCGATGCCGAAGAAGCCAGTATCCCCGACCCAGCCATTCCCAAATGTGAACAATGGCAAGCTATGGAAATGTTTAATAACGAAAGAGATGTAACCGGTATTTATATTTCCGGTCACCCGCTGGATACATACCGTGCCGAAATTGACAACTTCTGCAATGTTAATCTTGAAGACCTTGACAACCTTAAAAAATACCTCAACCGCGATATAAAAATTGCAGGAATAGTTACTTCTGCAGCTCATAAAACTTCCAAAACAGGAAAACCATTCGGTTCGCTGATAATAGAAGATTTTACGGGGTCAACGCAGCTTATGCTGTTTTCGGAAGATTATCTCCGATACAGACATTTTTTAGTAAAGGACATGCTTCTTTATATCCAGGCCAGAGTGTCGCTCAGATACAATTCAACAGATCAGTTTGAAATAAAAATTACTGATATGATGCTTTTATCTGATGTGCTAAAAAAATTCGTTCGCAACCTTACCATTAAAGCATCTTTATCAAAAATAAACAACGATTTGATAGAAAAACTTTCTGTTTTACTTAAGAAATCTAAGGGAACCTGCGGATTAAAATTTAATGTGGTAGACGAAAAAAGCAATATTTCCATTGAAATGCCTGCCCGCAAAATAAAAGTGGATCCTTCGGAACTGCTAAAAAAACTTAGCGAATTTCCGGAATTGAAATATGAAATTAATTGATTATTTTTGTAAAAATAAACTAAATTATTATGGCTTTAGAAATAACCGACGCAAATTTTGAAGAACTTGTAACCAAGTCAGAAAAACCTGTACTCATTGATTTTTGGGCAGAATGGTGTGGCCCTTGTAGAATGGTTGGTCCTATTGTTAACGACATTGCTACTGAATATGAAGGCAAAGCCGTAGTTGGAAAAGTGGACGTGGACAATAATCCGGAAATAACCAATAAATTTGGAATTCGGAATATTCCTACAATTTTATTTATTAAAAACGGCGAAGTAGTTGACAAACAAGTTGGCGCAGTTCCAAAAAATGTGCTTACCGCAAAACTCGACGGACTTTTATAATATACTTTATTTAGAAATTTCCCGTTATCCGGTAAAATCAATCCGGAGGAAATACATTACGTTTGGAAAATCCACTCAATTATCGTCAGATACAAGAATTTGTAAATCTTGAATTTGTTGCAAAACAAGTTGTAGAAGGGTTTATCACAGGGCTTCATAAAAGTCCTTTTCATGGTTTTTCGGTAGAATTTGCCGAACATCGTTTGTACAACAATGGCGAATCCATAAGGCATATCGACTGGAAGTTGTTCGGAAGAAGCGAAAAGCTATTCGTTAAACGATTTGAGGAAGAAACAAATCTTCGCTGTCAGATTATTATTGACAATTCATCTTCGATGTATTATCCTGATGAATCAAGGCATAGCGAAGGGAAGTTCAACAAGATTACCTTTTCCATTTATTGCGCAGCCGCATTGATTTATATGCTCCGCAAACAAAGAGATGCTGTAGGTCTGAGCTTTTTTTCCGATCAAGTTGATTTTCACACTCAAGCCAAATCCAATGCAGTTCATCATAAAATGCTTTTTGCAGAACTCGACCGATTGCTTGTAAATGCCAAAGCATACAATTTGCATAAAACCCATGCTGCTGAAGCTATCCACTATCTGGCAGACACTATACACAAAAGATCGCTTGTAATTATTTTCAGCGATATGCTTGATAATTCAGAGAAATCAGATGAACTTCTTTCCTCATTGCAACATCTGCGACATAACAAGCATGAAGTTATTTTATTTCACGTTTGTGACAAATCAAAGGAAATGGATTTTAATTTCGAAAACCGACCTTACAAGTTTATTGATCTTGAAACCAATGAAGAAATAAAACTTCATCCGACCGAAGTTAAAGAAAAATATGTGAAAAGCATTACCGACTTCCGGAACAATATCAAACTCAGATGTGCTCAGTACCGTATCGATTTTATTGAAGCCGACATCAACAAAGGCTTCAAAGAAATACTGCTCCCCTACATGTTAAGGCGAGAGAGGATGTTGTAATTTTTATTCAAATTATTATTAAACCTGAACCCTCTCGACATTTTCCAGAAAGAAGTTCAGGAAGTTGTAAGTTTATCTAATACCTTTATTGCTGCTATTTATTATCGAATGCCCATAGCTAAAAAACTTGGTACAAAAAGGGGTTGTCTCCTGTCGGCTAACAGTTTTGAAAGTTTCGTTAAAACGGAATAAAAAAAAGTTGTACAATAATTTATCTCACATTCAGCATTTTCTAATGCTGAATCGCAAAAGCATTTATAATCAAAGATTTAGTGAATAATCTTTGAACAAATGCTAAGCGGGATTAACCTCATAGAATCATTAGTTCATTTTTTCAAAATTCCTAATGATTAATTCGGGTTTATAAAGTATTGGTACTAATTATTTCGATGAAAAGTTTTTTTTAATTGCAAAAAGAGCTTATGTTTGTTGTATATAAAATTCTTTATTTGAAAAACATTCAACTCTTACCGGTAGTTCATAAAAATCAGAATCGGCTTGTGGTAAAGTTTCCTTACGATTCCGAACTTATTGGCATTATAAAAAAAGTTAACGGTGCCACATTCAGCGCCACTTACAAAAGTTGGCACGTGCCCGATACTGACGAAAAGCTGAAAGAGCTGCTGCATGTATTCAAAGGCTTTGCCGAATTTGATACTACTGCGGTTTCGAAAAGAGTTCAGGGTGAGGAGTTTAGAATTAAGAATGATGAGTTTAGGGTTCAGAATGATGAGTTCAGGGTTCAGAATGATGAGTTCAGGGTTCAGGGTGATGAGTTCGGACATGCCTTGCGGCAGTTAAAAGTTAAGAATGATGAGTTCGGAATTGAGCCATGCCTTGCGACAGTTAAAAATTCAGAATTGAAGGTTGAAAATAAAGATTTGAGAATTGAGAATGATGAAGCTAAAGCAGATAATGATAAAAGACCTGATGTTTTTTCTGACAGAAAGTCGAATGTAGTGAGCCTTGATATTATTGATGAGAAGAAAATTATTTTAAAATTCCCATTTTCGCGTGCACATATTGCCAAGGTAAAAACCTTACCCTTGTATTCATGGGATGCAGAAAAAAAACAATGGATATTTCCTTACTCCCCTGCAATTAAATCAGAAATTGAAAATTACTTTGGACGTTTCGGATATTCCGTTTCAAGCAATTTCATTAAAATCAGAACTAAAGGCATTAAAGAAAAG
>JBBQSF010000126.1:0-8545 GCA_038214085.1 Bacteroidales bacterium | reverse complement strand
AATAGCGACATGTTTGCCCCCAGCGCCTCAGGATCTGCAGGGTTTAACACCATGATTATTTGCCCTTGTTCAATGGGTACTTTAGGAAGAATTGCTTCTGGAGTTTCTTTTGATTTAATAGGTAGATCGGCAGATGTAATGCTTAAGGAAAAGAGGAAATTAATATTGCTTACCCGCGAAATGCCATTAAACCTTATTCACATTCGCAATATGCAAACTATTGCAGAAGCCGGAGGAATTATCTGCCCTGCAAGTCCATCATTTTACAGTATGCCCGCCAATACAGAAGAACTTCTGAATACTGTTATTGATAAGGTTTTAAGCCTTGCAGGATTTCAGAATGATTCGTTTCGCTGGGGCGAATAAATTTTTGTTAATACAAGAAGCTAAGTAAAACCCCTGCCGCAACCGCACTTCCAATTACACCAGCCACGTTTGGTCCCATGGCATGCATAAGCAGGTGGTTTGATTTGTCATATTCGAGCCCAACTATTTGCGAAACCCTTGCGCTGTCCGGCACTGCCGATACACCAGAGTTTCCGATGAGCGGATTAATTTTATTTCCTGCTTTAAGAAACAGATTGATGATCTTACAAAAGAGAACACCACCAGTAGTTGCAATAATAAACGAAACGGCACCGAGTACAAATATACCGATTGATTTGGACGTAAGAAAAGTAGTGGCTTGAGTTGAAGCACCTACTGTAAGCCCTATTAAAATAGTAACAATATCAATCAATGGTCCTTTTGCCGTGTCCGCGAGTCGTTTGGTAACACCACTTTCTTTAAGAAGATTTCCGAAAAACAACATTCCCAAAAGAGGCAAACCGCTGGGTACAATAAAACAGGTTAGTAGCAAACCAAAAATAGGAAATAAAACTTTTTCAGTTCTTGAAACCACTCTTGGCGGTTTCATTTTGATTACCCGTTCTTTTTTAGAGGTAAGAAGTCGCATAATTGGTGGCTGAATAACAGGAACCAATGCCATATAAGAATAGGCAGAAATAGCTATTGCACCCATCAATTCAGGTGCCAGTTTCGAAGAAAGGAAAATGGCAGTAGGACCGTCGGCACCACCAATAATAGCAATTGCACCTGCCTGTGCAGCATCAAAACCCAATCCCAGAGCGGCCATATAAGCACCAAAAATTCCGAGCTGAGCTGCAGCACCGATAAGCATTAATTTAGGATTGGAGATGAGTGCAGAAAAATCGGTCATCGCACCAATTCCTAAAAATATCAAAGGAGGATAAACGCCTTGAATTACGCCAAAATAAAGATAATTCATTACACTACCGGTTTCATAAATGCCAATTTTTAAGCCGGGATAAAAAGGAATATTGCCAATCAAGATTCCAAATCCTATAGGAATAAGTAAAAGGGGTTCGTATTCCTTAATAATTGCCAGGGCAATAAATATCAAACCCACAAGAATCATTATTAAATGACCTATTGTGAAATTGGCAAAAGCAGTATACGTAAAAAACTGGCTCAGATGTGCTGATAAAAAACTCCAAAAATCGTTCATGTATTAGTCTCCTATAACTATTAAAACATCACCCTCCATAACAGAATCGCCTTTTGAAAATTTAATGGCTTTAACAACGCCTTCCTTGTCAGAGTTGATATTGTTTTCCATTTTCATTGCTTCAAGTGTAATAAGTTTTTGTCCGATTTTGATCGTATCACCAATACTAACATGAATGTTCAATAATACACCTGGAAGTGGCGCCTTAATATTTCCACCACCTTTAGGTGTGCCGGGGCTGCTGGTTTTTGCCGTTGATGGCGATGATTCAGTTGAAGGAACAGCAACAGACCTAACAAGTTTTGGCGTTTTAATGGGCTGCAATGTTTTGTCAACTTCTACCTCGTACATAATTCCATTCACTTCAACCTGTGCTATATTGTCTTCAATATTTTGAATGTCAACTTCATATTGATTTCCATGAATAGTAAATTTGAACTTTTTCATCGTATATTTTATTTTAAACCGTTACGTAATCCATATATTTTAGAACTCCATGGCGAATATGTTCTTGCCACTTGTTTAATTGTAAGCAATGTATTTTCGTGATCGTGCAATTCATTTTGATAGTAAAAAAGTGCTAAAGCAATTGCTGCGCCCAGCTCTCCTGTAAGGTCATCTTTAATTTTTTCGGCTTCTTCAACTTTTCCCTTTTTAATCAGATTTCGTTTCTTAATGTCGATGGAATATATACGTGCAATGTTTTTAAATACAAGATACAATATGAAAAGAGATAAAAACACAACAGTCATTGCTATAGCAGTCATTCCAATTCCAATTGGATCGAGTTCAACAAAGTCTTTGGCTGCTTGGTGCACTACGGGTGCTGCAACTTGTTGTAATATTATTAAAGTATTCATATTATAATGGAATATTGGAATGTTTTTTTGGAGGATTCACCACTTTTTTGGTAGCTAAGGATTGAAGTGCGCGAATTATACGGAAACGTGTGTTTCTTGGTTCAATTACATCGTCAATATATCCATAGCTTGCAGCGTTATATGGATTTGCAAATTTTTCCTTGTATTCTTCTTCTTTTATTTTAATAAAATTTGCTCTTTGTTCTTCGTCAGTAATTTCTTTTAGTTCTTTTTGATAAAGAATTTCAATTGCACCTTTTGGTCCCATTACTGCAATTTCTCCCGAAGGCCAAGAATAATTAATATCGCCGCGCAAATGTTTTGAACTCATTACATCATAAGCTCCGCCATAAGCTTTGCGAAGTATAATAGTAATCTTAGGTACTGTGGCTTCACCATAAGCGTATAATAGTTTCGCTCCGTGAATAATTATTCCGCCATATTCCTGAGCAGTTCCAGGTAAAAATCCCGGAACATCAACCAATGTAACCAAGGGAACATTAAATGCATCGCAAAAACGTACAAATCGAGCAGCTTTGCGCGAAGCACTAATATCAAGTACTCCAGCTAAATAACTGGGTTGGTTGGCAACAATCCCTACAGGCATTCCATTAAATTTAGCAAAACCTATAACAATATTTGGGGCATAATGGCGGTGAACTTCTAAAAACTCGCCATAATCAACCACGCCGTGAATAACATCTTTTATATCGTAGGGTTTGTTTGGATTTTCAGGAATTATTTCATTTAAATAATCTTCTAATCTATCAATGGGGTCATCACAAGGTGATAGGGGAGGATCTTCAAGATTGTTTTGTGGCAGGTAACTCAATAATTTACGAATAAGTTGCAAGCCTTCTTGCTCATCTTCTGAAACAAAATGCGACACTCCTGATTTAGAGTTGTGAACCATTGCTCCACCGAGTTCATCATCAGTAACCACTTCGCCGGTAACGGTTTTAACCACTTTTGGCCCGGTAACAAACATGTAACTGTTCTTTTTATTCATAAGAATAAAATCGGTAAGTGCGGGCGAATACACAGCTCCACCTGCACAAGGACCAAATATTGCAGAAATTTGAGGAATTACGCCTGAAGCAAGAATGTTGCGTTCAAAAATTTCAGCGTAACCTGCCAAACTTGTAACGCCTTCCTGAATACGAGCACCACCGCTGTCGTTAATTCCTATTAAAGGAGCTCCTACTTTCATAGCCTGATCCATAACCTTGCAAATTTTCTGTGCAAAAGTTTCAGAAAGAGAACCACCAAAAACTGTAAAATCCTGCGAAAATACATATACCAATCTGCCGTCAATTGTGCCGTATCCAGTAACAACTCCATCGCTTGGGTATATTTGTTTTTCTAAACCAAAGTTGGTACAACGATGAGTAACAAACATATCAAATTCTTCAAAACTTCCTTCGTCAAGAAGCAAATCAATACGTTCGCGAGCGGTTAGTTTTCCTTTAGCATGCTGGGCGTCAATTCTTTTTTGGCCTCCGCCAAGTTTTGCCTGTACTCGTTTATCAAGTAATTCCTGAATTTTATCTTTTTTAGCCATAAATGCTTGTAATATTATTTTGGATTTTTATTTTCGCACATTTCAATTAAAATTCCTTGTGTTGATTTGGGATGCAAAAAAGCAATATCCAAACCTTCAGCACCTTTTCGCGGTGTTTTATCAATAAGCTGAACGCCTTTGGTTTCAAGTTCTGTAAGTTGATTTTCTAATCCTTTTGAAGCAAATGCAATATGGTGAACACCTTCTCCCTTTTTTTCAATAAATTTACCTATTGGTCCTTCGGGATCGGTTGATTCGAGCAATTCAATTTTGGTTTGCCCAATCATAAAAAAAGCGGTTTTCACTTTCTGTTCTTTAACTTCTTCAACCGCATAACATTTTAATCCCAGAATATTTTCCCAAAACTTAATGGATTCGTCCATGTTTTTTACAGCGATTCCAATGTGTTCAATATGTGTAAGATTCATAATTGATTTGAGTTTTAATTCGGCGTAAAATTAATTGTTATTTAATTAACAACACAGAGAAATTAGTTTTTTTTTATAGTTTTTATAAATATTAGATTAAATGATGAAAAGTATAGAGGTGTAATTTAAATATGCGTATAAAAAAAGGATTTAATTATCCCTGCAACGATTAAGAGTAATTTGAATTTTATTTTTTTATTTTTCGTACTTTTGCCACATGGAAACAACAAGGCAAAACAAAATATCAAGACTTTTGCAGAAAGAAATCAGCGAAATATTTCAGCGCGAAATGCTTTTTTCAGGAGGTTTGATCACCGTTACAAAAGTTAAAATTACTTCTGATTTATCTATAGCCCGAATATACCTTAGTATTTTTGTTACTGGCAGCACCAAAAAAGAAGCTATCCTCGAAAAAATTACAATTTCTAAAAGTGAAATCCGTAAAAAACTTGGTATAAGGGTGAAAAACCAATTGCGGATTATTCCGAATCTTGAGTTTTTTGTTGATGATTCTCTGGATTATATCGAGAATATCGAAAATCTTTTAAAACAATAAGGAATGGAATACGATCCTATTAAACGTAGTTTGGGTAAGGTTTTTAATAAAAGCCCATTCAGTAGAAAATTATTTTACAAATTGCTCGACATTTTATTGCTGCGAACCTGGCATATTCATAAAGCTGCCCGAAAATGGTCAAAAGGGCAGTGTCATGGCTTAAAAATTCTTGATGCAGGTTCTGGTTTCGGCCAATATTCCTATTACCTGTCTGGTTTGAAAATAAAGCCACAAATCACATCAGTTGATGTTAAAGAAGAACAAATTGAAGATTGCAATGCTTTTTTTAAACGTATAGGTCGCAATAATGTTCAGTTTCAGGTTGGCGATTTAACAACCTATACACTCGACAATGCTTATGATTTTATACTTTGTGTGGACGTGATGGAACATATCGAAGAAGATGTTCAGGTTTTTATAAATTTTTATAAATCATTAAAATCCGGAGCTACGCTGCTTGTTTCCACACCTTCTGATCAGGGCGGCTCTGACGTACACGACCATGAAGAGCATTCCTTTATTGGAGAACATGTTCGCGATGGTTACAGCATAGCAGATATTACCGAAAAGCTTAATAAAGCTGGGTTTTCTAAAATTGATGCATCTTATGCTTATGGTACGCCCGGCAAAATTTCTTGGCGTCTTTCCATGAAATACCCGATTCAAATGCTTGGAGTTTCAAAACTTTTTTTTATTCTACTTCCGTTTTACTACATCATAGTAATGCCATTTGCATTGCTTTTAAACTACTTTGATGTTTCGTTTAAACATAAATCTGGAACTGGACTTATTGTTAAAGCTATAAAATAATTAGTATTAAAACTTCTTTGGCTGCATATTGTAATTTCACAAAATGTCAAAAACAGTAAAAGCACATCTGGCATTAATTGTAGCTAATTTATTTTTTGGAATCAATTATCCTGTTGCAAAAAGTCTGATGCCTGATTTTTTTCAGCCAATGGAAATAATTATTTTGCGTATCAGTTGTTCCATTATACTGTTCTGGGTATTTCAATATTTATTTTTATACGAAAAAACGGAGCGTAAAGACCTTTTCAAGTTCGCATTATGTGGGCTTTTTGGCGTATCCATAAACCAAGTTTTGTTCTTTGAAGGGCTCAATCTCAGCACCCCAATTGATGCTTCTATAATAATGGTTTCAAACCCCATACTTGTTTTGCTTATTGCTTCCTTTGCAAAAAACGAAAAACTTTCTTGGATAAAGGTTACAGGCATTATACTTGGTTCTGCTGGGGCTCTAGTTACCATAATATATGGAAAGAATCACACATCAGGAACAAATCCGTTTTTAGGCAATATCCTGTTGTTTGCAAATGCATTATCGTATGCCGTTTATCTGGTGATGATTAAACCATTGATGGCAAAATACAATTCATTTACAGTGATGAAATGGACATTTTTGTTTGGAGGCTTATTTGTTATTCCGTTTACTCCAGGAGCATTTACAAGCACCAATTGGGAAACTTTTAATGTTTTTTCCTGGTCGGCTATTGTTTATGTGCTTATTGCTAGTACATTTTTAGCTTATCTTCTGATAGCATACTCTATGAAAGTAGTGAATGCCTCAGTGGCTAGTTTTTATATTTTTTTTCAGCCGGTAATTGCTTCTGTATTGTCAATGGTAATTTACCAAGAAAAATTACAAGCGATTAAAATATTTGCTGCATTAATGATTTTTGCAGGAGTTTATCTGGTCAGCAAAAAAAATCAGTTAAAACAGATGCCTGAAAGGAATGAGTAATCTTTCAACAATACGCTGTATCATGGAGCGTTTTGTCCATTTTTCAAAATCAAATTTTTCACAATCATCAATGGTTTTTTTTACATGATTTTTAATGAGATCCATTATTGTTCTGTCTTTTCCCAATAAATTAATTTCATGCTGAAACCTAAAACTCCGGTAATCAAAATTTGAAGATCCTATAATAAAAATAGATTGATCAACAGTAAATATTTTAGCATGTAAATTTTTGGGGACATATAACAAAATTTCCACTCCGTTTTTATAAAGTTCACCAAAGTATCTTCCGCGAAGAATATCAACCAGCGTAACATCTGAATGTAATGGGGAAATTATTTTTACTTTAATTCCGCGAGCAACAGCATCCATCAGGGCTTTTCTAACTGCCGATCCAGGAAGAAAATAGGGTGTTTCAATAATAATTTCTGATTCAGCTTTTTTTATTAAGTAGAGGATTTTTTTTCTTGTTGGCTGAATTACAGTGGTTGGAACGTCGCGCAAAATCTCAAAACTGTTATAGTGGATAGGCCGTGTAGCTGCAATTTTATCGTAAAAATATTTATTAAATATCCTCCAGCTTGCATTAAATACTGTTTTAAATTTTAATGTAATTTCTTCTTCAATGCGCAATACGGATTCTCTCCAGTTTACGGAATGCACGGCAATATTTGCTGAACCTATATACATAATACTATTGTCAATAATCAACAATTTACGGTGGTCGCGTCTGTGATTTTTTGTAAATCCATCGTAGGTAAGTCGGATTTTTTTAAAAAACCTTACTTCTCCACCGTATTTAATAAGGTCTGCAAAAAAAGAATCGGATACGGATGCACCCCAGGAATCAATGAGCAAGCGAACCTTTACGCCCTTCTTCGCCTTGCGCGCCAACTCATCTCTGAATTTCTCACCTATGGCATCGTTGCCGTACTTATAGGTTTCAATCCAAATACTTTCCTTTGCATTCTCAATGTCGTCGAGCATTGCATTGTAGATTTTCAAAGGATCGTCAAAAAACAAATATTTTTGTGACTGAGGCAACTTTTTAAAGATTTTAAAAAAATTACTAAAAAGATATTATTTAAATGAATTGTTTATTTTTACGAAATAAATCAAATTTAGTTATGAAAAAATATTTTAATTCCACTATCATTACTCTCGGAGTAATTATTTCGGCGCTGATACTTGGCGGGGCTTGGAAACGCACACACATGGGAGGAGAAACCATAAGCGTTACAGGAATGGCCTCAAAGGATTTTGTATCTGATCTTATTGTTTGGGGCGGTTCGTTTACTGCTGAATCTACATCCACAAAAGATGCTTATGCCAAGATAAAAAAAGATGCTGAGGTTATTAAAAAGTATTTAATTTCGAAAGGACTAAAAGAAAAAGATATCGTTTTTTCTAGCGTACAAATTGACTCCGACTACGAATATGTGAATAAAAGCGGCACTTCTGTGAGAGAATTTAAAGGTTATGTTTTAACTCAAAATATTAAAATAGAATCAAAAGAAGTGGATAAGGTGGAAAATATTTCTCGCGAAGTAAGCGAATTGATTGATCTGGGAGTTAACTTTTATTCTTCTTCGCCTGATTATTATTACACAAAATTATCAGCACTAAAAATTGAAATGCTCTCTCTTGCTACTGCAGATGCCCGCACTCGTGCTGAAACTATTGCCACAAATGCAAAAGGCAGTTTGGGTAACCTTAAACGTGCCGATATGGGAATATTCCAAATCACAGGACAAAATTCGTCGGAAGATTATACTTATGGCGGAGTTTTTAACACTTCTGCAAAAGAAAAAACCGCTTCAGTTACTGTTCACCTTGATTTTTATTCAAGATAA
>JBBQSF010000125.1:0-8709 GCA_038214085.1 Bacteroidales bacterium | reverse complement strand
TTGCATCAATAGTTTCTTTTTCCGGATGTGAAAAAGGCTACTTCGGAGCAGCAGGAGTTCTGTTGTCAGGAGGTGCAAAGAATCTTGAATATTATAAAGGCGATCTGCCATGTACTTTTTACCGAAGAAATTATAATGATGACCGATGCCGGAAAATTGTAGGCATACCCTGGATGGTAATAAAATACAACAGGTCAGATCATTTTATTGTTGATTTTGAATTCGGGTTAAGCGAAGTTTTGCAGATAGCAACGGCTTCTCCTTCTTATCCAGAGCCTACTTTAGATGCGAGCACTATTGATTATCACAGAAAACTTAAGTTGGTTGATCCAGTAGTACTTTTAGTAAACTGGCCGGTAACCGCGTGGAATGAAACCATAACAAATGGCTCACTCGGGGCAGGTGGTGTGATTTTTTATTACAATACTGGAGCAACAAAATACACATTCAGTTATCTTCCTGGAGGGCAGATTACTGGAGGTGCTGATAATCTTGATGGCACTGGAATTGAGACAGATACAAAGATGGACTTTGATATGAGGAAACTTTAAAAAATATATAGCAATGGTAAATAGAACTAGAATTAAAGTGCTTGGCAATTATTTTAAAATAATATGCCTGTTTCTGATTTTTAGCTTTTCTTTTAATAGAGCTAAAGCCCAAGATAAAATTTATAAAACCGACAGCACTATTGTTGAAGCGAATGTTTCAGAAATCACAGATTCGGATATTAAATATACCAAATTCTCCAACCCTAACGGTCCAAAATATACCATAAGTAAAGCCAAGGTAAAAATGATAATTTATCAGAACGGAGAAAAGGAAGTATTTAACAATGAACCTGCACAAAATATTCAAACAACCCAAACAAATCAAACAACCCAAACAACTCAAGCAAATCAAACAACACAATCCACAAATTTTGTTGCTAAGGATTCACTAACTTTCCTTGAAGATCTTTGGGGCGTAAAATTTGAAAACACATTAGAGAAGGGTGGCGGGATAAGAATTGTTAAGTTGGAGTACTATTCTATATTTAAACCCGGAACTCCACTGAAAAAGTTAATAGTTTTAAATGTAAAGAATGGGGAAGAGCCGGTTAGGGTAATGAATACTTCTGACCTTACCAAGGTTGTTTTTGCATCATACAATCAAGGAATCTCAAAAGTAAATCTTTATGCAGGTAAAAACCGTATGTCTCAATTGTCGTATTACACCATCGACGAAAAGGGTATTGATATTGCTGGCATCTCTAAATTTCAAGGCGATAATACCGCAATAAAAAAATTAGGTTTAGTTGAAAGCAAAAAAGCAGGGTATACCGTGTCGGGATTTTATTCCCCTTCCAAAGGCTGGTATATGCAGGGCTTTTGCATGGGTATGTTGTTTGGTTTGCCCGGAATTGCTTTGGTTGGCCTGGCAGCACTTGTTCCTCCTAATATGCCTTCAATTCCGCCAAATGTTGATGCCGATTCATGGTTTAAAGGATACAAATCGAGAATTAATAAAAAAAGATTAATTACAGGAATGATAGGGGGTGTATTGGGTTCTGTACTTGTTATTAGTGCATTTTCTTCAAATTAATTTTTCTTCAGAATTTCAACAACTTCATAAGCTGCGGGGCACACAAAAGTATTTTTTAGTGTGAGGTCTAATATTTGCACAAAATGCTTTCGGTTGGTGTGTGGGTATTCTGCGCAGGCTTTAGGCCGTGCATCGTAAATGCTGCAATGGTTGTTGAGTAACGCCGAAACAAAGCAAAAGCTGTTTAGATTCAGTAAAAATGAGCGAATGAGTATTGCTTTTTTTTGCAAACTCATTCAGTCGAAGTATAAAAAAACCAGACATTAGCCAAAAGAAAATATATCTGTCCAATTTGAAATAATTTGGAGCAAAATCATAACAAATTTTCTATTATCTTTGCAGACAGATGAAATCACATAAAAAAATATTTATCAGTTTATTTTTTTTGATTGCCATATTATGGAATATGGGTGTTATTGATTATTCCAAAAGCATAAACAATTATACTCACATAGAACTTGCCAGCGTTATTTTTAGTGATTCTAATGAATCTGATTCTTCAACCGATGACCAAATATTGCATTCAAACGTAATATGCAGAAAGGCTGTAATCATTCAATACATTACAATTTGCCCAAAATTTTCAGCAATAAGTCCCTCTTTTTTTGACTTTTGGCATCCGCCCAAAATATAATTTCATATTTTTTTAATTCTTCACCAGATCTCTCCTGAAATTTTTCATGGAATTGAATTTTGCATGTAAATGAACATGTAAAAAGGTGAATGAAGAAATTCAAAATTCTACGAAAACAATTAAAAATTTACAAATTATGGATATTATAGAGCACTTTGAACATCATTCCAGAAAACAAGATAAGGAACATTTTGGTCATCTCATCCAAATTGCTCTTGCTGATGGCATAGTTGATGCCACAGAAACAGAAATGCTTCAAAAATTGGGAAGAAAGATAGGATTTACCGAGGACGAAATCCTTGATTTAATAGAAACATCAAAAAAAGATTCGTACGCTCCAAGCACCGAGTTATCCAAGCGTTTTGAACAAATGTATGATTTAGTAAAAATGGTTTTAGCCGATGGTAAAATAGATAACGCTGAAATGCGATTAACTACCAGTTTTGCAATAAAGTCAGGGTTTAACGAAAATGAAATCCCAGGATTATTAAATCTTTTAATTGATGGAATAAAAAACAATGAGGATGAGGACGACCTCTTTATAATTTACAAGAAAAAAATAATGAAAATTAAGTGAAAGACTAATGTATAGAAAAATGATTTTAATGAATCGTTATTATAAAATAACGAAGTTTTATAGTTTTTTAAAAGTCACAGCAGTTAAAGGAGGGATTACTATTCTGGTTTTCGTTGCTATTTTATTAGCACTCGAATATTTTTTTATTGATATAAACGCTTTGCTTACTACTTTAGTTGCCAACTACTCCGTTCAGGCTGTATTCTCGGTTTTTTTAATTTCTGAAACTTTTTTGGGCTTACTACC
The DNA here is from genome assembly GCA_038214085.1 of Bacteroidales bacterium. Taxonomy (GTDB): domain Bacteria; phylum Bacteroidota; class Bacteroidia; order Bacteroidales; family CG2-30-32-10; genus JBBQSF01. The sequence goes on along the minus strand of JBBQSF010000125.1, from coordinate 5,668 downwards.
ACCTGAAATATTTATTGCATGGGCTGCAAAAGCGGTTAACCCCTGGCTGTTCTTATTTATTATAGCCACTTTGTCCTATATTGGAGGAGTAATTGCATATTTTATTGGTCAATTGCTATTTCGGATACCATCAGTAAGATATCATATTGAAAATAAAATTGCCAAGCATATCAGTAACCTTCGCAAATGGGGCGGCTTTTTTGTATTTGTAGGTGCCATGTTACCACTTCCACATTCAGTTGTTAGTATGGCTTGTGGATTGATAAAATACAATTTCAGGAATTATTTGCTTTGGGCACTATTCAGGTACGTACGTTTTGTACTCTATGCCATTGTTATTTTCAGTGTGTTTTAAATAGATTTGTTGAGCAATGAATTGGGTAAAAAAATTATACAACTGGGTGCTAAGTTGGGCACTTTCGCCTTATGGAGCAATGGCTCTTTTTATTTTCGCATTTGCCGAATCGGTATTTTTCCCGATCCCGCCCGATGTATTGTTAATTGCTCTGGCACTAGGAGCCGCTGCTAAATCGTTCCGTTTTGCATTAATTTGCACGGTTGGATCAGTAGCCGGTGCTTTTGTAGGATACGGCATCGGATATTATGCATGGATAGCTGCTAATGGCGAATTTACCCAATTTGCACAATTTTTCTTTAACAATATTCCTGGTTTTTCGTTCGAATTGTTTTATGGTATTAAAGCACTTTTTGACAAATGGGATTTCTGGATAATATTTACTGCTGGATTTACTCCCATTCCTTATAAAGTATTTACCATAACTTCGGGCGTTTTTGATGTTAATTTAACCATGTTTTTTATTGCCTCAGTAATAAGTCGAGGAGCAAGATTTTTTCTGGTTGCATATCTTATTTGGAAATTTGGACCAAGCATTAAGCGTTTTATTGAAAAATATTTCAACATCATTGCAGTGGGATTTACAATTGTATTAATTGGCGGGTTTGTATTAATTAAATATTTGATTTAAAGATAAACAATGATAGTAGATATTTATGTTTGAATGGGTTTTATTGCTTTCGTTATTGTTATGTTGGCAATTGATCTGGGCATTTTTCATCGCAAATCTCACGAAGTAAAAATTAAAGAAGCTCTTATTTGGACGGCCGTTTGGATAAGCCTGGCTATGATTTTTAATTATGGCGTTTATGTTTTAATGGGCAAAGAAAAAGCATTTGAGTTCTTAACAGCTTATCTTATTGAAAAATCCCTTAGTGTTGATAATTTGTTCGTATTCATAATGATTTTCGGTTTTTTTGATGTAAATCCAAAATATCAGCATAAAGTCTTGTTTTGGGGAATATTGGGTGCACTTGTTTTGCGTGCAGTTTTTATTTTTGCAGGTGTTGCGCTTATCAATAAATTTCATTGGATCATTTATGTTTTCGGTGTGCTTCTTGTTTATACCGGAATTAAAATGCTTTTTCATAAAGATGAAAAAATTAACCCTGAAAAAAATCCGCTGGTAAGGTTGTTTAAATAGTTTTTTCCTGTTACAGAACAAATGCATGAAGGAAGTTTTTTTGTAAAGATTAATAATAAAACATTTGCAACTCCTCTTTTTATTGTATTGCTAGTAGTTGAATTTACTGATTTAATTTTTGCAGTTGATTCTGTCCCCGCAATTCTTGCTATTTCAAACGACACTTTTATAATTTTTACATCAAATGTTTTTGCCATTTTAGGGCTGAGAGCCTTGTATTTTGCGCTGGCAGGAATAACCAAGTATTTTTATTATCTTAAATATGGCTTATCTGCAATTTTAGTATTTGTTGGATGCAAAATGTGCATAGCTCCTTATTATAAAATTCCTATTCTGTCTTCTCTGTATTTAATTTTAAGCATTTTAGTCATTTCTGTTCTTGCTTCAATAATTTTGAGAAAGCATAAAACATAATTCCTTTAGTATTCAAATATAGAGGCAATTTAAGTCTAGAAGTGACTACAGTAGTTTTTTTTAAGCTCTTCCACCACCTCAAAAGCAGCAGGGCATACAAAAGTATTTTTTAGTGTGAGGTCTAATATTTGAACAAAATGCTTTCGGTTGGTATGTGGATATTCGGCGCAGGCTTTAGGTCGTGCATCGTAAATGCTGCAATAATTGTCACTTCCCAAAAAAGGGCAGGGGCTCTGATTAAAAACATAATCGTTTTCGTTATCGAGATATAAAAACTTTTCTGTAAAAACTGCAGGGCGAAATTTTAGGTATTTTGCAATACGGGCAATGTCTTTATCCGTGATCATTGGACTTATAGTGCTGCAGCAATTGGCGCATTTAAGGCAATCAATGTTAGCAAAAACCTTGTTGTGAGCATTGCTGGCCAGCAGGTCTAAATTTGCTGGTTTGGTTTTTTTAAGTCTTGAAAAAAACTTTTTATTTTGATTTTCCTGATGTTTTGCTGCTTCGTAATTTTTTTGCAGATCAATATTCATGATATAGGTTTTGAAGGTGTAAAAGTAAAAAATACTTTTCAGTGGAATGATCCCTGTCGAATTGTTAACCCTTTATCCGTTTCTGTTAATTAATTATTTAATATAAAAAGAGTACGATTTGTGTTTTTTTTTACTTTTGTAAAAAAATAATAGGTTATGGATTTAACAGGAATATTATCATTATCGGGGAAAAGTGGTTTGTTTAAATCAGTTGCCCAAACCAAAAGCGGACTTATTGTAGAATCATTAGTTGACCAGAAGCGTTTTCCGGCTTATGTATCGGATAAAGTAAGCTCACTGGAAGATATCAGTATATTCACTACAGATAAGGACCTTCCATTAAAGGACGTGTTTGGAATGATATACAAGAAAGAAGATGGAAAGCCTTGTATCGACCATAAATCAGCAGATGCTGAATTGAAAAAATATTTGGAAGAAGTGCTCCCAACGTATGATAAAGATCGGGTTTATATTTCAGATATCCGCAAGCTTTTTATGTGGTATAATATTTTAATTGGGCATGGTTTGCTAACGCCAGAAGAGAAAACGGAAGAAGTGTCGACCGAAACCACCAGCGAAACTGAACCCAAAGCCGAATAAACTATTGCCCCCCGATAAAGGGGGCTTTTTATTAACAGAAAATTAGCCAAATTGAAAAAAAATATTCACGATTTTACAGTTGAGCAGAATATAAACCTGAATAATTCGCATTACCTCTTGCGCTTGAAATTAAATGAAGCCTTGCCCGAAATTTTGCCAGGACAGTTTGCTGAAGTGTTGGTTGAAAATTCAGCCACTACTTTTTTACGCAGGCCAATTTCTATTCACAACGTGGATTATCACCAAAACACAGTGGATATTTATATTAAATGTGTAGGAAAAGGTACGGCCAAATTGCGAACACTTATTGCAGGAGACAAAATCAATTTGGTATATCCCTTAGGGAACGGTTTTGGGCTTGACTTTGCAGGTGATGCACTGCTTGTTGGTGGCGGTTGTGGGGTTGCCCCCTTACTTTATCTTGCAAAAACATTAAAAAAACAAGGAAGGAAAGTTACTGTCCTTATTGGAGCTAGAAATATTAATGAAATAAGTGAAAAGGAAGAATATCAAAAATATGGTGACCTTTTTATTATAACCGAGGACGGATCATCAGGGGAAAAAGGTTTGGTAACTTCTCATAGTGTTTTTATCAATGACCTTAAAAGTTTTGGAAAAATATTTTGCTGTGGGCCCGAACCCATGATGAAAGCTGTTGCTTCTATTGCAAAACAGGAAAATGTTTCATGCGAAGTATCTCTCGAAAACACTATGGCATGCGGAATTGGCGCATGTTTGTGTTGTGTAACAGAAACCACACAGGGAAATAAGTGTGTATGTACAGAAGGTCCGGTGTTTAATATAAATGACTTGAAATGGCAGATCTGAAAATAAAAATAAAAGATTTAATTTTGAAAAACCCGGTGCTTACTGCGTCCGGAACCTACGGTTATGGTCCTGAATTCGAAGATTTTTACGATCCGGGTTTGCTTGGCGGAATCATCGTTAAAGGAACCACACTCGAAGCACGCGAAGGAAATCCTTATCCACGTATGGCAGAAACCGCTTCGGGAATGCTTAATGCTGTTGGTTTGCAAAATAAAGGAGTGGATTATTTTATTGAAAATATTTATCCGAAAATTAAAAAATACAATACCAATATTATTGTGAATGTTTCGGGTTCAAAAATTGAGGATTATATTGCTGTTGTTGAAAAGCTGAACGATCTTGATGCCATTCCTGCTATTGAATTGAACATATCCTGCCCAAATGTAAAGTTGGGAGGCATGGCATTTGGAACAAGTTGTGCTTCGGCAAGTGAGGTTACCAAGGCAATTCGGAAAGCTTATAAAAAATGCCTTATTGTTAAGTTATCGCCTAACGTTACGAGCATTGCTGATATTGCTAAATCTGTTGAAGATGCTGGTGCCGACGCAGTATCTGTAATAAATACTCTTTTGGGTATGGCTGTTGATGCAGAAACAATGAGGCCTTTATTGTCAACTATTACTGGCGGTTTATCTGGTCCGGCAATTAAACCAGTTGCACTGCGCATGGTGTGGCAGGTTTCTAATGCTGTGAAAATTCCTGTAATTGGTTTGGGAGGAATCATGAGTGCCACTGATGCCATTGAGTTTATGCTGGCAGGTGCAAGTGCCATTCAGGTGGGTACTGCTAATTTTATTGATCCCATGGCTGCACTTAAGATTGCCCAAGGAATTGATGAATATCTTGTAAGAAAAGGAATCACAAAAGCCTCGGAAATTGTGGGAGCCTTAAAGGTTAGCTAGACAAATGTCGTATTTGTTTGCTCCGGCTCTACTGCAATAACTTCATCAGTATTTGGTTTGCTTTTCTTAGAGGTAAGAAAGGAGTATACCAGTATCATCCAAACTGAAAAAATCAATGCTAAAGAAACTTGTGTATATGATGACAGAGAGGGAGTGAAAGATTTATTTAGCAGTGTAATATTTGCCAGTAAAAGCACGCGGGTGAAAAAATAAAAATAGAAACCTGTTTTCTTTCTATTTAGCATCAGAATAAGTGAAAAAAAAGTGATCAGGGATACTGAAATATTAATATAATAATTAAAGAGAGTTGCTTCAGAGAGTTGCTTGTATGTTTCATTGAAAAATGGTGCTGCCATTAATTTCTCAATTGCTGAAAATTTTATAAGGAGTAAAAAATTAATAAAAAAATAGACTGATGCTGAAATAAATGTAGCCAGCACTGCAATGATCAGCAGAAATTTTCTTCTTTTTGATGTAAATCGTATGTTTTTTTGTTTTGTATCCATTTAATCTATAGTGCAAAGGTAAAAAAAAGAAGCCTCCTATTGTGGAAGCTTCTTTTAATAAAAACAAAATTGTTTATTACTTCATGAATTTCAAATTCTGAGCGTAAAGAACGATGAAAAGAATACTTACGAGTAAGTAAACCAATCCACCTGTAGTAAATGCTGTAGCAATTGAGAAAATTTGTAATAAAGCCATTAATCCGTTAGGAATAACGTACAGAATGAATCCTGATTTTTTCAAGCCAAACATTTTGATTGCTCCTAAAAGAGAAAGTCCCCAGAAAATGAGCATAATAACGAAAACCACGATAAAAATTCCGGTTCCCATATCGCCAAATCCACCTAACATACCTCCAACGTAAGCACCAAGCCAACCTGAAGCA
>JBBQSF010000124.1:0-8808 GCA_038214085.1 Bacteroidales bacterium | reverse complement strand
CTCAAAGTAAAAGCCTGCCATCTGATGAACAAAAATGCCTTCGTGCATTGCCTGAAAAGTAAGGTGCGCAACGCTTTGTCCTGTATCATATAAAAAATGAAAATTATCGTGATTGTTATGAGTGTATGTTTTTTTAGCAAGACAAACAGTTAAAACCGGAGCTTTTGAAGCCCATTCTTTATTTGTTTCGCTTAGCCCCTCCAAGATTTTAGGAAATGTTTCATCAGCACCCTTAATCCCGACTATATAGCGCCAGGGTTGCTCATTAAAAGCTGATGGCGCCCAACGGGCTGCTTCGAAAATTCGGTTGAGTTTATCCTGTTCAATTGCTTCATCGCGAAAGGATCGTGGACTCCAACGGTCTTCTAATAAACGATGAATGTAAAACTGGGTATTTGCTTTTTTATTCATAATACAAACTTAAAATTTCAATAATTTCAAATGTTACAAAGATAATACTATCTATGTAATCCGCTTGATTACAGTATCGAAAAATTAACGAAATTGAGAGTTTTGAAACACGCAAATAAAAAAAATGTTAAAAAATTTGCATCCGATGTAAAAAAACAATTATCTTTGCATATAATTAGTCTAAATAAAAATAAGATGAAAACTAAACAGTTTTTAGCAGCAATTTTTTTCGTTTTGATTTCAAGTGTAACATTTGGCGCAAAACCGGAAGCTAAAATACCAAATAACCTTGTAAAACATATTAGCGAGAAAATAATCTACCCTTCAGATGCATTAGAAAGTAAAATGCAGGGTTTTGTTTTGGTTTCTTTTGTAGTAAATTCTGAAGGATTTGTTGAAGTAGAAGGTATTAATTCGGATAACGAAGAATTAAAGGAATTTGTAGAAAAGGAACTTTTATCCATTCGGCTTTGCCCTTATGATTTAAGTGTAGGTAAAACCTTTAATTACAAATTCGTGTTTACATTGATGTAGGCAGGAGGCTGAGCAAGAAAAATGATTGTATTTATTGTATTTATAATAGTGTTTCAACTGAAGGCAAAAGCTACAAAACATTCTGAGCTGGAATATCAGAAACAGTTCAGGAAAAGAAGTTAAAACCGGACAGTATTATTATATTATCCGATAGGAGAGTGGAGACAAGGTTTCCAATAAAATTTTGAAAGAGGTTTAAGATTGGTTTTTCATGTGCATAAGGTGAGGAAAGGGCGGCGAATTTTGTCGCTCTTTCCTTTTATACGCAATTAGCTGGCTTTGATTTCTTTTATAGCTGCAAGCATTTCGGGAAGAACCTTGAGTGCATCGCCAACAATTCCATAATCAGCAGCTTCAAAAATTGGAGCATCAGGATCTTTGTTAATTGCAACAATACATTTTGATGAACTGATTCCTCCAAGGTGTTGAATGGCTCCGGATATTCCGGCTGCAATATATAAATTAGGAGCAATAATTTTTCCGGTTTGTCCGGTATGCTCATCGTGAGGGCGCCAGCCTTCGTCCGAAACAGGGCGTGAGCAGGCAGTTGCTGCACCAAGTTCTTTTGCCAGTTCTTCAATCATGCCCCAGTTTTCAGGACCTTTCATTCCCCGACCTCCAGAAACAACAATTTCGGCATCGGTAAGGAGAATTTTTCCGCTTACTTTATTCACTTCATTTACTTCTGTTGCAAAATTGCCATCACCTAAATCAGGAGAAAAGCTTTCAATTGCAGCAATAACTTGGTTTTCCGTTATTCCAAAGGCGTTTTGAGCAAGGGTAAGAATTTTTACAGCACTTTTGATTTCGATATTCGCAAGCACTTTTGAAGTATAGGCTTTTTTAACAATTACAAAAGGTTCTGTTGAAACCGGCAATCCAATTACACAGCTTACCATTCCTGCTTTTAGCTTAACTGATAAACGAGGAGCAATTGCTTTTCCTGTATTGTTATGTGCAAAGAGAACAACTGTTGCATTTTCTTTCAAAGCGGCTTGAGCCAATACTGCTGTATATGCTTTGTTGTCGAGGGTTTTAAGACGAGGATCAGATATTTTTAAAACTTTTTCGGCTCCGTAATTGCCAATTTTTTGCAATTCTTCGTCAGAAACATCACCAATAGAAACAGCGGTAACAGTTGTGTTCAGATTTTTTGCAAGGGCATTAGCATAGGAAACGATTTCGAAAATCTGTTTCTTAAATTTTCCGTCCCAATTTTCGGTATAAACTAAAACTGACATTATTTTTGGTTTAGGTTAATTTTTTAATTTGTTTTTCCTTTGACTTATTCAGTATTAAAAAACTTTTGCTTCGTTGTATAAAAGATTTACGAGTTCTTTCACATTGTCCGAATCCACTTTTTTACAGGCTGCTTTTGGTTTTGGATAATCAAAATTTTGAGCAACGGTATAAGTTTCGGCAGGAACAGCTTCAACTACCTGTAATTGCTTGGTTTTTGCAGTCATTATTCCACGCATCGAAGGAATACGTGCATCTTTAGCAATTCCTTTCTGAACAATTCCAACAAAAGGAGCAGAAATAGAAATCACTTCCTGTCCACCATCGATTTCTCTTTTTAATTTAATTTTACCATTATCAATATCTAAATATGAAACGGCAGAAACTGATGGTAAATCAAGCATTTCGGCAAGCATGCCTCCAACTGAAGTGCCATTATAATCGCTTGATTCAATACCGCAAAGAATAATATCAAAAGGTTCGTTTTTTATTACCTGAGCTAGTTGTGCAGCTACATAAAATGAGTCAAGAGGTTCTGTATTCACTCTGATGCCTTTGTCAGCGCCAATTGCAAGAGCTTTACGAATGGTGGGTTCAGTAGTAACCGGTCCAACATTTACTACAGTAATGCTTTCAATAGCAGCTGCGTTTGCTTCTTTGAGTTCGAGTGCACGTGTTAAAGCGAGTTCATCCCAGGGATTTATTATCCATTGAACACCAGTACTGTCAAAGGTTGTGTTGTTGTTTGAAAACCTTATTTTTGTGGTGGTGTCGGGAACATTGCTGATACAAACTAAAACTTTCATTTCGGGTATAATTTAATTTTTAGGATGCAAATATAAATTAATCTTTTAAAATAGTGCGTGAAATTACAATCTTCTGCACCTCTGAAGTTCCTTCATAAATCTGTGTAAGTTTTGCTTCGCGCATTAACCGCTCAACATGGTATTCTCTCACATAGCCATATCCACCATGAATTTGAACCGCTTCGGTAGTAATTTCCATAGCAATATCGGCGCAGTATTGTTTTGCCATGGCACTCATTAATCCATAAGGCTGATGCTGATCTTTGAGCCATGCAGCTTTAAGACAAAGATTTCTTGCATTTTCAATTTTCACGGCCATATCAGCCAGTTTAAAGGCAACAACCTGATGATTGCAGATTTCTGTTCCAAAAGCTTTACGTTCCTTAGAATATTTTAGAGAACGCTCATAAGCACCACATGCAATACCTAGCGCTTGAGAAGCAATACCTATACGGCCGCCGTCAAGTGTTTTCATTGCAAAACTGAACCCGAATCCATCTTCACCAATTCTATTTTCTTTAGGAATTATCACATCATTAAACATTACAGAATGTGTATCGGAACTGCGCATTCCCATTTTGTTTTCATGCGGCCCCAATGTGATGCCGGGAGTGTTTTTTTCAACAATAAGAGCATTAATTCCCTTGTGTTTTTTCTCGGGGTATGTTTGTGCAATAACCAGATATGTTGATGCACAATTTGCATTTGTAATCCAGTTTTTTGTTCCGTTTAGCAAATAATGGTCGCCTTTATCTTCGGCAGTAGTACGTTGCGATGTAGCATCAGAGCCGGCTTCAGGTTCTGAAAGTAAAAAAGCCCCGATTTTTTCGCCGCGTGCCAATGGTTTAAGATATTTTTCTTTTTGTTCTTCTGATGCAAAATTCTCAAGGCCCCAGTTTACAAGCGAATTGCACACAGACATAACCACAGCAACGGAAGAATCAATTTTAGAGATTTCCTGCATGGCCAAAACGTAAGAAATGGTGTCCATTCCACCTCCATCATATTTGGGATCGGCCATCATTCCTAAAAAGCCAAGATCGGCAAGTTTTTTCATTGCCTCCGTGGGAAATTCTGCTTTTTCATCACGTTCAATAACATCGTGCAGAAGTTCGCGCTCGGCAAAGTCCTTAGCAGCTTGCTGAATCATTAATTGTTCTTCGGTAAATTCAAAATTCATGGTATCGAGGTTTAGGTTATTCGGATTTAAAGATATTGTTTTTATAGCAATTTCAGACAAAATTCTTTGGTTTTTTGAAGAACGACTTCTTTTGCCTGGTGATGTGGCGCATGCCCGCAACCCTCAATATAGAACAGCTCCGTGTTGGCACTCGTATTTTTCCTGATAGATTCAAGTTGTGCGAAAGTGCCATAGTTATCATCCGTACCCTGAATAGCAAGGATCGGACATTTTATTTTTGGAAGTTCAGCTTCTATATTCCATTTTTTTGCTTCAGGTTTGAGCCAGGTCTGAGTCCAAGATTCCGCCATGGTTTGAGTATTTTGTCCATGGTATTTTTGCAAGCGTTCTTTTAAGTTTCCTTTCTGATATTCCTTAGCAACATTCTGAATTCCTTGAACAGAAATGTCTTCAATAAAAACATGTGCAGCCTCAGTTATTACTCCAATAACATTTTGAGGAAAAGCAGAAGCATAAAGCAATGCAATACTTCCACCATCACTGTGCCCGAATAAAATTATTTTTCTATTGCTAAGATTGAGATTGTTGAGCAATTCAGGAAGGAATTCGAGTGCTTCTTTGTTTAGAAAAGCAGTATTTCTATTTTCTGAAATTTTTTCAGATTTTCCATAACCATAGCGGTCGTATGAAAAGGCTGGGAAATTTAAGGTTTGTGCAAGCAAAAGCGGAAAGTCTTTCCATTGCTCTGTACATCCTAAACCTTCGTGAAGGAATATGATTAAAGGTTTTGAAAATGATTTTTCATTGTGATTAATGAATTCATAATAAATGGATTTTCCTAAAACAATTGAAAAATCTGATGTTTTATGTTTCATTTTTTAAAAAGACAAATTATAAATATTATTTTTGGCCACAATAAACTCATTCATTATTTCCTGAACAATTTCTCCGGCAGGTTTTATTTGATTGATTAAAGCAGCAACCTGACCGATTTCAAGTTCACCGTTATCAATATCGCCTTCAAACATTCCTTTACGGGACCGGCCTTTGCCAAGCAATTCCATCAACTCTTCTGCTGAAGCATTATTTAGTTGTTTTTCTTCAACATCTTTGAAAAACGTATTTTTAAGCAACCTAACGGGCATAAGCTTTTTAAGCATTAGAAAAGTATCGCCATCGCCAGCTTCAATAATTTTTTTCTTAAAGTCAGGGTGTGCCGATGATTCATCGGAAGTAACAAACCGAGAACCGATTTGAACACCTTCTGCGCCTAGTGCCATAGCTGCCAGCATTGAGCGTCCGGAACCAATTCCCCCAGCAGTAATTAGCGGCAGTTTTATAGCTTTTCGGATCATTGGAATCAATACCATTGAGGTGGTTTCTTCTTTCCCATTGTGACCACCTGCCTCAAAACCTTCTGCAACAATGGCATCAACACCTGCTTCTTCGCATTTCAGGGCTGCTTTTAAATTGGCAACAACATGAACAACGGTTATTCCTTTTTCCGTTAAAAATGGTGTCCATTTCATTGGATTTCCGGCTGAAGTAAACACAATTTTTACGCCTTCCTCTTCAATTATTTTCATGAATTCCGCCGCATGTGAGAAAATCAGCGGAATATTAACGCCAAAAGGTTTATCAGTAGCTGTTTTGCATTTTTGAATGTGAAGCCTAAGTGTTTCTGGATCCATAGAGCCGGAACCAATAAGCCCCAAACCACCGGCATTACTGACGGCAGATGCCAATTTCCATCCACTACACCAAATCATTCCAGCCTGAATTATGGGATATTTTATCTTAAATAGGTCTGTAATCCGGTTCATGTTATTGTTTTTGTCAGAAGTTAAAAATTCGTCAGGTTATTTCAGAAAAAGAAATTTAGAAAATTCGTAAAAGGTTTATATTAAGAAAAATCAGGGATAAAATTATTAATTTTTTAAAAATGAAACATTTTGAAGTTGTTTATATTGTCAAACAGCTCAATTACCTCATTTGTTTTAATCCAAGAGCTATCTTTGTTTAAAATGGTTATATATGAGCAATGAGGATAATCCAACAAATTATTGCAAAATCCTGCATCAATAGGATTTAAATGAATATAGCGTATTAAGTTAATGAGGTGTTTTTCTTCAGTAATTTGTTTTCGTTTGAATTTGTATTGAAATAAACTACCCGTACGATGATATTTTTTATTAATGCTTTTCGCATAGGAAATAAAAAAATCACGAAAAGCTTTTTCAATCGGTGTTAACAATGGTTTTTTTAAAATATTTGCTAGAGTATCTGTAGGTTGCTCTTTTATCCTTAATAGAAAAAGAAAATGGGTTTTCATCAAGCAGTATGAAAAAACATCAACAAAAGGGTCAAGGTAGATTTTGAATTTTTTTAGAAAATAATCGTAATTTTCATCCTCGTAAAAAATCCTGTCACTATTGTTGCCCCTGTTATAAATATGGTAGTAGCTCCCTTCTGTCATCGCATTTTTTTAGGAAAGTTAGCCTAGACAGTGCCCAGACTACAAAAGTTTTAAAAACTTTTAGTCTGGGCTAGTAGTCTGGGCTAAACTATTTTATTCCGCTTTTTTATAAACAATTGAAACCAAAGTTTTGTCGTCGCCGCCCATGTTTATGGTAAGTCCGTAAGGGCGTTCTGGCTTTATTTCAATTTGAGCATCTCCGGCTTTTCCGGTTAATTGTTCCAAAATAGTAACGGCCTGATGTACTCCAGTTGCTCCGGTTGGATGCCCCCAGCCAACAAGTCCGCCGGTAGTATTGAATGGAACGGTGCCTTTTCGAGACGTATTTCCGGCAAGAACAAAATCAGGACCTTTGCCATGCTCAGCGAAACCAATGGCTTCAGTGGCCATTATTCCAGCAATTGTAAAGCAATCATGGCATTCAACGGTTCCAATCTGGTCTTTGGAAATTCCAGCCATTGCCAGAGCATTTTTAACAGCAACAGCAGTAGTATCTAGCTTTGTCAGGTCAGCAGGAACCTGAGTGATATCGTTTTCAGCTTGACCGAATCCTATAATTTCGATAGCATCTTTTTTAGAAATACCACAACGTTTTAATCCTTCTTCCGAAACAACAGCAATTCCTGATGCACCATCCGAAACTTTTGAGCAGTCGAAAACATTGAGGTTGTCAACAAAGCTTTTTGGGTTTGGTTCCAGCATTCCCAATGCTTCCAGATCTTTAGTCGAATTGTGAAATTCCTGTGCAGTAGGGCATAAACGGGCATTTTCAACAGCATTAACAAACCATTTTGCCATAGCTTTTCTTGTATTTTCTTTACCGAATTTTTGATAATATGCTCCTGCGCGATCGCTGAATTTTCCGGGAAAAAAGTATGCATGACCATCTTTGCGTTCTTTAGCCCAGCCTGCAGCAGCAAGGATATCTGCACCATAAATTGCTTTCACTGTGTTTTGAACTTCAACTCCAATAACAAGAACCACTTCAGCGGTTTCGGCAAGAACGGATTTGATACCATTCATAAGTGCTAGAGCCCCAGTTCCGCATGCGCCTTCAACGCGTGTACAAGGTTTGTATTTAAGCCCTGCGTCGATAAAAGGGAAAAACCCAGCCAGGTTTGCCTGACGGTTAAAGCGTGAAGCGATAAAGTTACCAACCACGCATTCATCAACATTTGCAGCGCCTCCGATTTGTTTTAAAACGGCTTGCCCGGCTTCTTTCAAGTATTCTTCAAGACCGGGGCGTTCTTTTTTAGGATTGAATTCTTTACGTCCGGTTCCCATTGAAATGGTATTGTAACCGGCAACCATATATATTTTTCTTCTAATTTTTGTCATGTCGCTAAAATTTGATTTTAAATAAAAAAGGGAGTTAATCAAGATAATTATTGATGGGACCATAGGCATGGAAAAAACCTGTAAGCAGCACGGTATTTACATCCTTTTCGGCATAAGCAACTTTGTCGGAAACAAGTTTAAGGCCAATTGCCTTCGACTTTTTCACATAAGCTTTAGCCAGTTCTGCTCCTGGAGTATTCATGGTTTTAAGTTCGTTGAAATATTGCTTAAACATTTCTTCTTTACTTGGATTTCCAACTACAGCTTTCCATGGTTTAATTGAAGATGGCACTGATCCAAGCCATGCATCGCCTTTTGGCGCAAGGTCTTCCACTTTAATATATTCTTTTTTATCAGGATCATAAATTCCGACTACTTTTCCTTTTTCATATTTCAGGAATCCGTTCTTCTGGGAACCGTCAGAATTTTGCCCGCCTTTAACTCCAATTTCGATATAACGATCGAGAAGCGGGCTGTGAATGTTTTCATCGGTAACATGTGGTTTCATAACCTTCATGATGTATTGGCATACGTCGATACCAACATAGTCGATCAGTTGAAAAATTCCCATAGGGCGGATGAGCAAGTCCTGAGTAACTTTATTGATAACATAAACCGCTTCAGGGAAAGTCATTGCTTGAGCCAGCTTTGTGGCTTCTGCCATTCCGTGTAATGCATCACGCATAAAGTGTCCGTTGCCGATAAATCCTGCAAAATCATAAGAGGGAACTTCAATTTTGCGAAGATTTTTTATGAATTGTGTAGTAAATTCAGGTAATTCCGGATTGGTGTTTTCTGTTTTAATAACTTCAACGAGTTTTTGCACTGCCGGCGGATTGTAGAAATGCACTCCCAAAACACGT
>JBBQSF010000123.1:0-9158 GCA_038214085.1 Bacteroidales bacterium | reverse complement strand
ATTGATCTTTCTTCCGAAAAATCAGGTATTTATATTGTAAATATTAAAACCAGCGAAGGGTCTATAACTAGAAGAATTTCTCTGATTAAATAATTATTTACAGCAATTAAAAATTTTGAGGCTGTCATTTTTCAATGATAGCCTCATTTTTTTGTACTACATTTTATTTTTTTTCGTAATTTTGAACTATTATTAACCAGAATAATTAACTATGAAAAGAACTTTTATCTCTTTAATTGCTTTGTTTTCGTTTTCGTTTATTGCATCTGCACAAGATAGTCAATCAATGGATAAAGAAACAAAAGCTGTTCGCAACTGCGGAACAACAGAATACATGGAACAACAAAAATTGCAGAATCCTGATTTGGAAAATCAGATGCTTGAATTGGAAACCTGGACACAAGAGTGGATACAAAACAATCCAGATTATTCACCCAAAACAGTTGTAACCGTACCGGTAGTTGTTCATGTTCTGTATTCCACTACATCGCAAAACATTACTGATGCACGCGTTCAGGAACAAATCGCCATCCTTAATACCGACTATGCAGGATCAAACACTCATTCCATGGGTTCGTTTGCTCCTGGTTTAAAATCAAATACCGAACTTCAGTTTTGTCTTGCAAAGAGAACACCTTCCGGAGCTGTATCCACTGGAATTGAGCGTAAACAGACCACTGTTAGTCAATTTACCTACGACGATAAAATGAAACACGCCAGTTCAGGAGGTTTGGACCAATGGGATCCCAAAAAGTATATGAACATTTGGGTTTGCAACCTGGGTGGTGGTTTGTGCGGTTATGCTCAGTTTCCAGCAGCAACCCTTAACAATAATTTTGGAGTGGTTATCCATTATCAATATTTTGGAAAAACTGGTGCCAGTGCCCCTTACAATCTTGGTGGAACAACAACCCATGAAATTGGTCATTGTTTTAACTTATACCATATTTGGGGTGATGATGGTGGCTCTTGCTCAGGTACTGACTATTGTACTGACACTCCAAATCAGGCATCAGAGAATTATGGTCATCTTACCGGAGTTCAAACGGATGCATGTTCTTCCGCTTCACCTGGAATCATGTATATGAACTTTATGGATTATAGCGATGATATTTCCTACGCCAATTTTACACCTAACCAAAAAGCCAGAATTCAGTCTTTGTTTGCTAATGGTGGCAATCTCGATGATTTAAAAGTGTCAAACGGATGTGTTTTGGGTTCTGGAATTCAAGAAATTGAAAATATCCGTAACATTATAGTTTATCCAAATCCAAGCAGTGGGACTTTTAACCTTGAATTTGACTTAAACGACAATCAGGATGTTGAAATCACAGTTACTGATGTATTAGGGAATTCAGTATTCTCTGCTTTAAAAAGCGATGTGTATTTTATTAATATGCCTATCGATCTTTCAGATAAAGCAAATGGGATGTATTATATTAATATTAAAACAAAAACACAATCACTTACTCAAAAGCTTGCTAAATATAATTAATCTCTAAAATTATTACTGAAGCTGCTTGGTGTCACTAAGCAGCTTCTTTTTTTATGCTTATGGAAAACGCTCATTATAAATCGCTTTTTGCAACTTTACCTACCGAACTTTTTACAATTGCCGAAAAAGTTCTTGCAGGAATAAGAATTGACACTTCGGAATGCGAAGCTTTGTATCTCACTGACAATTTGCCGTTGCTAAGTGTTTTATCCAACTTAGTAAAGGAAAGAAAAATGGGTTCTTTGGTGTTTTTTAACCGCAACATGCATATAGAACCTTCAAATATTTGCGTTTACAATTGCCGGTTTTGTTCATACTCTAGAAAACATGAGCAACAAGGAGCCTGGGAAATGTCAATAGAAGAAATGTTGCAAAAAATCAGCGCAGTTAAAGATAAAAAGATTACTGAAATTCATATTGTAGGAGGAGTACACCCCGACAGAGACCTATATTTTTATTCAGATTTGCTGCGTGAAATAAAAAAAATAAAACCCAATATTCATATTAAAGCATTCACAGCTGTTGAACTGGAATATATGATTCAGAAGGCAGGCATTCCTCTCAGGGAGGGACTTGCAGTGCTAAAAGTTTCCGGTTTGGATTCCATACCCGGAGGTGGCGCTGAAATTTTCGATAAGCAAATCCGACTTAAAATTTGCAATGAAAAAACCAATGGAACAAACTGGCTGAAAATTCATGAAACAGCACACTTACTTGGAATTCCTTCAAATGCAACTATGCTTTATGGGCACATTGAAAAATATAGCCATCGTACTGATCATTTAAATAAATTAAGAGAACTTCAGGATAGAACAGGAAAATTCAATGCTTTTATTCCCCTGAAATACAAGAACAAAAATAACGAATTGTCAAAAATTCAGGAGATTTCAATAATTGAAGATTTGAAAAATTACGCAGTTTCTCGAATTTTTTTGGATAACATTCCCCACATCAAAGCATACTGGCCAATGATAGGAAAAGAAACCACACAACTTTCACTGAATTATGGAGTTGATGATATTGATGGAACCATTGAAGATTCTACAAAAATATATGCAATGTCGGGAGGTGAAGAAAAACCTGCATTAAGTGTGACACAACTTTCGGAACTTATTCGCAAAACCGGAAGAAAACCTGTTGAGCGTGATTCTGTTTATAATGTTATTAAAGAATATTAATACCGATCATGAAACTCCCCACCGCATAGTGGCGGGAAGTGAACTCCCAAGAGGTTAATAATTTTGAAAATTACTCTTCTTCTGAAATCGGGTGACCTGTAACAATGTATTTCCGCCACTTTTCAATAACACTTGACATATCCTGAGGTAAATCAGAATCAAAGAAAAGTTCTTTTCCTGTAACAGGGTGTTTAAATCCAAGAGATTTGGCATGAAGTGCTTGCCGTGGTAACATTCTGAAACAGTTTTCGACAAACTGGGTATATTTTGAAAAAGTTGTTCCTTTTAAAACCCTATTCCCACCATATATTTCATCGTTGAAAATAGGATGCCCGATGTACCGCATATGTGCACGGATCTGGTGTGTACGTCCGGTTTCCAAAACACATTCCACAAGTGTGATGTATCCAAATCTTTCAATTACGTTATAATGTGTAACGGCATGCCTGCCATGGTCACTTTCCGGAAACACGGTCATTACTCTTCGGTCCTTTGGACTTCTTCCAATATGGCCTGTAATGGTTCCCTGATCCTCGTCAAAATCGCCCCAAACAAGTGCAAGATATTTACGGCTTATGGTGTGATCATAGAATTCCTTTGCAATTTTTGCCTGTGCGAATTCAGTTTTTGCAACCAGTAAAATTCCAGAAGTATTTTTGTCAATTCGATGAACCAGATAGGGTTTTAAATCATGTTCGGTTTTGATTGTTGATTTTTGGAAATGCCAAATCAGTGCATTTACAAGTGTTCCAGTATAGTTTCCATAACCAGGATGCACAACCATTCCGGCTACTTTGTTTACCACAACCAAATCGTTGTCTTCGTAGCAAATCTCGATAGGAATATCCTGAGCAATAAGTTCAATTTCTCTTGGTGGCTGAGCAAGAACAATACTTACAACATCATTGGGCTTAATCTTATAATTTGATTTTTCCGAAACTCCATTAACAAGTATGTTTCCCGCTTTTGCAGCACATTGCAATTTATTCCTGGAAACCCCTTCAATGCGCGACATTAAAAACTTATCAATGCGCAATAAGCCTTGTCCTTTATCGGCAACTATTCTGTAATGCTCGAATAACTCTTGTTCTTCTTCCGGGATATCAATATCTTCTGCCATTTTTATTTAATTATCATAAATTTCCGGGGAATACCTAGAGTTTTATTGTTAAGTGTCAATTGAATAAAATAAACTCCTGCCGTAAAACCTGACACATTGATCTCAGTTGAAAATGGAGCGTTAAATACTTTTCTTCCGTAAATATTATATATAACAGTTGACACATCTGAAAGTTCAGACATTTCAATGCTTTTAATTTTTAGAATATCCGAATTCACCGGATTTGGGTATACAACAAAATGATAAGCGTCACCTTCATTGTTGGAAATTGAGGCAACAGGGGGAAGCACATTTCCAAAGACAGGGCGAATCATTAAAGCGCCGGTATAACCTGATGTTAGCCAATTTCCTGCAGTATTGAATAAAATATTTGCCTGTGCATTGCTATTTCGATCATAGCCTAGGTTAAGGTTTGAGTCATCCAATTGTTCCCATCCAATATAAAATGTACCACTTAGAACCAAAACCGTGTCAAGCTTATAGTTATAGAATTTATTTATACTGTCTTCGTATTGTGGCTTGAGACTTTTAACCTTGTATAAAACGGTACCAGGTTTTTGATTGTCATCGGCCCATATCATCAGATTAAAATATCTTTGGCTCGAATTGTTATACGTTTGGTTGAAAAACATTCTAACAGCCCTTATGGTATCACTCTGATTTAGTTTAAACCGATAGGCAAGCTTTGCATGTGCCGGAGTAAGACCATAGCCAGCTTCAGGTGAACCATCATCATAAGCATAGTAATTATAAAACTTTTGATTAAAACTCACGGTATCGTTACTGCGGCGACTGTCACCGAGAATTCCTTCCTTCACAGTGTGAGTTATCACGAACAAAGCGCTATCAGTTGTTGATGAAGGAAAAGTATAATCCACGGGAGGTTGTGCATGTGGCTGATACGTTTGGTAACCCATCGTTACATAAGGTTCTATATTAAAGCTGCCACCATTGTAAGTATGCAAAATACTTCCAGAAGCATCAAAAATATCATATTTATAACTCATATTATAAGTTACGGTATCCAAATTTGATATAGTCATTGAAATGTTGTCCTTTAATTCAGCAGAGGGGTTAACAAGGAACTGTTTCCATGGCATTGCATAATAATTTTTTAGAAAAGAAGGTGCCGGTTGCACAAAAGCAATGTCCTTGTATACAGAATCAGCCTTGTTTCTTCCTTTACCGAGAAAAACATAATCGATGTGCCACTGGTCAACATTTCCTGCCCATGTAGGCTGACTGTTGTTTGTAAGGCTTGCGTAATTATAAAAACGGAAGCGAAAATCTTTATGAAAATATGTTGTACTATCTTTAATCGGAATCATCACCTGCTTAAACCATACCCCGAATTTGCTGTGAAAAGCTGCAAGTGTTGTTCCTTCGCTTGCCCATACCCTTTTCCATTTTCCCAACAGAGGGGCATAAAACTCCAGAACCAATGAATCATCCTTTTCTGGTGCATTTCCAATTCCCTGAGGCTGATACAAAAAGCTAAAATAAATACTGTCTTTAATTTTAAGAGAAGCAGGGCTGCTTCCAAAAACAGAATCGAGACGAATTGGTTGAGAAGTGAGCGAATCGGCAACAAAACCATAAGCATTGGCATCAGTATAAAGCGCTCCTGTATCATTTAGGGCATCAAAAGTAGCAACACCCACGGTTGGCGGCAGATATGGATAATTGCTATTTATAAAAACATTTTTGTTGGTCCATAAACTGCTGTCGGGAAAAATTCCTGACCCTGAAAAATCATCAATAAAAGGAAGTGTTTTGTAAACAGATTTACCTGTTTTCTCTATTCCATTTGCCTTGTGGTTTTTTATATATTCCCCGATTGTTGGATTGGTGCTTAATCCTGTAATAATTTCCTGTGCTGACAGAAATACAGGAATAAAAAGGAGGATCAATATGAAATATTTTTTATTCATCGCCATCATCAATTGTGTCTTTTTTATGTTTTTCGAGAAATCCTTTAAAGTCAAACTTTTTTTCATTTTTATACCAAACATCCACTGCTGTGCCAAGGCTTACAGTTCCTTTTATAGAATATTTCGGACTCTGACGATAAACACGGGCATTGGTAGTATCAGCGCCTCCTTCAAAATTTTCTTCACCAAGGTTGAGTGAATATGATGAAATAAGTCTTAGTGCTTCATCACGGGTTTTTCCTAAAAGGAATGGAACTGACGCATTTTCATTTTTTTCGCCTTTTCCAAGAACAAGATCAATACTTGAGCCTTTTTCTATGAGGGTTCCGGCAGTAATTATGCTTCCTTTGTATTTTTGTTTCAGTACTGCATTACGAGCAATATCAGCAACATATTCAAGTTTACCAACTTTTAACCCGTAAGTTTCGAGCATAGAAATAGACTGACGAAGTGTAAGGTCTTTCAATTCGGGAACGGAAACCTGTTCAGGCTTTTTTGCAACAACAGTAAGGTAAATTATCCGTCCGCTCTTCACTTTAGCGTTGGCATAAGGATCCTGACTGATAACTGTACCTTTTTTTGCTTTTATATCATAAATAGAATCAGTAATTTTATAGTCAAGATCATATTCAGATACGTATTCATCAAGCTTTTCAATGGGGATTCCCGTAAAGTCAGGCACAGCGATTTCCTGCCCATGATTGGTAAAAAATCCAAGCAACATCGAAGCAATCCATGCTATTAAAATAGTTACTAAAAAAGATAAAGCAAAATGCTTGAGAAAAGTTTTGCTTTTTATAAATTTTACAAAGCTCATGCCCGGTTAAAGTAAATTAGTGAACTGATATACATAATTTTCATAAATACAATAAACCAAAAATATCATAATTTATTGTTTTATAAAAGGCAAAGATAAAATTTATATTAATTCAATAATGTCTTTTTAGGTATTGTAAAAACACAAGATAAGATTTTTTGATTTTTTTTAACTTACAGAAAAGCTATTATTATCTTTGCTTTTCAAAACATCAATACACATGAAGAAGAATATTGCACTTGTAACCGGTGGCAATTCTGGCGAATCGGTAATTTCATTAAAAAGTGCTGGGGTAATCAGCTCCAGTTTAGACAAAGGGAAATATAATGTTTATACTATTTTGATAGCTGGGAATGAATGGAATTACTTTGATTCAAAAGGAATTAAAATCGCTATTGATAAAAACGATTTTTCGATAACCCTTGAAAATCAAAAAATAAATTTTGATTGCGTATTTATTGCAATACATGGCACGCCAGGCGAAGATGGAAAACTTCAGGCTTATTTCGATCTGCTGAGTATTCCTTATACATTCTCTGGAATGATGGAATCGGCTATAACTTTTCACAAACACGTGTGTTTACTTATGGCTAAAGAATTTGGAGCAACAACTGCAAAAGCAATTTTATTAAAGAAAACTGGAAAAGTTGACACAGGAAAAATCATTCAAACAACCGGGCTTCCGTGTTTCGTAAAACCGGCAAGTGGTGGTTCAAGCATCGGAATGAGCAAAGTAAAAACAATAGATGAACTTTTACCTGCCTTGGAGCTCGCATTTAAAGAAGATTCCGAAGTTCAGGTGGAAGAATTTATTGAGGGAACAGAAGTTACTTGTGGTGTTCTGCAAAATAAAAATGAATTAACTGCTCTCCCTTTAACTGAAATAGTGAGTAAGCACGAGTTTTTCGATTATACTGCCAAATATGATCCGGCACTTGCCGAAGAAATAACTCCCGCAAGAGTTTCCGAAAACATGCATCAAAAATGCAAAGAAACCTCATTAATGCTTTTCAAAAAATTTAATCTTAAAGGGGTTGCACGATTCGATTATATAATAAAAAATGATACTCCATATTTTTTAGAAGTAAACACAATTCCAGGAATGAGTGCGTTGAGTATTGTCCCTAAACAAGCGCAAACCATCGGTATTTCTTTAGGCGATTTATTTGAAATTCTCATTGAAAATGTAATTCCAAAGTAACGCAATTATGAAAAAAATTGTTTTTGCTACAAATAATGCTCATAAACTTACAGAGGTAAAGGCGCTTGCAAAAAATTTTGCAGAAATAGTTTCACTAAACGAAATAGGTTGCTCTGACGAAATACCAGAAACAGGTACTACACTTGAGCATAATGCCTCACAAAAATCACGCTATATTTTTGAAAAATTTCACATTGATTGTTTCGCCGATGATACCGGACTTGAAATTGAAGCTTTAGATGGTCGCCCTGGTGTTTATTCCGCAAGATATGCGGGCGAAGGTTGCTCCTTTGAAGACAACGTAAACAAAGTACTCACTGAACTCTCAGGAGAACCTAACCGAAATTCCTGTTTCAGAACTGTAATTTCGTTAATTCTAAATGGTAAAGAATATTTTTTCGAAGGCAGGATTGATGGGAAAATTATTGAATCGAAATCAGGAACAGGAGGTTTTGGTTACGACCCAATTTTTATTCCAAATGGCCATATCCAAACTTTTGCAGAAATGCCACTGGATTTAAAAAACAGAATAAGTCACCGCGGTTTGGCAATGAAAAAAATGATTGAATTTTTCGAAAAATTTATCCACCACTGATCAGGTGTATTACGTCAACAATGTCTCCATCGTGAATTAAAGCAGTGGCGTATTCGTCGCGCTTCACTATGGCTCCATTGATTTTAATAATTAGCATTTTAAACGTATATTTTTTTTCTTCCAGCATTTTAGCAACTGTAATCACGTTTCCAGAAAGTTCATCGGGGTTATTGTTCAGTGTGATTTTCATATATCAATTTTTATATCTGAGCAAAATTAATTTATATCTTGTGATAGAAATTTCGTGATCCAACTGCTAACTTAAAATTAGGTAATCATTACAAGTCTTCCAGTAAAAGCTCCATCACCTTATTGGCTTCCATGTTGGCAACTATGCATACCCTTGGTGCCAAAGGCGGTTCGGTTTCAGAAACTTCGTTTTCAAAATCACCACAAATAAATAATTTACCAAATTGCCGTGTTTTGAAAACATCATTCTTTCCCCAGCCTGCAATCCCAACTCCCGAAACAATATATTTATCAGGCATTTCGGAAAGTACTGTTTCGATAATCATTTGCTTCATTTCTGCATGATCAAAGGCTTCCACAATCACATCGCAATTTTTAAACAATTCTTTTATTAAAGCGGGATTAAGATTAACTACATGCGCTTCGACCACGACATCAGGGTTAATTCGTGCAATATTTTCCTTTAAAGCAAGGACCTTTTCTCTACCGATTTGATCATAAAAAAAATACTGGCGGTTCAGATTGCTCTCATCAATGATATCAAAATCAGCAATGATAAGCTTTCCAATACCTACCCGAGAAAGAGAAACTGCACAGTTAGAGCCAAGCCCGCCACAACCGGCAATTCCAAC
>JBBQSF010000122.1:0-9201 GCA_038214085.1 Bacteroidales bacterium | reverse complement strand
AGGACAGAGGCAAAATAAATTGATAAAAATCAATTTATCAATTTTGGAAAAACCAAGTCCTTGTATATATAAAACCCGCAAACACCTCATTTAGCATGAATTTTTATTAATTTGCAATATTTTTATCGGACAACAGTGATTCCGAAATACGAAACTTTATAATAATTCTATGAATTTTATCATTCACCCCCGCCTTGGCCTCGACTCCCGATAGATATCGGGATTGCAAGGCCTGCGCACTTTTTTTTCTTCAAAAAAATTATATATGGTCTTTTTTTTAATATCTTTTCTGCTTGACCAGAAAAGAAACAAAAGAGTCAAGGCTAACACAAAATTTCAACAAAAGCTACGGTTTGCTTTTTTTCCCGAAAACGAACTCGCCCGCCCATTTCTTGATGGTCGGACTCAAACACCGTTTTCTTAGCACAATGCAACCGCACAAAACCAAACCTTCCTGCCTATAAAAAACAATAACCGGCAGGCAGGGTTTTGATGTGAAATTTTCTGAAGGCCGATCCCAAAAAAAAAACACAAGCCTCACGCTTCGTTGATGCTACCGCTATTAAGCTGAACCGCAAATGATTTTTCTTCGAAAAAATTAGGTTTTACTGTGTGCGAAATTATTGCCATTGTTTTTTCAATTAATGACAGATCATGAATTGCATTGCTGGCACTCGATTTTCTCGATATCAGAATCTCTAAAAAAAGAAAATGCAAAATAACTGAAATGAAGTTTGTTCTTCTGTCATAAATAGTTCTCGGGTTTTACTCTTTTTCCTCTGATATTAAAAAGTGCGTGCAATATACCTAAATTGTGAAAATAGTCGAGTTGCTTTTCAGTTTTGAATTGCTTGCTGCGAAATGGCCATAATAAAAAGAAAACAAATAATGCCTTTGCACCTCCAACACTTTTAAAAATTTCTCTGTTGGTAAGCCCAAAGTGTTTTTTTGCAATAAGCCTGTAATTTCTGGCCCTGTAATATGCCACCACAGGGTTGTGTTTGCCTGATGTACCAAACGAACCTTCTCCATTATGAATTACAAGCGAATCGGGCACAATTATGCTTGGTATGCCTGCATTCATTATCCTGATGCAATATTCTGTTTCTTCGCCGTACATAAAAAAACGGGTATCCATGAAACCGTATTTTTTAATGAGTTCAATGGGAATAAGCATGGAATGGCCTTCCACCGCGGCGACCTGGCGTTCGGTGAAAACAGTTGCCTTTTCGGTAATTGATTTTCCTTTGTAAATATTGTAATCCGAAATAATTTTTCCATCGGCAACTTCATAAGCTCCACCAAAATCAATACGATCATTATCGTGTTCGGAAACTGAAACACTTCCGTAAACAGCCATTCCATGCCGCTGGTATGCTTGCAATAAATTCTGCAATGTGTTGGGTTGAATGTGTAAATCGCTGTTGAGTATCCAAATAAAATCAAAATTTCGGGCAATGGCAATATCTGCGGCTATTTTATGCCCGGCAGCAAAGCCATTGTTTTTTTGTGAACAAATAATTTCAATATCTGGGAAGGCATTTTTAATTCGATCAACTGAATTGTTTGGTGAAGCATTGTCGGTTACCAAAATGTTAGAAACATTAATTCCAATGGCAAGCAATTGCTCAATACATTTTATGGTATCGGCGTGGGTTTTCCAGTTTAGGAGGGAGATTAATGTTTTAGGGTTGTTCATTTATTGATATATATGGTAATTAAAGTACAATTTTGTATTTAGCAATAAATATACTGCAGCTAAATCAAGAGTCCCTCTTTTTTTTGTTTTGCATTCATAATATTGAGCGAGTACTTATACTACACTTCAATTGTTTTTTCCATTATCATTGTAAATATTTCATACAATTCCGGAGCTTTTTTTTCTACAGTAAATTGTTCTGATTTTGTTTTTATGCATGTCGACATTGTTTCTCTTTCTTCTTTGTTGTTTTTTAATTCAATAACTTTTTCAGCCATTGCTTCAACATCCAAATAGGGCACTACAAACCCGACATCTTCTGTCACAAATTCAGGAGAACCACCCGAACGATCAAAACAAATTATGGGCAAACCGTATTGTGCTGCTTCAAGATTTACCAATGGAAAAGGGTCTTCGCGGGAGGTCATTAAAAAAATATTCATTTTTTCATAATGCTGAAATGGATTGTCGGTTTCGCCTGTAATTGTGATGTTTTTTCTTAAACCCAAGATTTCTATTTCCTGTTGGAACTCAGAAAATGTGTAGCTCGTTTTGTCGCCGCCTATCCAAAGAAATTGGGCATCCTTTAAGCCACGCTTATTCACAACAATATTTGCAATTTGTAAAAACAAGTCGAAGCCCTTTCGGAGAATAAGAGTGCCGCAGCCACCAATAACAAAATTGTTTGAAATATTCTTTTTTTCAGTATTGTTAATTTTTGGAATAAATCCATGAATTACACTGATTTTTTCGAAGGGAATTTGGTGATTTTTTATCAAATTATCTTTTACAGCCTGCGATACAGCAATAATGTGATTGGAAATCCGAAGGCTTTCATCTGCATTTCCTTCTTTGTTAAAAAGATTGTAAACATTTTCGAGTTCAGGAACCCTTAATAATACTGGCTTATTTAAAAATGCTAAAGCTTTAAGAATTTCGCCATTGGTAACGGTATTGCAAAAAATAAAATCGATCGGCAGGTTTTTAATTTTTTTTAAAAACCTTTTTTTTCTTCTGGAATAAAAGTTAGTTATTTTGTTGCGTAAACGTATTGAAAAAGGGCTCGAAACGTAGGGCGTATTCCAAATAAAAACAGGTGCAACTTTTTTATATTCATTAATTAATGGGCCACCATTACGTAATACAATAAGCAATTTTTCGTTTTTTTCGCTGCGAAGCCATTGCGAAAAATGGAGCAAAAATTTTGGAGCGCCAGTGAGCGAGGCATCATGCCCAATAATTAGTATCATGCCTGAAATATTATAGTTGATAGTATTGTGTATGCCATTGCTTAAATTTTTTCAGCCCATTGTACAATTCAACTTTTGGTGCGTAATTTAGCAATGCTTTTGCTTTATCAATACAGGCAAAAGTAATAGGCACATCACCTGGTTGTTCGGGTAAAATATTTTTTTTAATTTTTTTCGCAAAAACATTTTCAATGGTCGTAAGTAATTCGTTTACTGAAATGGCAAAATTATTTCCCAGATTAAAAATTTCGAACCCCGATTTTTCGAAATTTACTGAAGAAATAATTCCTGAAACAATGTCATCAATATACGTAAAGTCTCTTTTTATTTCGCCAAAACCGTAAACGTCAATAGATTTGTTTTGCAGCAGCAAATCCGTAAATTTATGAATGGCCAGGTCGGGTCGTTGGGCAGGACCATAAACGGTAAAAAAACGCAATGCTACAATCTGAATACCATAAAGCTGACTATAGGTATAGCAGTAATTTTCCCCGGCAACTTTTGAAGCAGCATAGGGGCTAATGGGTTTCAGTGTAGAATCCTCTTTCCATGGGATATCTTTATTTATGCCATAAACACTGCTTGAAGAGGCATAAATTATTTTTTTTATTCCCTTTGTTTTCGCAAATTCAAGTAGTTTAAGTGTGCCCAGTGAATTAACCTGATGATAAGCTATTGGGTCGGCAATGCTTTGCCTGATACCGGCCTTGGCTGCCAGATGTATGATGATGTCTATATTGTACGATGATAAATTTTTATACGTATTATCGTCAACTATATCATTTTTGAGGAGTATAAATTCAGGATCATTAACAAAATCATTAATGTTGTTCATCTTTTGCTTTTTATTGTAAAAATTATCAAAATTATCAAGGCAAATTACCTTGAATTTTAATTTTAATAATTCTCTTACAACATGGCTGCCAATAAATCCGGCACCACCAGTAACCAATGCAGTTTTCAATAGTTTATATTATTTAATTGCTCTTGCCTCAACACCGTTGCCACCAATCCAAACTTTGCTTTCGGACATATTTGCTTTTGTTAATATTTGTTCAATTTCTTCTTTACTTCTTAAATGCTTATAATAATCAGTTAACGTATCGTGCGTGTCGAGTATGGCCCATTCGCGCAATTGTTTTTTATTTAATTCGGTGTAAACATCGTGATAATCAACTATGGGAGATAATCGAAGAAATACTTTTCTTAATCGTTCCCCGCGGTTTGATTTTTTCCAGTTTAATGAAATATTCCAAAACAATTTATGCAATGGCCAACCAAAGATAACCAGATATTTTGAAACAGCAAATCTGAGTTTCAAAGGAAAAAACAAAAGAATTTTTCTCCAGATTTTTCTAATTCTGGTGTAAGGATAGTTTTTGTCGTAATGATCAATCAATAAAATTCCGCCCGGTTTAATATATTTGATTAAGGATTCAATTGTTTTTTCGGAATCAGGAGTGTGTTGAATCACACCAATACATACTACGAAATCGAAGCTATTTTCTTCGAATGGCAATTGATAAACATTGGCCTGAAAAACATGGTAATTCGAACTTGTGCTGAAATTAGAATAATTAGCTTCCACAGCATTCGATAAATCTACGGCATAAACATCGGCATTATTTTTCAGCATTATTTCGGTAAATCTGCCTGCGCCACAACCTACTTCTAAAACACTTTTGTTATTAAAAACAGTTAAATCGCCACCGCAAATTCTTTTCAACCTATCGGTTGACAATGTTGTATTGGTGTATGAATCCAGTTGCGCTTTCCTGAATTTGTTCCACTGAAGCCCAAAAGATTTTGCATAATTGTTTTTGTGAACAAATCGTGGAATATTATTTATTATGGGATATTTTATCCCCTGACGTGAAACAAGAAATCCTCCTTTTATTGATAAAAGTTCTTTTGTATTGGGGCAGATTAGGCTGGGCATGGGTGGCTTAATTTTATAATTTCGAAAAGGAAATTTTCTTATTATTTCTTAAATAAAATTTATTTCTTTATTATTTTCGAACCATATACATAGGACAAACATTTGCCACAAAAAGCCCGATTGGTCGTTTTCGAGAGAATGCTCCTTAATTATTTGTTCAATTTCGGATACATTAAAAAAAGTATTGAGCAGGTTTTTATTGTCAAGTATTTTTTCGCGAATTAATTTATTGCCCAAGCTGTTTTCGAGAAACCAATGATTGAGCGGAGCTGTAAAACCTTGTTTGTGACGGAAAATAAAATCGTCAGAAAAGTGCTTTTGCAAAATCTTTTTTAATATAAATTTTCCTTCAAATTTCCCCTTGTATTTTTGATATTTTTGATTTAAAGGAAGCGAATAAATAAATTTAGAAATGTTTTTATCAAGAATTGGCGGACGCACTTCCAGCCCCACAGCCATACTAGCAATATCAACTTTTGCAAGCACAGAATAAGGTAAGTAAGTGTGAATATCCATTAGTTGTGCGTAGGTGAACCTGTCCGTTTTTTTCCACTCCTTGTGTGTTTGTGCAAATGCAGTGTTTTTTTTAGACAACAGATATTGAAAATCATTGTTCCATATTTTTTTTCGAATATTTTTTTCGGTAATGGTAAGCTGGTCTGTCCATTCGCTCAGGATATTAAAATTACAATTGTTGAGCAGAAATTTTTTAGTGCTTCCTGCAATAAATCTTGGAATCCCTGCATACTCTTTGTATGTCCATTTTGCATGTAAGGCATCAGGTGGGTTGTTTCTCATCCATTTAATATAGGAATAATAACCACCGAAAATCTCATCGCCTCCATCGCCTGAGAGTACAAGCGGTACATGCTGACGTGCCAATTTAGAAAGGTAATATGTGGGAACAACAGAAGCATCACCAAATGGCTCACCACAATGCTCGTTTATAAGGTGAGACAATACAGATAAAGAATCAGGTTCCACCACTTCGTGTATAAGTTCAAAGTCGTATTTGTTTGAAACCTCTTGAGCAAATTTTAATTCGTCGTGTTTTTGTTCCGTAAAACTTATGGTAAATGCTTTTATTTTGGCAGAAGTAATCTTACGCAAAAGATAAGCAATCAAGGTGGAGTCGATTCCTCCCGACAAAAACAAACCAAGAGGCACATCAGACAACAAATGTGCATTTACTGATTCTTCCAATGCTTGCTCAACATTTTGTTCCCAATCAAAATTAGAAGATTCCGCATGTATAGCAAAGGTATCGTTAAAAGTAAAGTAGGATTCATTCTTTATAATGTTGCCATCAAAATCAACAATAAGATAATGCCCTTGTTCGAGTTTATTTATGTTTTTATAAATTGTTTGAGGTGCTGGAATATACTGGTATCGGAGAAAATATTCAATAGCTTCGACGCTTCCGCTTAAATTATCATTTGAAATAAGATTTTTAATGCCATTAATTTCTGAAGAAAAAGCAAAAAAATCTTTATCCGTGCAGTAAACAAGAGGTTTAATTCCAAAAATATCTCTTGCTAAAAAAAGTTCTTGTTTACTTAAATCAGCAATGCAAAATGCAAACATTCCCCTAAACCTGCTCAAACAGCTTGTTCCCCAATGTTTGTATGCGTAAATAATTACTTCGGTATCGGAATTTGTTTTAAAGAAGTGACCAGCATTTTGTAACTCTTTTTTTAGTTGTTGATAATTATAAAGTTCGCCATTGTAGGTAATCCAAATATTTTTTTCGGAATTGCACATGGGCTGTTGCCCTGTGGCAAGATCAATAATTGAGAGGCGTTTGTGCCCCAATCCTATATTTTGATGCACAAAAATTCCTTCGCCATCTGGTCCGCGGTGGTTAATGCTTTTCAGCATTGAAGCAATTTCGGCTTCCGCACAGTTGTTTTTTTTAACTAGACCTACAATTCCGCACATTGATTTGGTGAATATATATTAGAACGACTTAATTAATGAAGTTAATTTGGCAAAAATAAGCAACGCTTTTGGAGGCTCAGTTAATCTATCATCATGCCCAATAATGAGAATCATTATATTCTATTTAACACATTATTATTTTGGTAAATATACGCTGTTTGGATGTATTATTAATCGGTATGAAATATAATTTTTTTATTCCAAAATACTCCAACTATTCTCAACCAAAATATCACCTTGCTCTCTGTAAGGCAAACGCCCTGTTGCATAGTAATTTCCTGGTTCAACTTGAATAGACCCAGCCATTGGTATATTATCAAAGATATTTTGGAATACACCTGCATAAAAATGGAAATAATATTCTCCCGTATGCAGCGGAAATTTGGGTATTACACATTTTACTTTTGCTTTGCCGTTAATAAAAATCAATTTAAATTCTTCACCATTGGCCACGGTGTTTGAAACATGAAATAAAGATTTTTCGTTTTCATCAACAAACAAAATAGAAAAATGTACAGGCGGAACGGGAGCATCTTCTGTGTGTAATACTTCTAGAACAAAGGTTACAGATTGACCTGTTAGAATAAAGTCAATTTCATTATTTTGGTCGTTTAATATTTTATAGGAGATAAAGCGGATTATACCATTCCCCGTTCGGTTTTTTACTATAGATAAATCTTTTGACTGGTTTTTTGTAATGCTTGTATCAAGGTATCTTTTCATTGCATTATTTGTTTGTCCTAAGAAGTCAATGCATCCATTTTTCAATACGACACATCGCGTGCAAAGGTCTGCAATTGCCGTCATATTATGGCTCACAAACAAAACAGTTCTGCCTCCTTTAGCAACATCGCCCATTTTTCCCAGACATTTTTTCTGAAATTCCGCATCGCCTACGGCAAGTACTTCATCCACCACAAGTATTTCCGGTTCAAGATGTGCGGCAACGGCAAAGGCAAGGCGCACGTACATGCCGCTGCTGTATCGTTTAACGGGAGTGTCAATATAATTTTCAACTCCGGAGAAATCAACAATTTCATCAAACTTGTTTCGTATTTCATCCTTGGTCATGCCCATAATGGCGCCATTTAAAAAAATATTTTCCCTGCCACTAAGCTCTGGATGAAAACCCGTTCCCACTTCCAGCAAGCTGGCAATACGGCCTTTTATTTTTATGTTCCCAGTGGTAGGTGCTGTAACTTTTGATAATAATTTAAGCAGTGTTGATTTGCCTGCACCGTTTTTGCCAATTATGCCAATGGCTTCGCCTTGTTGCACGGAGAAGTTGATGTCGCGGAGGGCCCATATATAGTCGGATGGTTTGGTTGTTGGGTCGTTGAGTCGTTGAGTTGTTGAGTTGTTGAATTGTTGATTTGACGACAGTGAATTGGTTTGGCCGATTTTGAGGGTTGGGTCTTCTTTGCCGCGCACACGAGCCCAGAAACGTGCAAAATCGTCGCGGATGGTTCCGGTGCCAATTTGGCCTAGGCGGTATTGTTTGGAGAGGTTTTCTACTTTTATTACTGTGTTTGACATTGGTTGGCTGTTGGTTGGTGGCTTTTGGCTTTTGGCTGTTGGCTATTGGTTGTTGGTTGTTGGCTATTGGCTATTGGCTTTTGGCTATTGGCTGTTGGCTGTTGGCTTTTGGCTGTTGGTTATTGGCTATTGGCTATTGGCTATTGGTTATTGGTTGGTGGCTATTGGCTGGTGGCTATTGGCTGTTGGCTGTTGGTTATTGGCTGTTGGTTATTGGCTGTTGGTTGTTGGCTGTTGGTTATTGGCTGTTGGTTGGTGGCTATTGGCTGTTGTTTGTTGGCTATTGGTTGGTGGTTGTTGGCTGGTGGCTGGTGGCTTTTGGCTTTTGGCTGTTGGCTGTTGGCTGTTGGCTGTTGGCTATCCGGGTGCTTCGGCTTCGCTCAGCATCCGGTTGTTGTTCAGCATCCGGTTGATGTTCGGGCACTGAGCGGAGTCGTCTCCGGGCACTGAGCGGAGTCGAAGTGCCCATTCGTAGTCGTATCCGGGCACTGAGCGGAGTCGAAGTGCCCATTCTTCCTGTATTAATTTATTATCCAATCTAATATATTTTTACGTATCATTCCTACTACACTATATCAATAAACGAACGTTCATTCCGGCTGAACATTAATATTCCTAGAAACAAAATAATAACTGAAAAAGCTGCAGAATAGGCCAATCCATAATAGCTGAATTCCCCCACACCTAAAAAGGCGTAGCGGAACGATTCTATAATTGGAGTTAGTGGATTCAATAACATAATATAGCGCAAACCTCCTTTTATCCATGATAAAGGATACATTACCGGAGTGGCATACATTAGCAATAACACTCCAAAGGAGGTGATGTGCTGAAAGTCG
>JBBQSF010000121.1:0-9234 GCA_038214085.1 Bacteroidales bacterium | reverse complement strand
ATGGGGTACAATAAAAAAAAGGCTTGCAATGCAAACCTTTTTCTTTATTAATTGGGGTATTTCTTTATTTTACTTCAATAAGCTCAACATCAAAAATCAATGTTGCTTTTGCAGGAATAGGTCCGTAAGCATTTTCGCCATATCCAAGAGTATAAGGGATAATAAAGCGAGTTTTGCCACCAGTTTTCATTAATGCGACACCTTCATCCCATCCGGCAATAACACTTCCTTGTCCAAGAACAAATTCAAAAGGATCGTTACGTTCTACCGAAGAATCAAAAATACTTCCATCAGAAAAATATCCTGTATAATGAACTTTTACGGTATTTCCGCTTTTAGCAGGTGTGCCTGTTCCTTGATTAACTACAATATATTTTAATCCTGAAGCTGTAGTTATGGTATCTTTCCCTTCTACATTATACGCCACTGGAGTAATACTTTCTTCGGCCTTAATTATTTCAACATCAAAAATTAAGTTTGATTTGGCTGGTATAGGACCACGAACTTTTTCGCCATAAGCTAAAGTATAAGGTATGAGCAAACGAGCTTTATCGCCAACATTTAAAAGGCAAATGCCTTCATCCCAGCCAGGAATAACTTTTCCTTGACCTATAGGAATTGCGATAGGTTCATCACGTTCAACAGAAGAATCGAAAATTTTACCATCTTCGAAATAACCTGTATAATGAACTGTAACATTCATATCTTTTTTTACACGCGTTCCACTTCCTTTTGAAACCAAGATATATTTTAAACCAGTTCCAGTTGATATTGTGTCTTTTCCAGTTACGTCATAAGGTTTAGGAGCAAGAGCAATATCTATCAATTCAACATCAAAAATCAAAGTTGAATTTGGAGGAATTACACCCATATCCTTTGCCCCATATCCGAGTTCAGATGGAATGGTAAGTTCAGCTTTATCGCCTTTATGAAGCAGTGCAATGCCTTCGTCCCAGCCTTTAATTACTTTTCCCTGACCTAATTTAAACGAAAAAGGTTCTCCCCTTTTATACGATTCGTCAAAAATAGTATCGTTGGTAAGTTTGCCTCTGTAATGAACTTTAACAACATCGCCGCTTACCGGCATTTTATCTTTAGTAATTTTCAGCCATTTTATTTTTAGCCCTGATTCTGTAGTATATTCCACGTTTTTTTTGATTTTTTTCGGCAGTTGAGCAAATGCGGAAACCGATACAAAGCAACTTGCCAAAATGATTAACACTAATTTATTTTTCATAATTTCAGTTTTGTTGAATTACTTTTTTGCAGCAGTAGCTGTTACATCAACCAATTCTACGTCAAAAGTTAGAGGTGTGTATGGAAGGATGAGACTACCAGCGCCATTTGGTCCGTATGCCAAATTAGATGGAATTACAAACACAGCTTTCCCACCTTTTTTCATAAGGGCAATACCTTCTTCCCAACCCGGAATAACTTCTTTATTTCCAAGAACGAAAGAAATAGGATCTTTACCAACAGAAGAATCGAAAACTGTTCCATTTAGAAATTTGCCGGTATAATTAACGGTTACAGTACTACCCGTTGTAGCCTTTGTTCCTGCACCTTTGAGCGTTTCAATGTAATACATTCCTGTAGCGGTTGGTTTAACAGTATATTTATTTGCCAGCAGATACGTTTTAATGCTGTCTGTTTCGCCAGATTTGCGAACTTCTACCATGGCATTGTATTTTTCGAGCTGCAAAGCTTTTTCTTTCTGATATTCTTCTTTAGATTGTAAACTAACTAATTTCACATTAAAAGTAAGCATATCACCTTTCTTGATAAATTTTGGCAATTCTTTCAGACCAACATTTTTCACGAAAAAAGAATCAGCACTAATCATAAACGAAGCACTGTCGCCAACACCCATCATTGTGATGCCTTCAATAATATCTCCATCATAGAGTGGCTTTACAATCTGCAAACGAGAAGGCATTTCCATATCTTTGCTGGTGAAAATTACGGAATCCTTAAGTTTATAAGTCATTTCAATAGTAACCACATCACCTATTTCAGGTTTTTTGGCATTTTCATTTTCCGTAAAGAATTTGTAATACAATCCGGTATCTGATTTGTCGTAACCTGGATACTTTGAACATGCCGCAAACATAAGAGCAGCCAATGCAATAAAAATGATTTTTTTCTTCATAATAATTGTTTTATTTAACTTCTAATAATTCAAGATCATAAACTAGGGTTGCACGTTTAGGTACCTTGTCTTCGTCGCCGAGCAACCCAAAAGCGAGGTGCGAAGGTATGATGAATTTTGCTTTGTCACCAACTTTTAACAATAATATTCCCTCTTCAAGTCCACTTATAACGCCACCCTTACCTATTAAAAACTCTTGTGCACCATCGGTTTTTGAGGAATAACAAATATCTCCGGTAATCAGTTTAACTTCGTAATTAAATTTTGCAATTTTACCTTTTTCAGCTTTTTTTCCTGATCCTTTCTTGTAAATCATATATCTCAGTCCGGTTCCGGTTTCATTCATATTCCAGTTGTAACGGGTTGTGAAATCTTTTATTTGCTGTTCTTCCTTTTT
The DNA here is from genome assembly GCA_038214085.1 of Bacteroidales bacterium. GTDB lineage: Bacteria > Bacteroidota > Bacteroidia > Bacteroidales > CG2-30-32-10 > JBBQSF01. Next base: position 6,688 of record JBBQSF010000121.1, on the reverse strand, counting down.
AACAAGGGATTTATTGGCATTTTCGAGTGGTTTTTTAATTGAGTCAATAACAATCACCTTGTTTTTCCCAACTGGATTGTCAGTGTTTCCGCATGATGCGAGAACTAAAACAAAAGCAAAAAGAAGAAATAGAATTCTCATATTTTCACCATTTCGGGGATCATTTCTTCAAAACGGGATAAATGATCATTTAAACTTCCGCACAATTCACCGCCGGCAGCGTTATGATGGCCGGCACCATTAAAATATTTACGGGCCATGTCATTTACCGACAATTCTCCTTTCGACCTGAGTGAAACCTTAATTATCCCCTCACGTTCCATAAAAAATACGCCAACAGACACACCTTCAATTGAAAGTGTATAATTTACAATTCCTTCAGTATCTCCAACGTTGTAATTAAATTTCTTGAGCTCTTCCTTTGTGAGGCTGATGTATGCCAGTTTATATTCCGGAAACACTTTAAGTTTTTCGCTAAGGCAATAACCTAGCAAACGTATCCTGTCATATGTATTTGTATCATAAACCAAGCGGTGAATATGCTCTCCATCGATTCCAACTTCCATGAGGAATGCAATTGCATTGTAAGTAGATTTATAATTGCAGGCATAACTCAGCGAACCAGTATCGGTAATTATTCCAACATACAAGGCTTGTGCAACATCCTTTGTTATTAAATGAGTTAGCTCAATTTCTGAAATAAGCTCGTAAATAAGTTCAGCAGTTGATGATGTATTGGAAACAGACAATGTATAATCAGTAAATAAAGAAGGTTGGAGATGATGATCAATTAAAATTTTTGTTGCATTTGATTTGGTATAGCAATCAGAAACTTTAGCCATGCGGCCAATATCGTTAAAATCGAGACAAAAAATTAGATCAGCATTTAACACTCGTTCTTCAGCTTTTTCTTTATCTTTCTTATGTACAATTATTTCAGAAGCTTCTGGAAGCCATGCTAGAAATGAAGGAAAATAATTGGGAACTACCACCGAAACCTCATGCCCTTCCAGTTTTAATATGTGATACCATGCAAGCGAAGAACCAATTGCATCACCATCGGGGTTAACATGGGTAATGATAGTTATTTTCTTTTTTTTAGAAAGTAAACTTTTAATGATATCAACAAATACTTGATCCAACAAATGTTAAATAAATTGAGTGCAAATTTATTAAATTAATGTTTGCGGAAATGAATTATTATATATTTTAGCATTATAATTACAAATCCGGATTTTGATTTATTAATAAATATATTTTTCTTAAATAAAAAACAACCGAATAATTTTTGTTATTATGACAGGAAACAAAACGTTTACAATTATTAAACCATATGCAGTTTCGCATGGTTATATAGGTCCGATCCTGGCCAAAATAAATGAAGCAGGATTTCGTATAAGTGCCATGAAATTTATTCATCTCCGGCAACAGCAAGCTCAAAAATTTTATGCCGTTCACTCAACCAGAGCATTTTTCGATTCGCTTACGCAATTTATGTCATCGGGGCCCATAGTTGTTGCCATTCTTGAAAAAGAGAATGCTGTGGCAGAATACAGAAATCTTATCGGCTCAACAAATCCCATTGATGCAGAAGATGGCACAATCCGCAAAGTATTTGGCACCAATATGCAGGCCAATGCTGTTCATGGTTCAGACAGTGATGAAAACGCAGAAATTGAATGTAATTTCTTTTTCGCAGGAAACGAAAGGTTCTGATTTTTTTCTCTATTATTTCGCTTGCCTTTTTTTATATATTAATAGACTATTGCTTCGTAAGCAAAAAGTTGATTTGTGGCAATAATTTCACGCCATATAATTTCACTTGCACCTTTTTCAATTAATAACATAATCCCTATCGTTAATCAACATACGATTATTATTCATATTATTTATACAAATAACTTTGAAACTATGATATATCGTTATATATTTGCTACTCATTTTGATTTGGGATTGAATCAAAAGATGTTAATTGCATTCCTTAAATAGAAAAAATCATTAAACAATTAAAAGTTCACTATATTAAAAAGTGCGGTGTCAGCACTATAATCACTGACCAAAACATATGAAAGCAAAAATTTGCGTAACCTCTATCGTAATTTGTTTTGGAATTTCGGTTTTTACTTTAAAAGCCCAGGTAATTCCAAATTTCAATTTTGAAAACTGGACCAATGGGGCCAATTCTGCACCTGACGGGTGGATAGACAATGGCAATAACCATTTGGGGTTCTATCCTGCTACGCAAACTACTGACAAATATTTTGGTTTGTATGCTGTAAGAATAGAAAGTAACGTTAATGCTACAGACACTTCAAAGGGAAACATTAGTACTATTCGACCCAATGGCCTTGACGGGTTCGGGCCTTCCTTTCCCATTGCAAGCCGTTACAACAACTTAAAGGGCTTCTATAAATACGCTTCCTTTAATGGTGATTCGGCGCAAATGATTGTTTTCCTAACAAAAACAGGTTTTATCGGTCCTTGGCAAAATTTGCTTGCATTTGGTCAGAAAAATTTAGGAGCTGCCGCCACATTTACCCCATTTTCAGTGGGATATATGGAATCATCACCAAACTTTTTTTATAATGATAATGTATTAATTCCCGACAGTGGATTTATTAACTTATCTGCCTTTAAATCAATTGATGGATCTGCCCATGATCTTCGTCCCCTTGGCAATTCTATTCTGATTGTTGATGCCTTGAATTTCGACACTTATTTTTCCGGAATAAATGAATCAGTGGATATTGCAGAAAACTTTGTTTTGTATCCCAACATTAATAACGGAATTTTTGATATAAAATTTGAGACTTCAGGAATTGATTACACTACAATAAAAATTTATGATATGAACGCAAAAGAAATAATGAATTTATTCAGCGGAAATTTAAACACAGGAATTCATGATATTCATTATAATATTCAGGATTTAGAGAATGGAAATTATCTATTTGTTCTGGCATCAGATAAAGGATACAAAGCAACAAAATTTGTTATTCAGAAATAATCGAAAATGGAAAAACTCTTTGCGATATAAACACAGCAACAATACATTGGAAATAAAAGCAGGTAACTTTAGTTAAAAAACTAACGTACCTGCTTTTCTAAATTACAGAACTATCTGTCAGGCTAAACCTAATTATTCAAAATTTGCCAAAATGAAATGTTTAGAATAATTCTAAAACAGTTTACATATAAAGAATAGCAAGTTTTTGCCAATGCTTCATTTACCTAAATATTACTAAATTGTTATCTGCAATATTATAATAAGGGAATATTAAGGTTTTGAAAGGGAATAATAGAAAAGTAAAAACAAACTAGGATTCAAAAAATATTATTTGGTATTAGAAAAAAAGTGTTACTTTTGTAAATTATTTCCGAATTGTTTCCTGAACTTTCTGTTCTTAGCAATGTTTTCTCCGGAAATTAATCACAAATTTTATTGTACTTATTTCAAAAATAACTATCAATTTTCATTGATTTACTAATCAAACACAATTTTCATGTATTCAATTATCGAACTGAACGAAATGCTCGCTCCTGAGCTTAAGGAGATCGCAAAAAAATTAAGCATTCCCAAATACGAATCTTTAAAAAAGCAAGAACTCGTATATATTATTCTTGATTATCAGGCACAGAATCCTACTCCTGAAATGCTCGAAAAGGAAAAATCAGAAAAACGAAAAGTTTTCCGTCCGCGTACACCTAAAGAAATGGTAAAAAAACCCGTTTCATCATCATCTGATTTCCCTAAAACCAATGTTGTAAAACCGATAGATTCTGATAAACCGGTTGAAATTACGAAACCTGTTGAAAATTTAATAGCTACACCAAAGGAGCACATAGCAAATTCGGTTTCCCCTATTCATGCTAACATTAAAACTCCTACTACAATAGCACAAGATAACAAACCGGCTCAGAATAATTCAAAAACTCGACCCGAAAATAAGCCAAATAAAAATTTTCAGAAGAAAAAGCCTTTTCAAAAACCGCTTCCCGACAAAAAAGAAAACCTTATCGACAATACAGCCATTGAATTAAATGCTGAACCAATTATTCCTGTTATTGATGATCCAATTATTGAAAACAATCTTATAGTCACCGAATCTACTCCAGAGGTGAGCGAAACTCAATTGGGTGAAATTACTTCAGTTACTGAAAACAATCAAACAACCGAAACTCCTCAGGAATTCACTCCCGAAAAAGAAACATTACGTCAGGATGATCAGGAAAGAAGGCAAAACAATCAATTTCCACGCAAACCATTTGAACCACGCAAACCAATTGAAAATATTCCTGAATTCGACGGAATTGTGATCAGCGAAGGCGTTCTTGAAATCATGCCCGATGGCTATGGCTTTTTAAGATCTTCCGATTACAATTATCTCAATTCGCCCGATGATATCTATGTTTCTCAGTCGCAGATAAAATTATTCGGACTAAAAACCGGAGATACTGTTAAAGGTACAATACGCCCTCCAAAAGAAGGTGAAAAATATTTTCCATTGGTTAAGGTTGAAGCAATAAATGGTCGCGATCCCGCAGAAGTCCGCGACCGTGTTCCTTTTGATTATCTTACACCCTTATTTCCAATTGAAAAATTCACTTTAACCGGACATCCTCAGAATTCACTTTCCACGCGTATCATTGATCTATTTACGCCTATTGGCAAAGGACAGAGAGCTTTGATTGTTGCACAACCGAAAACTGGAAAAACGGTTTTACTCAAAGAAATTGCAAATGCAATTGCATACAATCATCCCGAAGCATATATGATTATTCTGCTTATTGATGAACGCCCGGAAGAAGTAACCGATATGGAACGCAGCGTTAAAGCAGAAGTTATTGCTTCCACTTTTGATGAACCAGCTGAACGTCATGTAAAAATCACAAATATTGTTCTTGAAAAAGCAAAACGTCTTGTTGAATGCGGACATGATGTGGTGATTCTTCTCGACTCTATTACACGCCTTGCACGTGCGTATAACACAGTTGCTCCTGGATCGGGTAAGGTTCTCAGCGGTGGTGTGGATTCAAATGCATTACAGAAACCTAAACGTTTTTTTGGTGCTGCACGAAAAATTGAAAATGGTGGATCGCTTACTATTGTTGCCACAGCATTGATTGATACAGGTTCAAAAATGGACGAAGTTATCTTTGAAGAGTTTAAAGGTACCGGAAACATGGAACTTCAGCTCGATCGAAAATTGTCGAACAAGCGCATCTACCCCGCTATCGACATTGTTGCATCAAGCACACGTCGAGATGATTTATTACTTGATAAAGAAGCATTGCAGCGCATTTGGGTGCTTCGCAATCACCTTGCCGATATGACTTCGCTCGAAGCCATGGAATTTTTAAAAGAACGGATTAAATTTACCAATACCAATGAGGAATTCCTCATGAGTATGAACGGATAAAAAAAATCTAAAAAATTTAATTAAAGGTTGTACTATTATTGGTACGGCCTTTTTTTTATCTTTGAAAAAAAAACGTTGCAGGAAATTTCCTTTGAATCCAATTTTACTCCAAGAGACTTGCAAGCCGCATACATGGCTCATGTTAAGATTATGAGTTACAAACGAATTGTGTTTATGATAAGTGTCGGAATATTGCTGATGCTCTGTGGCGCAACATTATTACTCCTACACCGAAATGGAAATAATAATAATTTTCTTGCCTGGTTCTTTTTGTTTTATGGCATTTTTATTCCTTTGTTTTATTTCTGGCGCTTAAACCGTATGGGAAAAACTGCCTTCAAAAAACTAGTGGATCTGCATTATGTTTTCCATACCAGTATTGACGAAAACGGAATCAGTACCAAAAGCAAATCCATAAATTCAGAAAGCAAATGGGAACATTTTAGCCAGGCATTAATCACTAACAATGTGATACTGCTGTATCCCAACAAACTTAAATTTGTGATTATTTGTCGTAGGTTTTTAAGCGACAATGATTTCACCGTCATTGCCGGACTAGTGTTGCTGAAAGTTCAAAAAACGAGGGACAAACGAAAATAATTTTCCTTGAATTATTTCTTTATTGTGATTTAATTAAAGAACTTTTATTTCCTGATCTTGAAATAAAACTTTATCTCCAGCTCTTATTTTCTTTCTTTTTTGATGTTCAACAGCACCATTTACACTAACTTCACCAGCTTCGATGGCTTGATTGGCCTCGCCTCCAGACATTACAAGATTCAAAAATTTTAAAAGTGTATTTAAAGGAATAAACTCATGGCCTTGCAATTCAAATTCTATCATAAATTATTTTTTTTCAAATGTAGGAATAGTTTTAACGATAAAAAATTTCGTTTTAATATCGATACCAAATATAAGCCAAAAGCTGAAATACAAAATGATTTTCGGAAAAAAACTTTGGAAAAAAACTTCTAATTTAAAGTATTTGATTTCTTGTGTGCCTTTTAACTGAATGATTACTCAAGAAAGCACCATGGTTTATTTATTCCCATAATAACTCGAGTATTGAATGTTGTCTGGCTTGGAATAACTGTTGTATTGAATGCTGTCTGGCTTGGAATAACTATTGTATTGAATACTGTCTGACTTGGAATAACTGTAATAACCTATACAATAAGAACTGTAAATAAGCTCCCAATAGCCCTGATAACTTTGATAAGGACTGCCTGGAATGTTATAAATGTAACCGTAATAATCCTCACAATAAT
>JBBQSF010000120.1:0-9614 GCA_038214085.1 Bacteroidales bacterium | reverse complement strand
AACATTGTTGGAGTGATTGGCTGCGGAGCTGGTTTTTCGAGCTTGCCGGAACGGAATACCAATAAATTCGATTTTTTTGGAATAGCCGGAAATGCAGATTTCAACCATACTGAAATGGCTAAGCTTGCTGAATTACTGGACAGTTTGCAATACCGCAATTACTTTCTTACGTTTAGCGGAAAACACGAATGGCCATCAAAACAGGCTGTTCACGAGGCAATGCTGTGGCTCGAACTAAATGCTATGAAAGACAAGCTCAAAACAAAAAACGATTCGCTGGTCAATTCCTTACTCAGTCAATGGAAAGGAGATTGTAATAATCTGAACAAAAATCCATATCAAGCGTATCTCTTGTGTACCAAGGCAATCAGCTTCCTAAAAGGACTTTGCGATGTAACTTTTTTTGAGACAGAAAAAAAATCACTGTCCACAAGCCCTGCCGTTGTTCAGATGCAGAAGCATACCAAAGAAATTGCGGCAAAAGAAACACAATTGCAAGAAAAATATGCAATAGCACTGTCGTCGCAAACACAGGATTGGTGGACCGCACAAAAAGCACAATTGCTGAACCAAAGCAAAACGAATGCAGATACACTCATGCAAACCATGTATAGCAGGGTGCTGTCATACCTCAGTCTGATGGCCTACATGAATTCTTCTGCAATGCTTAACTCTGGAAATTACCCTCAGGCTATTAAATTTCTAGATATTTACGGAATCATCGATCCCGAAAATCCAGAGTACGCCTACCTTTTAGCAAGCGTAAATGTAAAACTGAAAAACAAAACCGAAGCCATGACTTTTCTTGAAAAAGCGGCTGCACTTGGCTTTGATGATGTAAACCGTTTGGATGCCGATACAATTTTACAAAGCCTCCAACAGGAAAGTGGCTACAGCGCAGTGAGAGCTTCGATTGTAAACAATAAGAAATAATAAGTATCACTCATTATCAATTGCATTATTAAAAAAAACATGTAGACGCTGATTACACTGAGGACAACAAAGGAAATTTAATAAAAAATATTTTAATAAAAATCTCTGTGAAACGCTGCTCCCTCTGCGATCTCTGTGTTAAAAAATGGGATTAAAATATCCGGTAACTTTAAACACAGAGCACACAAAGTTTTAAAGAGCTACACAGATAATGAATTGTGAAAAAATGCTTTGACTTATACAATACTTTTATCGCTTTGTCACGTTCACATATTTCTTTATTTCTAAACGTTGTCGCTTCTTCGAGCGGAGTCGAGAAGTAGCTGCTTAAAGCAATTAACCATTCTCTGCAAGTAAAACATTAAAATCATCCGCTATTTCCGTAATTTTACATTTCAAAAATATTTAAAATGAATTTCCTCGAATTGATAAAAAAACGCACCAGTATTAGAGCTTACGCTGAAGAGCCTGTGGAACGCGAAAAACTTGAACGCTGCCTCGAAGCAGCACGACTTGCGCCTTCTGCCTGTAATTCACAGCCATGGACATTTGTTCTGGTTGATGAACCGGAGCTTACCAAAAAACTGGCTGCAACAACATTCAGCACCATAGCGCCTTTTAACAAGTTTGTAATGCAATCAAAAGCTATTCTTGCCATTATAATTGAAAAGCCCAATGTGTTATCGCAAATTGGTGGGCGAATAAAAGATAGAGATTTCTTTCTTATTGATATTGGTATTGCCGCTGAACATTTTTGTCTACAGGCCGCTGAACTTGGCATTGGAACTTGTATGCTGGGATGGTTCAATGAAAAAGAAGCACAAAAACTTTTAAACATTCCACGCAAAAAAAGAATAGGATTACTTATTTCAATTGGATATCCAAAAAAAGATGAAGCGGCTAAACAACGCCCCCGTAAAGAATTTCAGGATGTTGTAAAAATAAATTCATACCAATGAAAACACCTATTAAAATAATCGTTTTTTTCTTTCTATCGGTACTAATTTCCTGCGGAAGTTCTACTATTCAGGAAAATAAGCTAACAGCGAAGAAACCCGTAAAAGAAAGTGATTCACTGAATTATTATTGTTTGAAATTTGATTCGCTCAATTCTCTTGTCCGCGACTGCGAAATTGAAGCTAATAAAGCAAAAGAAGAGTTTGTGAAAATCATTGTAAAAATTCGTAGTCAGTGTGAGAAGGCAGAAATAAAAAAATATTCAAAAAGCGAATGGACATTTCCTGTTAAGGGATACAGTTATACCAACATTGGCGGGACAAATGGCGAAGGTTATGTGCCCGGCACTTACAGCTACTTTGACGGCAACAAACATACAGGTCATCCAGCACAAGATATTTTTATTTTTGATAAAGATCAGAACATCATTGATGACAATACAGCAAAAACTGTGGATGTGCTCTCCCTAACAGGCGGTGTGGTAATTGCTTCTCGGAATACATGGGAACCAACAGAAACAAGAAGAGGAGGAATATATTTATGGATTTACGACAATGCAAACGATGCCCTTGTTTACTACGCCCACAACAGTAAGAATTTTGTAAGCATTGGCGATACTGTATTTCCTGGAAAAAAAATTGGAGAAGTAGGTCGTTCCGGCCTGAATGCATATAAAAAACGTTCACCTACACACTTGCATATTTCATATCTCAAACTAAAAAACAACCTACCGTTACCTGAAGATATTTACAAGAATTTTAAATCTGCAAAGCTTATAAAATGATACTTCTGTCCAAAGGTATGCCGGCACAAAATATTCACATTGTTAAAAACGAGGAAAATCCTTGGATACAGATAAATGAAGACCCTTCCTTTTGTTATGGAAGCCTTATCTACTCAAAGTTTCATAAGCGTTTCAAAAAATAATTTTCAATAGTTTTTTCAATTATTTCAGGATAATAGCAGTGTTCCAGATTGTGAATTCTTGTCGCTAGGCTATCAGGTGTATCGCCTGGTAGCACATCACATTCCGCTTGAAAAATAATTCCACCTTCGTCGTAATGATCATTAACATAATGAATGGTTATACCTGATTTTTTTTCTCCTTCAGCAATCACCGCTTCATGAACGTGTTGTCCGTACATTCCTTTGCCACCATATTTTGGAAGGAGTGCCGGATGAATATTAACAATTCTTCCATGATAAGCTTTTGTTAAATTCTCAGGAATACGAATGAGAAAACCAGCCAAAACAATAAAATCAATTTTCAAATCCTTAAGTTTTTCAATAACAATGGTTGTTTCACGAAGTTCTTTGTTTGAAAAAACAAAAGACGAAATTTTCAATGTTGCTGCACGTGCAATTACAAAAGCGCTGGGGTTATTGGTAGCAATAAGTTTAACACTGATATTGGCATTGTTTCTGAAGTGTTCAATAATGCGTTGTGCATTACTTCCGTTTCCTGACGCAAAAATGGCTATATTCATTTAATTTTTTTTTGTAAAAATAACTTTCCTGATGCATATTTTGCCTAAAAAACCAAAATATTTAAAATTTCTCAAGATTTGTTAATAATTTAAAATATTGTTACACAGCGAAATAACATTGTTTTTCTAAAATATTAACACTAAAGTTTTGGTATGATGTACGAATTTCATTTCTTTGCACCCTGTTTAACCAAAAATTTATTTAAAATGTCAGACATTGCAACAAGAGTAAAAGCTATCATAATTGATAAGCTAGGTGTTGATGAAAAAGAAGTTACACTCGAAGCCAGCTTCACCAATGATTTAGGTGCTGATTCACTTGACACAGTTGAGTTAATCATGGAATTCGAAAAAGAATTCAACATTGCTATCCCCGACGATCAGGCTGAAAAAATCGGCACTGTAGGCGATGCTATTACTTATATCGAAAACAATCAGAAGTAAATTAAAATTTTACCTATGGATCTGAAACGCGTTGTCGTTACAGGATTAGGTGCTATTACTCCATTAGGCAATTCCGTTCCCGAGTATTGGAATGCACTGCTTAATGGAGTAAGTGGCGCTGATCTCATCACACGGTTTGATACTGAAAAGTTTAAAACCAAATTTGCCTGTGAGGTAAAAGGATATGATTCTTCCTTGTATTTCGATAGAAAAGAAGTACGGAAATACGACCTTTATGCTCAGTATGCAATGGTAAGTGCTGATGAAGCTGTTAAAGACTCAAAACTTGATTTAGAAAAAATAAATCTCAATAGAGCTGGTGTAATCTGGGGATCTGGAATTGGCGGTTTGGAAACTTTCCTTAAAGAAATTTCTGATTATGCCAAAGGCGATGGAACTCCTCGCTTTAACCCTTTCTTTATTCCAAAGATGATTGCAGATATTGCTGCTGGACATATTTCAATAAAATATGGTTTCAGAGGACCAAATTTCACAACCACTTCCGCTTGCGCAAGTTCCGCCAATTCAATGATTGATGCGTATAATTATATTCGCTTAGGAAAAGCCGATATTTTTATTACTGGTGGTTCAGAAGCAGCTATAAACGAAGCTGGAGTTGGTGGATTTGGATCAATGCAGGCTATTTCTACAAGAAATGATGATCCAAAAACCGGATCACGTCCTTTTGATAAGGACAGGGATGGTTTTGTTATTGGTGAAGGTGGCGGTGCACTTATACTTGAAGAACTGGAGCATGCTCTGGCAAGAGGTGCAAAAATATATGCAGAAGTTGCTGGCGCAGGAATGAGTGCCGATGCATACCATATGACTGCTCCACATCCTGAAGGACTGGGCGCTATTCTTGTAATGCAGAATGCTTTGGAAGATGCTGGAATGAAACCTGAAGATGTTGATTATATCAATGTTCACGGAACTTCTACAGGTCTTGGCGATATTGCAGAACCAAAAGCAATCAAAGCAATTTTTGGCGATCATGCATTTAAATTAAATATCAGTTCAACTAAATCAATGACTGGTCATTTGTTGGGTGCTGCTGGCGCAATAGAAGCCATTGCTTCTGTTTTAGCCGTAAAAAATGATATTGTTCCACCAACCATCAATCACTTTACTGACGACCCTGAAATTGAAAAGTACAATTTCACATTCCATAAAGCTCAGCAACGCATTGTTAATGTTGCGCTCAGTAATACATTTGGTTTTGGCGGTCATAATGCGTCTGTTATTTTTAAAAAATATTAAGTATTCGCACCATTGAAGCTGATTCCAAGAGGACTCTTTTCAAAAAATAAAGATCTTTCTGATACAATAAAAAATATTTTCGGGTTTAGACCCGAAAATATTTTTCTTTATGATCTGGCCTTTCGTCATAAATCAGCATCTCTTGAAAAAATAAAAGGTTTTAAAATCAATAATGAGCGTCTAGAATATTTGGGAGACGCTATTCTGAGTGCCATTATCGCAGATTTTTTGTTTAAAAAATTTCCTAACCGCGACGAAGGTTTTCTTACCGAAATGAGATCACGAATCGTAAGTCGTAATCACCTGAACCAGTTATCAGAAAAATTAGGTTTGAGAAAACTTATTAAATTTTCTTCCGATCATAATGTATATCGATCTATAAATGGTGACACCTTCGAAGCCTTTATTGGTGCGCTTTATCTCGACAGAGGATACAATTTCACCAAAAGAATTATTATAAACCGGATCATTAAATATCATATCGATATGGATGATCTGGAAACAAACGATCAAAACTTTAAAAGCCGATTGATTGAGTGGGCACAAAAAGAGCGAAAAGCACTCGAATTTGTAGTTGTTGCCGAAAAGGGCAAAGGTTTTAAAAAGCAATATGAGGTAGAAGTAAAAATTGAAAAATTATCAATAGCAATTGGAATGGATTTTTCAATAAAAAAAGCAGAACAAAATGCCGCAGCCAAATCATTGGAAATAATACAAAAAAAAGAAATTTAAATAATTTATTTCCCGACAAGAAATTTCTTTACTTTTAATAAAAAAAATTCAATGGCAAAAAAACTAAAGTTGATAAGTTCATCAGATGTTGACTTTACTCTTATTGGTATTGCATCACATCTTAAGGACTACCGTTTGATCTGGTCGATAAACGAGATACTTGACCTTAAGTTTGTGAAAAAATTAGATTTACGAGCATTTAACGATAAGCTTAAGGAAATGCTTACCTACCCACTTTATTTCTACGATCAGCCCGATTTGTTTAAATCATGGTATTTTATAGGAAATTATAACGAAAAGGCCTTCTTGATTCCTGAACAAAAGCAAACTCATTTTTTTATTCTTGTCAAGGGAAGTCTTTCGCCAGAATTTTTATCAGGACTCAGCAAAATGGTAAAAAAAGTAAAAAATATTCTTACCGTTCATCACATACCAATTAAATCAATAAAAAACATGGAGTTGATATTAAACGATTTGGAACTCCACATGATGGAAATATCGAAATAACCCAATATTACTCAGAAAACAGAAAAGATTTTATTCGTAAATCTTTGGTTCAATTTCACCTTCAAGTACCATAAGTCCGTTTAAAGCCAGCGCCCTCATTTCATCTTCTCCGGGATATACGCCAACGGGGGCAATATGCGAAATTTTCTTTTTGACATATTCCACAAAACCTTTATTATAGGCAATTCCTCCGGTAATCAAAATGGCATCTACATCACAATCGAGAACAACAGCCATTGAACCAATTTCTTTTGCCACCTGATATGCCATAGCTTCCTCAATACGGACAGCTTCCTGATCGCCAGCAGTAGCGCGTTGTTCCACATCGTAGGCATTGTTAGTTCCAAGATAAGCCACAAAACCACCTTTGCCTGTAATCATTTTAAGAATTTCTGCTTTTGTATATTTACCGCTAAAGCAAAGTCGTACCAAATCGCCAGCTGGCAGCGTGCCACTTCTTTCTGGCGAAAAAGGACCTTCGCCATCAAGAGCCTGATTTACGTCAATTACACGGCCTTTCTTGTGTGCACCAACGCTGATTCCGCCACCAAGGTGAACAACAATCAAGTTCATATCTTCGTATTTTTTTCCTGTTGCCTGGGCATGCATTCGCCCAATTGCTTTTTGGTTCAGGGCATGAAAAACCGAAACGCGTTTAAATTCAGGATGACCGGTAATTCTGGCTACATCCTCAAGCTCATCAACCACAACAGGATCGGCAATATAAGCTTTTGCACCAGGAATGCTTTTGGCAAGGTCGTCGGCAATGAGTCCACCAAGGTTGCTTGCATGCTGCCCCATTATTCCTTCGCGCAAATCTTCCTTCATTTTTTCGTTCACTTCATAAACGCCGGAAGGAATTGGTCTGATTAACCCTCCACGCCCTACAATAGCTTCTATTGCTGAGATACAAATATGTGCCTCACTTAGCTCCTGAAGAATAATGTCCTTCCTGTATTGAAACTGATCGCTGATTTTTTCAAATTTATCAATATCTTCGGAAGTATGCTTTATGTTTTTTAAAAACACAAGGTCGTTTGAATGAAAAATTGCTATTTTCGTAGAAGTTGAACCTGGATTCAGCGTAAGAATTACCTTTTTGCTCATAAATAAAATTGTTTTTTTAATATTGTGAACAAATTAACAAAGAATTTTTCGAAAAATAAAACACTGTAATTCAAACATATATTATATTTTTGCCGTTTATTTTTGCAAAAAAATTCTTAAAAAACCAATAAGGCATGATTAAACAAATTGTTTTTATTTCACTTACTGTTATTGCTTTTGGACTACTTATCTGGTCATTAAAAAAAATATTTGCTTTTTTTAAATTCACAAAAGCATTTCCTATAAAGGATTTTGGGAAAAGAATTATCATTACGCTTAATGTTGCAATTTTCCAAACAAAGATTTTCCGTCGCCCTGTTATTGGTTTTCTACACGCATTGGTATTCTGGGGCTTTTGTGTTATTTTATTTGGCAGTTTGGAAATGATGATCGATGGAGCATCCGGTATTGAAAAATCGTTAACCTTTCTGGGTCCATTATATACATTGATTTCTGCATCGGGAGATATTTTTGCACTCATTGTATTGATTGCTGTTGCGGTGTTCTTAATCCGCAGGGTATTCATGCATATCAAACGGTTTTCGGGTATCGAAATGCAACACAAATCGCATGTGGATGCAAATATTGCTTTAACACTTATCCTGCTGTTAATGGTTTCTCTTTTGGGAATGAATGTTTTTTACATCACTTCGGTTGGTCCGGGTCACCATGGTGTTTATCCGGTGAGTTCTATGATCGCAGGATTTATAGGTCGTGGAGAAGAAGATGCCTTTTTATATGAGATTTGCTGGTGGATGCATATTTCACTGATTTTTATTTTTATGAATGTTCTGCCCTATTCAAAGCATTTTCATGTATTTATGTCGGTTCCGAATGTTTTTTTAAGTCGTTTGAGTCCGCTTGGAAAACTTCCCAATATGGACAATATTACCAAGGAAGTTAAAATGATGATGGATCCCAGCCTTGCGTATGCTGCTCCTGCCGAACCAGCTGCCGAAATTGAGCGTTTCGGAGTTAAAGATGTAGAAGATATTACCTGGAAAAATTATCTCGACTCACTCTCTTGTACTGAATGCGGAAGATGCACTGCTTCTTGCCCAGCAAATATTACTGGTAAAAAACTTTCGCCCCGCAAACTTATGATTGACATGCGTGCGCGTATGAAAGAAAAAGGCCCCGAAATGTTAAAAAATGGCAAAAGCTTTTCTGATAATAAGTCACTTTTGAACGATTATATAAGCGCTGAGGAATTGTGGGCATGCACCACTTGCAATGCTTGTGCTCAGGAATGTCCTGTAAACATTAACCATCCGGAATTAATTGTTGCAATGCGAAGATATCTGGTTATGGAAGAAGCTGCTGCTCCTTCGGGTTTAAACATTATGTTCTCAAATATTGAAAACAATGGTGCTCCATGGCAGTTTTCTCCTGAAGACAGATTATTATGGGCAAAAGATCTTACTATAAAAAAATAATTTTAGGAATTTTATACACAGAGTCCACAGAGGTTTATGAGTTTCACAGAGGAGGATTATAATAATCTATCAAAGAAAATAATCGAATGTTGCATCGAAGTTCACAAAGAACTTGGACCGGGACTTCTTGAATCTGTTTACAAAGTATGTGTTGAAAGTGTTATGATTAAAGCGGGTTTAAATGTTCAACGGCAAGTTCTTCTTCCGGTAACATTTAGAGGAGAAAAATTAAATAAGGAATTTGTAATTGATTTATTAGTTGAAGACAGGATAATCATTGAGCTCAAGTCGTTGGAAACAATACTGCCTGTTCATGAAGCGCAACTAGTGACATACCTTAAACTTGCAGATAAAAAATTAGGATTATTAATAAATTTCAATGTGCCATTATTAAAAGAGGGAATTCGCAGGAAAATAAACGGAAATTTAAATTCATAGAAGTATTTATCTGTGAAACTCTTTTATCTCTGTGTTAAAAAAACCGAGTAAAAAAAAGAACGATTATGACAACAGAACAAAAAAATATCGAATTGCCAATAATGGCGGAAGTTTTTGCCAAGGGACATGAACCGGAATATCTTTTCTGGGTGGGCTGTGCTGGTGCTTTCGATGATAGATACAAAAAAGTTTCAAGGGCATTTGCCAAACTTCTTTATTATCTCAAAGTTGATTATGCTGTTCTAGGCAAAGAAGAAACCTGTACTGGCGATCCCGCACGCAGAGCCGGCAACGAAATGCTTTACCAAATGCA
>JBBQSF010000119.1:0-9677 GCA_038214085.1 Bacteroidales bacterium | reverse complement strand
CTGTTTTCTTTGTTGATGGATTACTTTATGCCAGTTGGCTTGCAATTCTACCAACCATTCAAGTAATGTTTGGGTTGACAAATTTACTTTTTGCTTTTTTGCTTTTTACTATTTCAGTTGGATCAGCACTTTTAATCCCATGCACAGGATATTTAACTCTTAAGTTTGGTAGTCGAAATTTGCTTATTACTGCATTCACTATTCTTTCGATATGTTATTTTAGTTTGAGTATTATATCTTCTACGTTCTTGCTTTTTGAAATAGTATTTCTTATGGGATGTGCAGTTGGAATTATTGATATTACTATGAATGTGTTGGCATTTAAAATTGAAAAACAAAACCAAACTCCTTTAATGTCGGGGTTTCATGCCGTTTTTAGCTTGGGAGTGGTTGCTGGTGCTTTAATTTTAGGTTATTTGCTGGTAAATAGTTCAATTCATTTTTCGTTTGCATTTATTGTTCTTTTACCATTGCTGTTCATACCTTGGTGGACAAAAAAAATTTCAAATGATAAACAAATACTTCTAAAAAGGAGAATTTGGATTAAACCATCAAAACGAATTTTGTTGTTGGGACTAATTGCATTGTGTATTGTTGTGGTAAATAGCACACTCACGGATTGGAACACAAACTATATGTTTCATGTTTTCGGCGAATTAAAATGGGGTAATACGTTGGGGTTAGCTTTCTATTCCTTTGCTGTATTTTTGGCAAGAATTTTTGGTGATAAATTAAGAACAATTATCACGGATAAAATTTTTATTTTTTTAGCAATCGGACTGGTAGCTATGGGCGTTGTATTTTTGATACTTGCTTCTAATCCCTTTTTGGCAATGATTGGATTTATTATTTCTGGTCTTGGTATTTCTGTTATTTTACCAACTATCTACAGTTTAGCAGGTACACATTGGTCAAGAATGCCATCAATTGGAATTAGTATGGTGGCAACTATTGGATATTCTGGATATTTATTGGCTCCTATGCTCATGGGATTGAGCTCTGAATTAATTTCTATACAAGGAGCTTACTATATTTCTCTATTATTTCTTTCATTGATTGTATGTTTTTTATCTTCTTTAAAACAAAAATAGAATATTGATAATTAAAAAATTTTAATATGAAAACACTTCGATTTTTTGCAAAAAGACAATATATGATATTGGCCTTTTTAATGGCAATTTTAATAATTTGTGGACAAGATAAGCCAGTTATTATTGATTATTATGGGAAAGGTGTAAATTTTTTACCTGAGTGGGTTGGAGTAAATGAACAGGCAAAACTTCTTCTTGAATTTGATAAAGCATATCACTCTTCAAATGAAGTTTCACTTCGTGAAGCTGCTTGCTTGGATGTGCAGTATAAACTACTTGCTTCGGCATGGCAGCCAGAAGATTTATTTGCTGGTCGTATTAATAATTCAGCGTTAAGCATACTGCCTCAGCCAATTGTTGGGTTTACTTATTCTTTAGACGAAACCACCTTGAATAATCTGTTAGTAGACACAAGACTAACTTCAGAAAACAAAGTGGCACTTAAAAATCTTGTTCCTTTTTGGCAAAAAGAAAACACTATGACGAAACTTATCAATGAATATCCTTCCGACATGGCAAAAGCATTGCCTACAAGTGATTTCCAAAATGTTCCGGGAATTGCATTTCCACTCTACCGTATCAGTGGTACACAGATGGATTACGACAAGTTGGTGCGACTTGGAATTCCCGGATTGCGCAATGAAATTGAAAAACATCAATCAATTAATAAATCAGCTTCTTCTCAAGCTCTTTACGAGGCAATGAACTTAGCTTTAAATACATTGGTGAAGACTTCCTTGTATTATGCTGACATGCTTGAAAGGCAAAAAACTGAATTTTCAGATAAACAGCAAATTAAAGATTTGAATCGTTGTATTACAGCACTTAAAGAAATAACAAATCATAAACCAACTAATTTTTACGAAGCATTGCAACTTTGTTTTTTATATGCTCAATATTCGGGTAGTATCAATTATGGACGGATGGACGAGTATTTAGGCGATTTGTATGTGGCTGATTTGAATAAGAAAATTTTAGATAAGAATGAGGCTGTAAGAATGATGGCATCATTGTTTAGCACCTTGGAATCGAATCACCGTATTTGGGATAGTCGTATTTCGATTGGGGGAAAAGGAAGACGCAACGAAAGTAATGCCAATCAACTCGCTTTGACCATTATGGATGCTGTAAATAAGCACCATAGTATTGTTCCCCAGCTTACTCTACGTTTTTATGAAGGTCAAGATAAAATCCTTTACAAAAGTGCTCTTGATTTATTGAGTACTGGTTATACTTACCCAATGCTTTACAACGATGATGTAAATATCCCTTCCGCACAATCTGCTTTTAATATAGGCAATGAAGAAGCTGTCAATTATTTGCCTTACGGATGTGGCGAGTATATTATTTATCATAAAAGCGTGGGAACTCCAAGTGGTTTGATAAATATGCTGGCGGCATTAAACGTTACCCTACATAATGGTAAAGAACCTGCTACAAATAAAAATATGGGGTTAGCTTTAGGTAAACTGGAAGATTTTAAAACCTTCGGGCAACTCAAGACTGCCTACAAAAAACAGATTGAATATTATGTGGCTCAACTTGCCCAACAAGAGGCATTAGAGTATCAAGTGTGTGCTAAAAATGCATCGTTATTGTATTTGAGTATGCTTTTTGATGATTGTATAGAAAATGGGAAACCGCTTTTGAATGGTGGTGTCCGTTACAAAGGTGGTACTCTCGAAGCGTATGGAAATACAAATACAGCAGATGCTTTGGCTGCAATAAAATTGTTAGTTTACGATCAAAAAAAACTGACTTTAAAACAACTGGTTAATATTTTAGATAAAAACTTTGTTGGTTATGAAAAAGAACGCAATATGATGCTCAATGCTCCAAAGTATGGTAATGACAACGATTATGTAGATGCAATCAAAGTAGAAATTGACAAACACATTTGCGATTTTACGCAAACTCAAAATAAGAAAACTGACTTGCATTCATATTTGACAGTAATCATTAACAATAATGCTAATACTTTAATGGGGTTACAAACTGCAGCATCTGCAGATGGTCGTCAAGCAAATACCTATATGGCAAATGGAAACGCACCCACTGGTGGTGCTGACAAAAACGGACTCACTGCTATGCTAAATTCTATTGTGAAACCAAGTACTTTCAACCATGCTGGAGCAGTTCAAAACATAAAATTTTCCAAGGAATTGTTTGTTCAAAATCGTGAAAAAGTCGAAACATTGCTCGAAGGTTATTGGAAAAAAGGTGGTGCTCAAGCTATGCTTACAGTGATTGGTCGTGATGATTTAAAAAACGCAATGATCCACCCCGAAAAATATGCCAACTTGATTGTTCGTGTTGGTGGTTTCTGCGCTCGATTTGTTGAATTACCTAAATCTGTGCAGTTAGAGGTCTTAAGTCGTACAATCTATTGATTATTAAAATGAAAACAAAATTTCTTTTCGGGTAATTATTTCTTTAAGTTTTATCTGTTTCAGTTAAAACTGCTAAAACAATAATTGGCTGGCAAAAAATCATTTATTTCCGTCCTGAAATCGGTGAATTTTTACCTTTTCCACAAACAGAGACTGACCCGTAAAACGCTGTATTAATCCGAAATATGGGTTGGGAAGGAACTGATAATAAATTAAAATAGGAAAGATTGGATAAACATCCGTTTTGTCAAAAAAAATAGACGGCTGTTTGTCATTTTTATTTATTCGAAATTAAACAAGTAAGAAGCCTACTGGTATCTATTATTAATTAGTGCCTTGTAGGATTCAAATCACAATTAAAAATCATTGATAACTATATGAAACCAATATTTAGGCACACTTTTTTATTTCTTTGTTTGTGTAGTTTTATTGCATGTAACACTCACAAAAAGCAAGATGAAAATTCATTTTCCCCTTCGGACAAAAAGGCTACTCAAAAAACGGTTGAACTATTTTCAGCTTTAAGCTTAAGAATGGAAAAAGGTATTATGTTGGGACATCAAGATGATCTTGCATATGGCAATAAATGGTACGGTGAACCTGATCGATCAGATGTGAAGTCAGTATGCGGAGATTATCCAGCTGTGTTTGGTTGGAATATTGGAAATATTGAAATTGATTTGAAGTACAATACCGACTCTGTGTCGTTTTCTAAACTTCGGTTTTACATAAAACAGGCAAATAAACTGGGTGGTATGTCCACGTTGTGTTGGTCACCAAAGAATCCAACTGTAAATGAATCGGAAGTCAATAGTGTGGGGAACTCTGTTGGAGAAATTCTTCACAATAAATCTCCCCACGAAAAGTATTTATTATATCTTGAGAAACTATCCAACTTCTTAAATACTCTAAAAGATGATGAGGGGAATTTCATTACAATCATTTTTCAACCATTTAATGAGTATAACTTACCCGGAAAATACTGGTGGAGTAAAAATCAATGCTCAGCAACTGAATTTAAAGAAATATGGATACTTACAGTAGATTATCTACAAAAAAAGAAAAACATCCACCATATCCTGTATTCATATTCCATCTATGCCGATAACACAACAAATTCTTTTGCTGATTATTACCCTGGAAATAATTACATCGATTTAATTGGGGTAAGTCTGACTTTAAATCAAGAGAATGATCCTTCGGGGAAAATATATATGAAGACCTTGAATAATAAACTTTCTATAATAACCCAGTTTGCTGAAAATAACCATAAAATAGCTGCATTGACAAACACGGGAATGGAAGGAATTAAAATACCCGACTATTTTTCAAATTATCTATATCCAATTATATCTCAATATAAACTAGCATATGTTATGTTTGGGAGAAACTCCTACAATGATGAGAAACATTATTTTATTCCTATTCCGGGGCATCCTGCAAGCGAAGATTTTGATAAATTCTCAAAGAATCCGCGTATTCTTACATGCTCAAAAGTAAGTTAGCGTTTACCTCTTATTCGGTAAACATAATATAAATGGTACATTTAAAATCAGATTTTTAAATATGATAATTAAAATATTCATAACTAATACAGTTAAGATACTAAGGTTAATCTCCAAACAACAATATTTACTTTATATACTATTTCGTAACTTTAAAACAGTTCAACCTATTCTTTCATAGACTTATTGGTTGAAAAAGTTTAAAAAAAACATTTCACAAATTAGAGGCAAAAATGAAAGGTCGAACATTGTGTGGTCGGGTTAGCATGTGAAATATCATTTAGATTCAAATACGAATATCTATTTAGAATTATCCAATATGGGAACTGAATTTAAATTTCAGCTTATATTGTATTGTTAATCTCAAAAAAAAACGAATATGAAGAAAATTCTAACAATTTCAACATTGGCTCTCTTTTTTTCAATGTGTGCTTTCGCTGAGCAAAAAAACAACAAACAAGAGGATAAGTTTATCCGAAATTTGCTAAATAGGATGACTCTGGAAGAAAAACTTGGACAGATGAATCAAATCAATTTTGGTACAACCCTTGACAGCATTAGTCTGAGGATCAAAAAAAGTGAAATAGGCTCGCTATTAAATATTGATCCCAAACTCATCAATCAGATACAAAGGACAGCTGTAAAGGAGTCACGTTTGGGTATTCCCTTGATTATTGGCCGCGATGTAATTCATGGTTACAAAACTATTTTCCCAATTCCACTTGGTCAAGCAGCTTCATTCAATCCAAAAATTGCCCAAAACGGTGCACGAGTAGCTGCAACAGAAGCAAGGGAAGATGGAATAACATGGACTTTTGCTCCTATGCTTGATATTGCCCGTGATGCCCGCTGGGGAAGAATTGCCGAGAGTCTTGGTGAAGATCCATATCTTGCAGGAGTTATGGGAGCAGCCATGGTTCGCGGTTTTCAAGGGAATAAATTGTCTGATAATAATGCAGTTGCTGCTTGTGTAAAACATTTTGTCGGATATGGAGCTACAGAAGGCGGACGCGACTATAATTCAACAAATATTCCGATAAGATTATTGAGAAATGTATATTTACCACCTTTCCAAAAAGCAATCGAAGCAGGTGCAGCAACTCTAATGACTTCGTTTAACGAAAATGATGGAATTCCTTCGTCGGGAAATAATTTTTTACTGAAAACAGTTTTAAGAAAAGAATGGAAATTTGATGGATTTGTTGTTTCAGATTGGGAATCTATGACTGAGATGATTGATCATGGATTTGCTAAAGACAAAAAAGATGTTGCCAAAATTTCGATAAAAGCGGGTATGGATATGGAAATGACCAGTGAAACTTATATTGATTATATAAAAGATCTCGTTGATGAAGGAAAAGTTTCAATTAAAGAGGTAGATAATGCAGTGCTTAATATTTTGCGGATCAAATATCGGCTTGGATTATTCGAACAACCATTTGTGGCGGAAAAACAGATTTCTTCCACTTACTCACCTAAACATTTGCAAATGGCTCGTCAGGCAGCTGTTGAGTCATCAATTTTATTGAAAAATGAGAATGATATTCTTCCGTTAAAGAAAGGTTTGAAAATTGCTATTATCGGCCCAATGGCAAATTCTCCTTACGAGCAGTTAGGCACCTGGTCGTTTGATGGTGATAGGAATAAAACGATTACGCCACTAAAAGCCTTACAAGAAGAATATTCAACTATAAACTATATTTACGAACCCGGACTTGCATATTCGCGTGATAAAAGTGTAAATTTCTATAAAGCAATAAAGGCTGCTGAATCTGCCGACGTTGCTATTGTCTTTGTTGGTGAAGAAGCAATTTTATCTGGTGAAGCTCACTGTCTGTCTAATATCAATTTAATTGGTCATCAATCAGAATTAATTAAATCAATAAAAAAAGCTGGTAAGCCCGTTGTTATGGTTGTAATTGCCGGTCGGCCACTAACGATCGAACGGGATTTGCCATTTACTGATGCCGTTTTATACTGTTTCCATCCGGGAACCATGGGTGGACCTGCTATTATGGATTTATTGTTTGGGAAAGAAAATCCAAGCGGAAGACTACCTGTAACGTTTGTGCGTGAAGTTGGGCAAATTCCAATGTACTACAATCATTATAATACTGGTCGTCCGGCTCCAGAAAGGGTTCCCTCATTAGACGATATACCATTCGAAGCTCCACAAACATCGCTCGGAAACACTTCTTTTTATCTTGATTCTGGCAAGAATCCACTTTATCCCTTTGGGTTCGGACTTTCATACAGCAAGTTTGATTATTCCAATCTTCAACTTTCAATTAATCAAATTCCTGTTGATGGTTCATTAACTGCTAAAGCAACAATTAAAAATACAAGTAATGTAGATGGTTACGAGGTAGTACAGCTTTATATTCGCGATTTGGTAGGTTCTATTGCTCGTCCAGTAAAAGAATTAAAAGGTTTTCAGAAGATATTTATTAAAGCTGGTGAGAGCAAAATAGTTGAATTTAAATTAAATGCTGCTGATCTGGCTTTTTACGGAAGGGATTTGATAAGAAAGACCGAGTCTGGAGATTTTGAAATATGGATTGCAAAAAACAGTAATGAAGGGTTAAAAAGCACTTTTACGGTAAAATAAATCCACTATTGCAATTTAAGTGTTAGATAATTTTAGTGGTTCATTAGGTGGACAGATCTATTTTATGTTGGTTTTTATCAATAGATCATGTTGATTTAAATGGGGTGCTTTGCAAATGATTATTTAACAAAATGATTGAGAAAGTTGAGGTGCATTTTTAAGAAGATACCAATACCAAATGGTTTCATTATTTCGGCAATTAAGGATGTCTTGAGAAATAAAGAAAGAATCCTAGAAGAATAGAGTCTGGAGTAATGCAGTCAAGCTTCGTCCAGTAAATAATTACAGTCAGCTCTACAAATCCCCAACCGCCACCATTGTGATACAAAACAACCATGGTTTTTGTAATATGGGGAAATAGAGGAATTAGAGGATATTGGTTAAATGATCCATTTCCTCCAAATCCCCAATATCCTAAAATTCCACTTACGTAACCTAAGCGGATTATTTTTTTTAGCCAACAATGATAGAAAGCGGTCAGGCTTCGCCTATTCGTTAATTACGGGCAGCTCCGCAGGCAATATCCCCAGCCGCCAAAAATCCCTGCCCCTCGTACCTCTGGGCTTGCACGGTCTTTTTGTCGGCTTCCGCACAATCCACCCTGCTGTTGTTTTTTTCTGTCACACTTTTTGCAGAATAGCAAAAAAGACGTTTGCACTCCAACCGCCACCACCGTGCTGCACTTGCGCCAGAAAAAAACAACCCAAAGCTATTATACATAACATGTAGTTATGGTCATTCCTTTGGCAAATAGCCAAATTAATAAGGAAGCCCATAACCTAATTATGTATAATAGCCGCACAAAATCAACGCTTTGCCCCGCTACGCTGCCCGAAGAATAAGCCCCTAACGGGAGAGCGGTAAGAATAAAACACCTAATCGGTGAGTTGTTTAGCCGTACCGGCAATATAAGACCTCAAGAGCCCCACCACCCAACAGTTGTGCAGTAAAAGAAAATATGTCGAGTTTTATTACATGTGCTTGAGGTCGGTTCATTCACTTCTCTCATTCCGTTCTAGTTGACGCCGTTCCTACGTCACTTACCGTCCAACCTCCACTACATTACGTTTGTTTCATTTCACCCACCTCAGCACCGCACAGCATAAGTGGTTCGGTCTCTCCATGCCACAAATCAACCCATGTCATTCCATTACGCTTTACGGCTGCTTTTTCCACCCACAGGTGAAACCCTTGCCCTTCGGTCAAGAGTTTCACCAATCAACCCACAAAAAGCAGCCAATAAAGCTCCATTCCATTCCCCAACGCCTTGTGCTATTCCGTTTCCTCACCACCTATGCTCAAAGAGCCACGCTAACCCAATGGTATATTTTCTTTCACTGCGACGTGTTAGCCCCGAAAGAACTAATCGCCTTAAAAGGCAGTAAGGTAAGAATCAAACAAGCATAGCTTGCGTTTAAAGCCGTTCCGGCAATATCGCCGATAAATGATATTGATAACCGAATAGCTTATCAAATCCATTTCTCCAATAGGCAGAGCGGAACACATATCTTATTTTTATTTTCCAAAACCGCAAGCGATGAATAGTTTCAAAAAATAAAAATAAGAAATGTGACGAGTTGACTTTAATGCCCCGCAAAAGCCGTTCGGGAAAAATAGGTGAGTTTATCAAAAGTGGTTTTTCCCGAACCGCTTTTGACTAATAGGGGACAGCGGAATAAAAAAAATGAAAACCCCAGCCCCTTTTTGTGAGGGGCATTTATCGCTTTTCATTCTTTGTAATCATGTTTGGCACTTCGTGCAATATAATGTGAATTACCACCGTCTGTTTTAAACTTCGGCATAAAAGAAAAAAAATCTAAGATGGTTTACGCTGCGCGTGCCAAGAGAAAGAGGTGTTTACGGCTTCGCCATATATAGTCAACATTTTTTGATTTTATTCCAACTTTTGCCAGTTTAATTGCCTTGTGAAAAGCAATTTAACGCAACAGGAAGCACGCAAAACCATATATGAATCAGGCGTGAAGCCACGAATTATCTTTACACACGGATAAGGGAAAGTCCATGTTTGAGCCGTACCAAGTCCAAGTAATCATATTTATAAACTCCATAAATTTTTAAGGTA
>JBBQSF010000118.1:0-9779 GCA_038214085.1 Bacteroidales bacterium | reverse complement strand
TTCAATTTGATTAACATGAATGGCAGGTTGTATGATCCGCTGGTAGGCAGGTTTTTAAATGTTGACCCTTTTGTGCAGGATGGCGGTTTAACTCAAAGTTACAACAGGTATTCCTATTGTTTGAACAATCCATTGAGATATACTGATTCCAGTGGTTACTTATTCAAGGAAATACTCGGTTTTTTTGGAGCAGTTCTTTCTCCTTTTGACTTTCTCGGAAGGATCATTTTTGGAGGAGAAAGTTTAAAAACTGCATGGAGAGAATCTGGTAATAATATTAAAGATTTTTGGGATGTCGGTAAAAATATTGATGATAAATTATTTGGAGGGCCAAGTGTGTCAATAGGACGTGATAAGCTATATTCTTCACCTTATGTGCCACAAGATGGTGATGTTTTGATTCAAAATTTCCAAAATAATCAAACTTCTCAAATACCTGGCCAATGTTTTGCTTTTGGGATGGAATATATATCAATTTATTATAACGGAAAAGCTAGAAGTGGAGATTATATGAAATGGTATATGAAATCTTATAATGATGTGAATTTTATAACTAATGGAATTACAAAAATAGATAGGGCTGAAGCCACTTTAAGTAACTTTTTCACAATAAATAAGATATCAATCGACAATATTGCACAAACAATCAATAATGGGTATCCGATAATGGCGAATATATATACCGGTACTCAATATTTAGATCGTGACTTACGAAAAAAAACTTTAGTCTATCATAATGTAGTAATTATTGGTTATAATTCGTCTGACGGAACCTATATTATAATGGATCCTGCAACTGGTACTTATGCCAGAATAGATCAATCATCACTTAACTCAGGAACCTCAAATGATTATTTGTTCGAAGTGATAGGAATTAAATAATAAATTAAAGATATATATTTATGAAAAACACAAAAATTACTATTTGTTTTTTTATCTTAAGTTTAATCTTCACATCAGGTGTAATTCCAGATAATTTAGGCCAAACCATAAAGAAACAAGAAGCTGAATGGACTAATAGATTAAAAATAAAGTTGACTCAGGAAAATATATTTAATTCAGGCAAAAAGCTAAATATCAAAGCATTTCCAGTATTCAGCATTAAGATTAATCCATTAAATAATCAAATGAATAATGATGATTTGAAATTTGAAAAAGGACCCAATTTCTTTATAATCGAACATGATTCTACTACTTATTATTTGGATAATTATTTTTTTGACCAAAATGATGTGGACATAAAATTTAAGTTAGAGAAGCAATCACCTTTTACTAAGGCAATAAATTTTGCTGTAAGTAAATCAGACTCTGTATTTTTACTTTATTCAATAGGAATACCAATTATCGGCTACATTGAAAAGGGCAAGTTAAGATTCATAGATATTAATTTAAAAATACATGAATCTTTGGTTTCATTTGTAGTATATAGATTTGGCAGTGTCGAAAATTATAAGGATGAAATAAAAAGAAGACAATTTGAAGATCGATATTTAGAAAAAGTAAAAACTTTTGAGGAAGCAAAATTGATTTATAGAAATAATTGGTTTAATTGTTTCAAATATAGTATTTATGACTCCATAGTTTTATCAAATGCAGTAATATTTCAAGTTGAAGAATTTGAAAAAATAACAGATTATCAACAAACAGAATTTAAGGTAAGGCTAGCAAAAGCAATTAGAGAATATAGATTAGATCGGAAAGACATTAAAAAACTATCATTTAATGAATTAGCTGATTATAATGAAATTTATATTGCTGTCATAAAGAATGAACTGAAGCAATGTTTACTTTTCGACGAATATTGGACATTTATTTCGAACGAGGAATTATATCAACAGTTGAGCGATAAGGCGGAATACATAATAAATTCGCATTATAAAAATGATTTAAAAAATACCAATGATTCTTTATTAAGTAAGTTAATTCTCAAAGAGGTTTTTTTAGTCAATGAATGAAACCCCCGCTCCTGCGGATATGTAAAAAGCTGGCCGCTAGTGCTGATTTGCAATCAGCACCTTTTAGCCCAGGATTTGTAATCCCAAAATAACAGGAAGAAGCTGCTCGTAAGGGCGGCTTCTTTTAAACTTAATTCTATGATTTATAAAAATTCAATATTAAAATATTATAATCATTATAATGAAAAAAATCTCATTAATTTTAATGTGTGTATTTTTATTGTTTGAGTTAGGAGCACAAACAATTACAGAGAATCGACCTGAGCAATCTCATCCCTTTTATTTAGGGGTAGGAACAGGCATAGATAATTTTACCGGGGTTATTGGCCTTTCGGGAACAATCGGGCTTTACGACAAATTGGCTCTTCGCGGTGGTGTAGGTTTAAGCGGCTGGGGCTATAAGAGTTCCATCGGATTAAAGTACAACCTTAATGCAGTAGGTGGATGGTCGTATTGTTTGGGATATTCCTATTCTTCGGGACTGGAAAACTTAAAAATAAACATGGAACTTGAGTCAGGAGAGGAAAAAGATGTAACCATTAATTATTTATCGGCAAGTACCATAAGCCTTGCAATAGACCGCAACTGGAGAGTTGGAAAGGCAAATATTTTTTATATCGAATTAGGCTACGCAATTCCGATGGAATCCTCGCGATGGAGGGTAACAGATGGTTCAGTCCTCTCGGGAACTTCAAAAAATATATTAAATTCTTTGCAACCCGGAGGATTGATTTTAGGCGCTGGATTTGCGTTTAAAATCTTCGATTGAAAGGGAGTAAAATGAAAGAAGGATTATAAATTATTACGCTATTTCCACACTGCCAATGGTTTGAGCGTTAGCGTAACTGAGGGGTTATTGATTTAGCGTGTGTAACACGAAATAGAATTAGCTGCTCCCAAGTGTAGCTTATTTTTTCGCTTTTGTAATTTAGAATTGAATTCTTTTTGTAGTTAAATGAGAAATGTAATATTAAAAAATAAAACCAGAAATCATGAAAAAGCATTACCCAATTTCAGTAACCGTATGCTTACTAATTTTAGTGAACATACTTCTGACCAATTGCCAAAAGGACAACAGTACCCAAGGCAGTGTACAAAATGTAACCGGCTATGTACAAAAAGGTCCGTTTATCAATGGCAGTTCAGTGACGGTTTACGATCTGCAATCCAACTTATCGGCTTCCGGCAAATCGTTTAATACTCAAATTATCGACAATAAAGGTACATTTGAACTAAATGATATTTCTTTAAGCTCAAACTATATTGGTTTGAGAGCTGATGGATTTTACTTTAATGAAGTTTCCGGTGAACAATCGAATGCTCAGATTACGCTAAATGCGCTTGCTGACATTTCAGGAAAGAGTGAAATAAATGTTAATGTATTGACACATTTGGAGAAACCAAGGGTAGAATACCTGATGAAAGGCGGAATGACGTTTGCCGATGCCAAAAATCAGGCTCAAAAAGAAATCCTGAATATTTTTGAAATCACAAAAAGCGACGTTAAAGCTTCAGAAAATTTAAACATTGCCGAAAATGGTGATGATAACGGTATATTATTGGCCGTATCTGCCATCCTTCAGGGTTATCGTTCCGAAAGTGAAATGACAGAGTTATTGTCCAACATTAGCAACGATATCAGGGATGACGGTGTTCTTAGCAGTCAACCTTTAGGTTCAGCCCTGATCAACCATGCTGTTATGATTAATCCTGTTTCAGTCAAATCAAATTTAAGCAAACGCTATGGCGATATTGGTGTATCTGCGAATATTCCTGATTTTGGGAAATACGTTTCTAATTTTATCTCTGAAACGAAATTTGTAATGACGCAGTCTCTTATCACATATCCGGAAACGGGTATAAATGGCGACAATATCCTCTCGTTATCAAGAACCGCCTATGGTACACGGCCAAATACAAGTTTAAGTCTGGCTGCCCAATTGGCCAAAGGAACTGCATTAAAAATAAAAATAACCTCGTTGAGTGCCGATACGACAACAGTTTCTCATACCGGAACAAGCCAAGGTACAAACACGGAGAGAAAAGCTACCTGGTTTTATGCACTTGGATCAAACGTCAACTG
The DNA here is from genome assembly GCA_038214085.1 of Bacteroidales bacterium. Classification (GTDB taxonomy): domain Bacteria; phylum Bacteroidota; class Bacteroidia; order Bacteroidales; family CG2-30-32-10; genus JBBQSF01. Next base: position 5,741 of record JBBQSF010000118.1, on the reverse strand, counting down.
GACAATTTCGGATTTTGACCTTACCAATTACAGCCAAACATTTACGGCAAACGAGTCGGATAAAGCCTGTAACTTAGGAATATCTTTTGATAAGGGTTCATTTTTAATTGAATATTACGAGATGAATTCTGCCACCCCGAACAGGACGAAAACAATTACCTGCAATTAAGCGGCTTCCTTATGCACAGTGACATAGAGCGTCAAAATTCAATACAACTGATAAACGAAAAACAATGAAAAAATTTCATGGATCAATAATCATATCACTGCTGCTTACATTCGTTTCGTGCAGTCCAAAGATTTCAACAAGTTTAACTAAAAGTTACCCTGCATTGGATTATCAGCAGGAAGTTGCCGTTATTGGCCTTGATCAGGCGGAACCTAACGGTTCGGAAGTTCTGGGCCAGGTCAGGATTGGAGACTCTGGTTTTTCTACCAATTGTGGTTATGAAGTTGCATTGGACAAGGCGAAACTGGAGGCACGGAAAGCGGGTGGAAATGCCATTAAGATAATTGAGCATCAGCTTCCCTCGGCATTCGGAAGTTCTTGTCACAGGATCACTGTCAAAATATTGAAGGTTGACAATATTGAGCAATTATTGGCAAAAGAAGAAGAGCCATTCCTCTCTGATGCCGACTATGCTGTAATCAACGTTTACCGTTACAGCGGGGTCGGGCCAATAATAAGCTACGACATAAATCTGGGCGATTCGGTAATCTGTCGGGTAAAGAACAATTACAAAACTTCGGTAAGAGTTAAAAAGGATGGATTAAATACATTATGGGCCAAAACCGAATCAAAATCAGAAGTTCCGGTTGACATTAAAATTGGCCACGAATACTACCTGAGGTGCAGCGTTGTGATGGGCGCTTTTATAGGGCGACCCAAACTTGAACTTGTGGACTGGAAAACAGGAAAAACTGAATTTGAATCATTTAAGGCGAAAAACCAATGAAAACTATTTTCACACTGATTGCGCTTCTTTTAATTACCAAAGCTGTTTCTTCTCAAGACCTGATTGTTACATCCGATGGCGATTCTATCAACTGCAAAATAACCAAGGTTAAAAAAGAGAATATTTATTTCACGTTTAAACACAAAGACGAAATACGAAGCACTTTACTTCCAATAGAGAAAGTCAGCAATCATCAAATTAACTTTTTTCAGGAAAGTGACGTGCCAAAAGACAAAGTAATCGGACATCCGAATTATCAGCAGTTCAGGTTTGCAATTAATGGTGGCTTTGGTTATCAAGCCGCAAAAATTGGAGATGGGGTTCCTTCCGATTTTAAAGATTATGTCAGGAAACTAAAATCAGGTTTTGTTGTCGGAGCCGATTTAACCTACTATTTTTCAGAGGTGTTTGGGCTTGGTGTGAAATATGCCCGGTTTAACTCATCGAACAATCTCGACAATATTTATATTGAAGATGACCAGGGAGTTAGGCAATATGGCCGGATGAGTGATAAATTGACTATAGGCTTCTTTGGTCCGACAATCTCCACCCGATTTTTAAATAGCACTAAAAGCAGGGCGTTAATTTTGGTACTAGGCATGGGTTATATGAGATATAATGATGATAAACTTATTGTGAACAACTATAAAATGACTGGCAATACCTTCGGAATGTCTTATGATATAGCTTATGAATTTGAGCTTACAAAAAAGACTAGTCTGGGTTTTCAACTTTCCCTTATTTCAGGCTATTTATCCAGTTACAAATGGGACGATGGGTCAACAATTCAAACTGTTAAGTTGGGAAAGGATGAAAACGATCCCAATGAAAGTTTATACCGGATCGATTTAACTATCGGGCTAAGATTTGGGAAATAGTAATACCCAAAATATTACAATGAACGATTGCGGGGTATGCCCATTTGGTGTCAAAACCAACATACGATAGAAATAAGGAACTGATCCAAGTGAGGTTTTAGAAGATGGCATAAGTGAGGTGAAGGAGCGTTGAATACTGGATAACCTGAATACCTCCTAATCTATGAGTTCCAAACTTTTACATTTAATCACATGTTAAAATAATTTTACCGTTATTTTCATTGTTCGCAATAATTCGATGTGCCTCCGATGCCATATGCAATGGATAAATATGCCCTGTATCAATTCGAATATATTCGTTGGATACAAATTCAAGTGCTTCTTCAAGTGTTTTCCTATACCAGTCGTGATTTTTTGAAATCTCAGCAGGAATTGAGCATAAAGCACTGTGTGGATAAATCCATGGGATTGATTGTCTTAATTTTATATTTAATGCACCAAACAATGTATCAAATTTTTCCCTGCCTATTTTATTTGTGGCAAATGCAAAATTTACAACTATTCCATCTCTTTTTGTTATTTTTCGAGCTTTAGATAACAACTTTCCACTAAAATGCAATAAAACCGCATCTAATCCATCAGGTTCCATTAGAAGAATCTTATCATGCAGGTTGGTTTCAGAATAATCAAAAAAATGGGCTCCTAAACTCTCAATAAAACTTTTATTCCGGAATGAACCTGTTGCGTAAACTTTTGCTCCAATCTTAACCGCCAATCTTATTACAATACTACCAACTGCTCCGCTCCCCCCCTGAATAAGAATTTTCTGTCCTCTTTTTATTTGGGCATGAGTTTTAACTAAACTATGAGCTGTTAAGTAATCAAGCGGTATTGCTGCAGCCCTGATTGTCGCAAGATTGTCTGGAAGGGTAATTATCTGCCATGGTTTTATACATAAATGAGTTGTATAAGTCCCCATCCGAGGTAAACAAATTGCAACACGTGTTCCTTTTCCCTGATTTGCTTTTGCTAAATCTGCATCCACACTTGCGTGCCAGTCGATTATTTCACCTATACAGTCATACCCAGGAGTGAGTGGAGTAAATAGTTGCAGAAGATATTTGCCTGAACGAGCCAGTAAGTCGGTAATCCCCACACTAATTGCTAATATTTTTATCCTCACTTCACCTTTTTGGGGTGGAAATACATCAATCTGTTTTAATTTTAATTGTTCAGGTCCGCCAAACTTATTAATCTGAATTTTCTCACCAATTATATTTCCGATTTGCATATTATATTTTCTAATTTTCATTCCAATTTATTGACCTCTGTGAAGTGGCATCTAACAAACAGTGTATGCAACGAACATGAGTTTATGAACAATTATCTATAAGTTTATACAAACTTTGTCAATAGGCATTAAACTTATCAGTCTTCTGAATTCCTTTTTGCCAAAAAACTATGTGTGTGCCCTCTATACGCGGCAGTACACATTTGTTGTAAGCTGTTTTAAGAAGTTTAAAAATACAAATAAACTTTACATAGCATAAGAACGCGAAGTGAAATTTTTCCTATAAGGTGCAAATCTCTTATGCGAATTTATTTCAATTGAAAAGTATACCATTTAAATAAACAGAAAAAATAGAATTCATCTGATCGGAAGACCCCTTTCAGATAAGTATTGGAACCCGAATCTCCTGACTGAATAATGTTTCGTCCTAAGGATACAAAATCAAGCCACTCGAGTAAGCTTAGTTTTTCTGCTGCATCAAACAAGAGCAGATCCCTATCTAGGTTATATAGGTGTAGCTTGTCATTATGCTGTAGACAAAATCCTATTACTAATCAAACCTTTGCCGATTATTTTTTTCACTTGTATGATGTCAAGGTAAAGGACATCGTTTATCTCCCATCCATTGTTTGCTTCGATTGAGTGAATTTAAAAGAAATTGGTAGTATTTGATTGTCTGTTATGGTGGCTGGAGCTTGTCCTTCAGTTTGTACAATAGGTTTCAACGAAAGTTTAATCTGTCGTTCAAGGCTATTCAATTCCGTTTTGAGTATCTTTAGCTCGTCCTCCTTACGCCAGACAGCTTCGACGACTTCTTTCAGTACCGGAATATCTTTCGAGATCCTCTCGTTATCCGCACAGTATTTCTCCAACAGGCGGGGCATGCTATCCAACGCATGGATAAAGTTCTGCGCTGCAATTTTCGGGTCGGAAGCCATCAATCCGTTGTTGTAGTTGTACAGGATTTCACCCTTGCCCTTAACAAAGAATCGGTTTTGGGTTATATCGGAACCTTCTTTTAATGTAGTTTCCGTCTTTACTAAAAGCGAAAAGCCATACAATGTACCAATAGGTTCGTGCGCGCCATGTGTATGGGTTTTAGCGCTTATCTCATTCAACCTGATACCAACTTCCTTCGGATTGCTGCCTTGCAAAACATCCAACTGCACAGGATTCAGTCTTGAACCATCCGGCGCAGTTTGTAACCGTGAATTAAAGGTTTCCATATCTTTGGAAATACGGTCTATAAGGTTACTGTTTTTTTCTAAGCCCTGCACAATGGTTTCCAATTTGTAGCGGGATGATGATTTGCCCCGCACAAACGCTTGCCGTTCACTTTCCAATGCCGCGATTTTCTTTTCCAGTCTGGCTTTCTCCAATAGTTCGGTATTGCCAGAAAGGATAGCGACATACTCTGAGAAGTTCATGCTCCCTTTTTCATCCATACTGCCTTCGTCTATGGTGCGACAACCCAGTGAGTTGTTTTTGAGTTGCCTGATAAACAACTGCTTGTTATGCAGCAAGCCAAATTTATAGGCATCGAGCGATTTTTCAACCGCATACAGAATTACATCAACTTTATTGTTTGCATAGAGTTTGGCGACCTCGTTCCCTTTCCGGATACCGCGACCGTCGCGCTGTTCCAGGTCGGAAGGACGCCAAGGGCAATCGAGGTGATGGATAGCCACACACCGTTTCTGCGCATTAACCCCAGTTCCCAGCATTTCGGTACTGCCAAACAATACCCGTATCTTTCCCTCATTCATTCCGGTAATCATGGACTTACGGGCATTTTCAGTTTTAGCTTCCTGTATAAAACGGACTTCATGTGGTGGAATGCCGTGGTCTTCAGCCAATTTTCGCTTTATTTCGGAGTAAACATTCCACTGGCCGGGGCGGTAAGTTCCCAGATCGGAAAAGACAAACTGCGTGCCCTTGTGCCTGTTGTATTCCTGATAATAACCTGCTATCCGGTGAGCAACATGGCTAGCCTTATTGTCAATATGGTCTCCGTACCGATCCGGCGCTATCATGCGCATATCCAGCGACATTTTCCGGGCATAATCGGTTGCAATAAGCATCTTGGCTGTCTTTTCTCCGTCAGAAAGCGGTTCGCGGAACAAAAGCGTGGCATCGCCGTTTTTGGCAAAGGCAACCAAACGTCCGATAAAATCCTGCTGGTCGGGAGTCGGTGGTATGTTATGGAGTATTTCGTTCTTTTCCGGGCGATCAATTCCGATACTTGCTGCCGTGCGGAAGTCCGTAATTTCGGCATAGAAAGCTGCCAATTCAGGAACTTTGATAAAATACCGAAACCGTTCTTTCTGCACGATTTCATTGGTTACCGAAAATTCGTAGTCGATGCTCTTTTTGGCAAATATTGCTGCCCAGGCATCAAATGTATTTATGCCCTGTCGTTCGAGTTCGTTCGGGCGCAGGTACTTGAACAACAGGTACAATTCGGTGAGTGAATTGGAAATGGTCGTTCCCGAAAGAAATGTAGCGCCCAAATCCTTGCCTGTGCGTTCCTGTATTGTACGAAGCGCAAACAGCATATTGAGCGCCCGCTGAGAACCATCAGCATTACCCAGACCTGCAACCCTGTCGTGACGGGTGGTAAAAGTCAAGTTCTTGAATTTGTGGCTTTCATCGATAAACAAGTGATCGATACCCAAT